>JAQWDH010000028.1 GCA_028705565.1 Patescibacteria group bacterium | reverse complement strand
TAGTTCAGATTGGCCAGATGAATTTCTTTCTCTTTCTAGCCAGTATTCATTTCCAAAACTAAGTTCAACTAAAAGTTACTTAGACGGATTATTGAGAAATTCAGATTCGTCTAGAGACCCGATCGATGATTGATCGGGTTTTTTACCGCAATGACAGTTATTTTTATTGGACAAAATTAAAAAAATTGTTTAAAATCATATTAATATGGAGAGGTCGCATAGTGGTCTAGTGCGCACGCTTGGAAAGCGTGTAACGGTCACAAGCCGTTCGCGGGTTCAAATCCCGCTCTCTCCGCCAATTTACAATTTCAGCGTTTTGGGCGGTGTTTGCCTCGCGGCTTCGCCGCTCGGCTGGCGCGCTACGCGCGCAAAGGGCTGATTTTGAAAGGATTTGCCACGCTCCGCGCGGCAAAAAAGAAATGTTTTGGTTTTGGATTAGGAAGTTCGAACCAATCTTTTTTAGAAAATCCCGAATCCCTTCGGGATTTTCTTGCAAAGCGATAATTTTGGCTTGTTTGCTCGTTTTTATGAATTTGGCGGCGAGTTCGAACCGATTAACGCTTTTTTGCTCAAAAGCTGTTATTTTATCTTTCAAAGCTTGTTTTTGATTGACGAGTTTGTTTTTCACTTCTTGATATTCTCGGATATTCAAAACGCTTTCAAGATAAGCATTCATCAATTTTTCCAATTTCTCGTCAATCATTTTTATTTCGTTTTGAAATTTTTGAGCAAAAAAGCGAGACGATTGCGCCTTTTCCTTTTGTTCTTTTTCCAATTCCGCCAACATCCAATCGGCGCAATCATCGGACAAAGAAACTTTTTGAACCTCCTTTTTTATTTGGGATGAAATTTTTTCTTCTCTCGTGAAAACATTTTGCGAACAAACATGATTCGGATTTTTCTTGGTGCAATAATAATAAACATATTGCTTCCCGCTTTTTTTGATTTTTCTGTCCGCCGTTATTGTAAATCCGCACTCCGCACAATGGAAAAATCCGCGATAAAGAAAAAATTTCATCTTGTCCGTTTTTTGCGGTTTAGATTTTCTTTTCATCACTTCTTGGCATTCGTCAAAAAGTTTCTTTGTTATAATCGGTTCGTGCTTTCCGTTGTAAAATTCTCCGTTATATCGGATTATGCCGTAATAAAATGGATTTTGTAGTAAATACTGAAAATTTGAAACGGAAAGCAATCCGTCTCGCCGCCCTCGCAAACCAAGCCCGTTGATAATCTTTCGGAGATTTTTCAAGGTGTGATTTCCCGAAGCGTAAGCCTCAAATGTCTTTTTTATCAAAGGAGCTTTCTCCTCGTCCAAATAAATTTGTTTTGTTTCCCGATTATTCAAATATCCAAGCGGAGCCATTTGAGGCCAAAGTCCGTTTTTCAATTTTTGCCGATGTCCTCGCTTGATATTTTCCGAAAGATTATCAATGTAATATTTTGACTGCCCGAAAGCGATTGATAGCATAAATTTGCCCTGCGGTGTTGGATCAAACCAAAAAGTCGGGAATTTTAGCTCTTGAATAACGCCAGTGTCCACAAGATAGATAATTTGCCCGCCGTCAACGGAATTGCGAGCAAGGCGGTCTGGGTGCCATGCTAAAATTCCCATTGCTTCGCCCGCTTCAATTCGCTTTAACATTTCAGCGAAGACAGGCCGTCCGGGCTTTTTCGCAGTTTGCTTTTCCACCAAAGTATCAACAACATCAATGTTTTCTTTTTTCGCCAGCTCTCGCAATTCAGCCAATTGGTCGGCAATACTGCGAACCTGCCTGTCTTCGCTGTCAGTTGATTTGCGGGCGTAGATGAAAAACTTTTTGGTTTGATTATTTTCGTTTGTCATATTATTGGGCAGTCAAAATTAAATTATCGCTTTGCCTTTCGCCAAAGGCGAAAGAAAAAAAGATTGGTTTATAAAATTTCATTTTATCCGTGCTTCGCACGGCGAACTTCCGTTTGAGCGGGCAGAAATTGTTTTTGGATTTCAAATTTCCCTTCAAAATCCTTGCCGAAGCCGAGCCCCGCCTTTGGCGGGGCGAGGCAACAATCGCCCAAAATCCGAATTTTGAAAATTGGCGGGACCTTTTGGTTAAAATCCGAACTTTTTTTGACGAAAATCCGGATTGCGAATTTTGAACGCTACGCCCCGCCACCGCTCGCTTCGCTCGCTGTCCAGCAAAAAAGTTTTCTTCGCATTTTTTATTTTGCGCGCGCCCGATTTTTTCTTCTAAAAGGAAAAGAAAACTTTTTTGCTGGCCTCTGCTCTGAACGAGCAGGGTGGCGGGGCTTCGCTTCGGCTCGGGCGAGGCGGAATTCCCCCCACACCCCCCTTCCGCCTCGCCCTCGCTTCCGACGGCTCTTTTTTCGGCGGATTTGGAGTGCGTGCCAATTTCATTGGCGCGCCGCCTCAAAACTTATTTTTCAAGCAAATCCTCAAGCTCGCTTCTGAATTCACCTTTGAATAATCTACCATCAATCAAATATTCTGTAAATTCCGAATAGCTCGCTGGGCTCAAAAAATGGAAAAAATATTTTTGCTTGATTTTCGCTTTTTTCAATTCCTCGTTCAAGTCCTCAAAATGATTTTCCGCCCAGCGATATTTTGCTTTGTTTTCTTCCGAATCGTCGCCGTCGGATTTTATCTCAACGACAACAATATTTTCACCAAGTTTCAAAAAGAAATCGGGGTTGAAACTTCCTTGCGTTGGATGTTCGCCTTTTCGCCACGAATACTCAACGCTATAAAATCCCATATCACGGGATTTTATCCACGCTTCCAATTTTTCGCACAAATGCGAATTGACCAAAGTTTCAACAAATTTTCTTTCCGGCTCAAGTTTTGTCAAAACGACATTAACCGGCGTTTTGAAGCAGTAAGAATTAACTTCTTTGCTTGCACTTCTTGGCAAGTTTTCATCACTGGCTATATCCTGCAAAATATCGATCATTCCGTTTTTACACTCGTCTTTGAAATTTTCGGTGTAGAAAACCGTTGAGCCGTGTTTTATCGCTCCGACGGCGACGCTTTCCTTTTCAATTTCTTTTGTGCCGATTAACTTCGGTTTGTTTGCGGTTTTTTCCAAAATAATCGTTGATCCTCTTGCTCTGAAAAGCGTTTGAAACGCTTTGAAAATTCTGTTGGCGTTATCCTCGGTTAAAACTCCGCTTTTAATTCCAACCTTTCGCATTGAATTTAGGATAATCTCTTTTATTTCGTTTTCTGGTGGCAAATGTTCTTTTTCGTATTCGCCCTTTGGAAATCTGATTTTTGCCTCAAAATCTCTCGTCTTGAAAGTTTCAACTATTTTTGCCACCACCTCATCAATTCCAAAAACTTCTTTTTGGATTGTTGTTGTTTTCGGCTTGATAACGCCGCCTAAATCTTCATATTCGGTTTCTCGGTCTATTCGCTCAATTTGAGCAACCAAATTAATAAACCCTTTTGAATAATCAAAAATTTCCGTGTCTTTTTCCGCTTTGACAGCTTTTTCTTGTTTTTCGTAATCAATCGTATATAAATCAAAATGATATTTTGCCCGCTCGCCGGAAGTTAACGCCTCGCTTGTTAAGCGGACTTCAATTTCCAAAATTTCATCAACTAAACCGCGAATATTTCTGCTCCAAGCGTCGTGATTGAAAACTCTGACTTTCGGCTGTGGCGACTTGTATTCTTCCGGTATGCGAAGACCTCGCCCCAAAACTTGGGCGATCAAAAGTTTTGAATTGAAAGCTCGGTCTTCCCATGGCACGATTTGAAAAACATTTTTTACATCCCAGCCCTCGGTAAGCATAGAAACCGAAACAATCCACTCAACCAAATTGTCTTTGTCGTCAACATTTTTCAATTCCAAAACATTTTTCTTATGGTCTTTGTGTGAGGTAACGATCAAAACTTTTTTCTCTACC
>JAQWDH010000006.1 GCA_028705565.1 Patescibacteria group bacterium | reverse complement strand
TTTTTAATGGCATGTTTTAAACATTCTGGGCACTTTTTTACAGGTCATATGAATAATTAGTTAGTTTTTTAGCTGTAGTATGCCACAAAACGCACTTTTCAGCCCCACCAAAAGTTCTATTAACTCTGGTTAGGCAACCCCAGCATAGAGGTGGCCCGGGTTTTAACTCCGCATTCTTTGGCAATCTGGAATGCTTTAATTAGGGTTTCATCGGACATTCTGCGGTTTAACATTTTAATTCTTAATTCCTCGTCGCCGGATTCAATCCCAATCCACAACTGATACCCGCCGGCGTCCTTAAACATTTGCATCAAATCCGGGTCAATTCTTTCGGCTCTCTCGCTTGAAGTAAAATGGATTTTAACTCTTGTCTTGAAAACATCCCGAAATTCCGCCATTTTATTTTTATCAGGTGACAAAAAAATGTCATCAATAAAATGGATAGCATCAAGCGGGTATAATTCTTTAAAGGCCAGTATCTCATCGGCGAGGCGGTTAGCGCTCTTTTCACGATGCCACTCGCCCTTGCCTTCATATATTTCTCTTTCTTTTGGTATAGAACAAAAAGAACAGCTGAAGAAACACCCACGAGATTTTTCAAAAACACCAAGACATTTTGAACCCTCTAAGGCGCTATCTAAGTAAGGGCTTTCAAAATAATTTCTTTTATCAAATAATTTCCAATCGGGAAACGGCAATTCATCAAGATTCTCAAAAAGAGGCGCTAAATCATTTTTAATAAATATGTCCCCTTTCTTCAAATACAAATTAGGTGTATCCAAAACTGATTCTCCTTTACTAAATTTATCCAAGAGCAAAGGCAAGGCAATTTCACACTCACCCCGAAGGACCATCCCAAATTTTTTAGCCGTACTCTCTGGCTCTAACGTGGCGTGATGTCCACCAACCACGGCAGGAATATTCATTTTAGCCACTCTATCGTAAAGTTTTTCTGCTAAAAGACAATCAACAGTCTTGACAGAAAAACCCAACATGTCGGGTTTGAATTCAATTACTTTTTTTTCAAATTCATATTCTTCGCAACCCTCGGGTATAAAAGTAGTGTCAAATAGATCCACTACATGCCCATATTTTTTTAAAATGGAAGAGAGGATACCAATTCCTATATGGAATGTCCCGAATTTACAGGAATTAGGATAAATAAAAAGAAACCTCATATTATTTATCAACTTGTATGTTCACCGTACTTAATGCTTCCTCGGCCAATCTGATAGCCGTATCACGATTATCGGCCACTGTATAAATATAGAAAAGACGATTAATGTTATTGGGTGGTTCTAATATGTCGCCGATTGTAAAATCTCGTAAAAAAATAACCTCTATAACTCCTGGTTGTTTTTTTAAATTTTCAAGTCCTGTTATTTTTGTAACTTTACCGGGCTGATGAAAAAAGAAACGATGCGCCATGGCTTTGTGAAATTTGGGCTGAAGCAAAGATTGTGGAATATGCATGTTAACGGCCCAACGTATTGTCGCTTCAAGCGGATCCGTGCCTTCTGTGTGCGGAAGTAACAAAGAAAATCCCGGGCTAAGACGAGATGTAATTTCCAATACTTTAACTCCTTCCTTGGTAACAATAAGATCTCCCTTTGAAGGACCTTCCGTAACACCTAAGGAATAAGCCGCTTTCGCAAAAACTTTTTCTGCTTCAACTATTACAGAATGCGGCAGGTTGGTTGGACTGCTGCTGCCATCTTCCATAAAATATGGATGATAACTAGAAATATAATTTCTATCAGAAAAACCGACAATAATCATTTTTCCGTCAAGAACAAACCCTTCAATTGATATTTCATCACCTTGTAGCAACTCCTCTACAATGACTTTGCCATCACCGGAAATAGATTTGGCATCGTCGTATGCTTCAAACCATTCCTTTTCAGATTCTACAATCCTAACACCCCTAGAGCCGGAATTGTCTGACGGTTTTATGATAAGCGGATAATTAATAATTTTTGGCAAAGAACGCTCATTGATAATTTCAAACTTTGGCGCCGGTATTCCTGCTTTTTGCAGCACCGTTGCTCGAGCGCATTTATTGGTCGTATTAAAGGCGACTGTTTCAGAAACGCTTGATAAATTAAATTCTTTAGCAATGGCGCTTACTACAGGAGAAACCTCAACGCCAATGGTAGTAACTCCTGAATAATGAAGATTTAATTTTTTAAGTTTAGATATACATTCTACTTTATCTTTTATGCTTGCTAATAAAAATTTATCAGCCAAATCTCTTGCTTTGGCCTTTGGATTATAATCAATGGCTAAAGTTTTCAAACCTAGTCGAGACGCTGTTTTATAAGCAGAAACTTGTTGAGACCCCGCTCCAAGCACGATTAAGTAGGAATCACGTTCTAAAATATTTTCACGCATATTGTTTTTTAATTAAATAGCATGCCGCCATTTATGTTTATAGTTTGCCCAGTTATATAAGACGCTTCTTCTGAACACAAAAAAGCGACAACGCCTGCTATCTCTTCAGGAATCGCAATTCGACCTATTGGTATATGTTCAAATTTTATTTTTTTAATATCTATTTTTAATGCGCGCGTTGTCATGTCTGTTGCTACCAAACCGGGGGCAACGGCGTTACTTGTAATGCCATATTTTGAATAAAGTTTTGCCACGGACTTGGTTAAATTGATTAAACCTGCTTTTGCCGCGGCATAATGAATTTGATTCATACCTCCCCACTGTCCGCCAATTGAACTTATGTTTACAATTCTACCCCAACCTTGTTTTTTCATATAAGGCAATATCTCCTGACAAAAAATAAACGGCCCTCGCAAATTAATCGCCAACACATTGTCCCAATCTTTATCGTTTATCATTTCCAATGGTTTTTTTTGAGCAACAGCGGCATTATTTACCAAGATATTAATCTCGCCAAATCTTTTACGAGCGTCCCTGATAACTCTGCGGATATCCTCTCTGTTTTTTTGATTTAATTTTACACACATTGCTTTGTGCCCGCTTTTTTCTATTTCTTTTACTACAGCAAGAGCTTTTGATTTATTTTTTTGATATGTCAAAACTACATTCACGCCAGCTTTAGCCATGGCTAAAGCAATCGCTTTTCCTATGCCCCTGCTCCCTCCTGTAATTATAGCGTTCTTAGTCATATTTTTCTTAAACATATATACTTTTCTAAAAAACTTTTAAACAATTCTTTAAACATCCAACGTAACATATGTTCGCGACCCCATGTCTACATTGCAAAAAATTGGCCCTTTACTGTTAAGAACCGATTTTATTTTTTTTGCCAATCCGCGCTGTGAATTAATTTCCATCGCCGGAATTTTATAAGCGCGAGCGATAGCCAACAAGTCCGGAATCGTATAACCATATTTTGTAGAAGAGGCAAAATGGCGCTTCCCAAGATTAGCATCCTGAAAATCTACAATCGCGCCGTAAGAATGATTATTCATCACAAAAATTTTTACCGGCAATTTATATGAAAAAATTGTTTGCAACTCCTGAATATTTAATTGAACACCGCCATCGCCTATCGTACAAATAACATGGCGAGAATCCTTGCAATACGCCGCCACTCCAATTGCTGCGGGAAGCGAATAACCCATTGGGGAATGCGCTCCGGCAGTAAAAAGCCTCTGTTTTGCCCTAACCTCAACCGCTTGCATAGCCCACATAACATTTTGACCGGCATCGGCAATTAAAATATCATCATCGTCCATCTGCTCGGAAATAGTATTCATAAAAACATATGGGTTTACGCCTTTTTTCTGCGAATAGTACTCTGGCTTGCAAAAAGGATTATCTTCAAAATTTTTTCGTGTTTGTTTTGCCCAATTCGAAAACTTTGGACAGCCTGCCTTTTTGATTCTATTTATCAAAAGAATTAAAAATTCTTTAGCATCGCAAGCAAAAGATAAATCAGTCGGTACGAGTTGATTCAATTCATTAGGATCAATATCAACATGAATTAATTTTCCTTGAGAAACAAATTCTTTTGGTTTTGACTTTACCTGACGCAAAGATAAGCGGGTGCCAATCGCCAAAACTAAATCGCTTTCTTTGATAGAAGTATTTGTTCCGCGATTTCCCATGGTGCCTATCACTCCGGAATAAAGAGGATTATCATGAACAATAGTATCAACTCCATTAAAAGTTACAGCCACCGGTATGCGGCTTAATCTAGCTAAATTAAGCAGTTCATTGGTTGCTCCGGCATTCCGTACTCCGCCACCGCCAATAATTATTGGCCGTTTAGATTGCTGAAGCCATTTAACCAAAAGATCTATCTTTTTGTTAATTCTTTCGTGGCTCTCCGGCGGTTTTTGTTCTGGTTTATAAGATTTTAATTTGCTTGGATCTATTTCAGCCCATTGTATATTCATCGGCAAATCAATTAAAACCGGACCGGGGCGGCCTGATTGGGCTAAAAATAAGGCTTTCTCTATCTCATAACGAACAGTAGCCGGGTCAGTAATTGTAACTGCGTATTTAGTTATGGGTTTGGCGATACTTACAATATCTGTTTCCTGAAAACCAATCTGCCGCTGTTTACTTTGGCAGAGTTCCCAAGTTCTAACCTGCCCTGTAAAATATATTCCCGGAATTGAGTCATAATAAGAACAAGCGATACCTGTTAATAAATTAGTAGCGCCTGGACCGCTGGTAACAGCCATAGCGCCAATTTTTCCCGTGGCGCGCGTATAACCATCAAGCGCCATTGACCCAGCCTGTTCATGCATTACGCAAACAGGTTTTATGTCGCCATGTTGAAGATTGCGAGTAAATACAGAATCTAAAAAGTGCGCTATTGCGCCTCCTGTAAAAACAAACATGCATTCTACGCCGTGTGTTGCTAAAAATTCTACAATATAATCTGTAAGCTTCATTTTTTTATGTAAAGGTAAAGATTTTTTTGATTTGTGATTCATATTTTTTAAATTATTAGTTATTGTCCTTATAAAAAATTTTATTAATCTTGATATTTATTTAGTATGTTTTAACAATCGTTATCTCTATTAATAATTTTAAAATCATCTGTAAAATGTGTAGCGACGACAGCGTGCTCTTTTAGCAAGATGGGGACTCCGTCAATAATTGGATACACTAATAAACCATCTTTTGTAAAATATGAATTTTTTATTAATTCCAAGGTGGTTTTTGTAACTGGACAAATAAACGGATTTGAAACAATCCTATTATCATTAAACTCTTTTTTAATTATCAAAATTCCTGTTGGGTTAAGATGGTTTGAACATACGTCAAATAAACTATGCTCTACTATATTTAATCCGATGGAAACGGCCGTGGAATACAGATTCTTTATATAACCGTGCCTTTCCATTCTTTTCTGCGCTTCCATACTTGCGAATTCATACGCAGGTTCTATCAGTACTAAATATTTTTTTGAGACTCTAAATAATTCTAGCAGGGCTTCTTTTTCTCTACCGCCATTAGGTTCTATGGAATGCGATGTGTAAACAACATCAATTGAGCTATCGGCTAATGGGATATTAAAAAGATTACCAACAAAAATATGCGAACCCAAAATTTTTTTTTCTTCTATATATTCTTTTGCAAACCTAATTCTGGACCAAGCCAAATCAAAACCATACACATTTTTAGGTTTAGTTGCTAATTTTGGGATTAAATTTGCCAAAGTTGTTGCTTCACCAACTCCGGCCTCAAGTATAGAGTCGTACTCTACGCCTATATTATTAATCACTTTTGAAATAGCTCTGGTATATTTTTCATTAAATTCAAAATTTTCTTTTACATCTTTTACATAGCTTCCGCTTTGGAAATCATAACTAATCATTATCATCTCGTCTGAATTATTTTTTTTAATTTCATTGTCTTTGAGGTAACGGATTATATTTTCACCTCTTTCATATATTTTTTTTATTGTATTTAAAGATTCTTTTTTCATAATATTTTTATTCTTAATTCCTAAAATTTTTATAAAAAATTTTAGGAATATCAGGCTTGGCTTTATGGATTATGGATTCTAAATAACATTCAATAAAATCAAAATCAATTCTCGAAAAAATCAACTCTTCTAAAACATTTTCTCCTCCAAAATCTAGATTAACTTCAATCGGAACCGCCAGCCCTTCTTTAGTTAATCTAAAAGATATAAGAAACGGACTGAATCCAACATCGGCTACTTTGACAACTTTTTGCGCTATTTTAATCATCCTTTTCTTTTCAATATTCTTTAACTTACTACAAAAACAAAAACCTTTAAATTTAATTTTTCCTTCTTTGTCAAACTTGTTTAGCTCTCTCAAAAAAAAGCATGGGCATAAGACACCATTAAACACAACTGAAAATAAACTTATATCTATGCCTGGGATATATCTTTCTATCAAAATCTTCCCGTTTAGAGATTTTTTTTTGACAGCAGTTATAACTGAACCAATTTTTAAATCTTTTGTTATCATCCTAACGTCAACTTTTCCAGCTAATCCCAACGCAGGCTTTATCACGCAAGGAAAATAACGTGTTAGATATTTATTTCTTTTTTTAAAATCTGACATTTTAATTCTGGCGGTGGGTATACCGTTATCATAACATAAATCAGTAAATAAATTTTTATATGTGAGTACTCTTGCGGCGTCTTCACCGGCACCGAACAAATTCAAAGCGTCGGCTATCTTTGCTGTAGTTATAACCGGGATTCCAGACGACCTTGTTACTATGGCAACTATCTTTTTTCCGCTTGCTATGAACTTTTTCAGTTTTTTTATGATTGGTTCGCTTTCATAAGTGCTGGAAACAATTTTTTCATCAGCGCAAATCATACCAGGAACGACTGGGTTTTTATCAACAACAATCGCTTTTAACCCCATTCTATGAATTTTATCTATAACAAAAACGCTGTCTTTTCCGCCGCCAACAACAATAACATAATTATGCATATTGTTTTATTCCAAATTTTATTAAACAACCTATTGTTTCTTGAGCCACATAATATAACTTTTTTTTATCAATAAAATTTTTGATTAAATCAAAAATTACTTTTTCTTTTTGTAAAACGCTAACTATTACTATATCATAATTGCCAAAATCAACATTTTTATAGAAACTGATTTTTTTTCCGCAAAAAATCTTTTCTTTTTCTTCAGACAACCCGGAACAAATATCAACAAACCTTAAATCTAACTCGCTTTTTAATTCTTTTAAAATAAATTCCGATACTGTGCCTGCTCCATAAAATAAAATTTTCTTTTTTGATAATAGTATGCTCCTGATTTTTTTTGACAAAACTTTCTTTAATTGAATTTTGATTTGTTCTTTGTTAATATATTGTTTTACAATTTTCCTCCACATTTTTTGTTCCAACATATAACTTTCCGAGCTCAATAATTTATTCGGGTTAATTTTAGTACTCTTACCATGATGGTATAAATAATGGCCAAGAACTATGACCTTAAATCCTTTCTTTTTAGCTTCATTCATGTATAAAAACTCTCCCCAGCGGTTCATACCGTTAACTGGCATGGAACGAATCTTTTCTGCCACATTCTTTTTTATAAACAATGCGCAGCCGCTTGAAGAATCGCATTCTCTAAAATTAAACTTTTTTATTTTTTCTTTCTTTTTTCCCCTGTTTTTAGGTTTTAAAATAATTTCGTTATCAATTTTTACTAAATCATAACCAGTATCTTGAACTTTATCCGTCCCTGGATAAAGCATGGAAAAACCAATAATGTCACCATTTTTTTTATTTGCCATCAAAAATTCAAACCAACCTTTTGTAAAAACAATATCATCACCGAAAATTAAAATATCTTGACTAGTATATCCTTCTAAAATGGTATTAAAAGTTACTTCTCTGTATTCTCTTTCTTTTATTACATGAATATCAAAATTTACCAAGTTAGTGGTATTTATTAAACTGTTTAGACAATTCTTCAAAAAAAATTTTTGACCAGAATTTATAATAATTAAATTCATTCTAAAATTTTTTATAATTTTTTAACAATTTTATTCTTTATTATTAAATCATTTGGAAGATTATCCGACAGTGGAAAATTGTAAAAATTTTCTACAACTTGTTCCAAATATATTTTTTCAAAATTATAACCTAAATATTCCAAATATAATTTTAGTCTCATCGGCGGTTCTAAACCAATGTCTATAAAATAACACCCTTGCTTATTATAAATAATATCAAATTTAACCAAATGATTCTGTAAGCCTAATTTAAAAATTAAACTTCTAATGTTTTTACATATTCTATCGCCAAAATCGATAAAATGAGCGGGCACGGATATGGTATCGGAAACTTTAAAAAAACAAATCAATTGTCCGTTTATCCAATTAATTCTGAACTGATTACCTATAATTTCTTTTTGAATAATAAAATATTTTCTAAAATAACGATCGCGTTTTAAGGGCAATGTGGGAAAATGACCGCCTGCAATTCTATAACAGTAATGTGGAGACTTGCCATAATCAGATTTAAGATAACAAACACCCCACTTTTTAACATATTTTTTCAGCTCTTTTTGCCTCTTAACTATTGCCCATTCCGGAACTTGCAAGTTTTGCTTTTTAAATAATTGATAAAGTTTAATCTTGTTTAAACAATAATCAACTGTCTTTGGGCTGATAAATTTAATTCCAAATTTTTTTGCGAAAGCGCTGGCTCCGATGTAAGCAAACTGGCTGGAAGCTGTAAAAACTTTATCAGCATATGAAAATTTTTCTTTTTTGCCAAAATCAACCAACCCTTTCGCGTCTTCATAACCAACCCGATAGTATTTATCTAAATATTTAATTCCAGGGGCATGGTTGTTTAAATCTGTGCCAACAATATAATAGCCCTTCTGTTTAGCAATTTTTAAATATGGCAGTTGGTCAAAATTACACCCTAAAAATAATAATTTAATCATAATTTATTTTTTTGCCACCGAGAACATGTGGGAAGATAACAAATTGTCTGATAAAAATTTCTGAAATTTATCTCCCATATCATCCCAACGATCAACTAAAAGATGCTTTAAAAAATATTGATCATCCATATTAAAATTATCTATTATGATGGCCTTGTGTACCAGTTCTGCGTCTAATTTTCCCGGAGTTTTTACATCAAGCGCTACCAAACCGCAATCCTGCATTAATATCTTTATTGATTCTGGATTAAACATATTAATATGCTCCCCTCCCACGCTTTTTGACATTTCCCTCAGGACTAAAGTGTCAAATCCAAACATATTTGGACAAGACAAAACAAGCAATCCTCCCTTTTTTAAAAGCTTGCTGCAAGATAAGATAAAATCCCTGGGGTTAAAAAGATGTTCTAATGTTTCAAAAGACGCAATGACATCAGCTTTGATACTTTTTAACTTCACCTCCTCAACTGGTTTTTCAATGATTTCAATACCTTTTTTGCGACAACTTTCAGCCAAATCAGGAATTGGCTCAATTCCTATTACTCGCTTAAAAAAATTTCTACTTTTAACCTCTTCGCAAAAAGTCCCAAAACCCGCCCCCACTTCAATAAGTGTTCCTGATTTAATACCAGAAAGCTTGCAATATTTTATTAACAAATCAACTCGAGGTTTGAATATTTTTTCCCGCCGCGCTTTTTCAGAAGTTGGAAAAACGTATTTATTCCAAAATTGATAATTTTTTGATTTTTGGTAATACTCTTTTAATATCTCCTGTGTCGGGCGCGGACTGGCATAAATAGTTCTACAGTTATTACATTCTAAATACTGAATTCTTAATTTTATAAAGGCAAAATTTGCGTCTAATTTTCCGCAAGCCGGACAAGAGACTTTAACAAAATCTTTCTCGTGTTTCATTAGTACTTTTTTATCTTCAGTGGCGTAATATTTGATTTTTTCAGCGTATTTATCATCTCTAATGTCAGTTTCTTTCATAATTTGACATGATTATTTTTTTAAAAATTGATAACACTGAAAACGGCTTACCCAAAATTCCTTCGTTCTCATATTTAAAATGAAAAGGAAACGGAATATCGGATAAGCCGCGCTTTGACAATCTCCATTACATTATAATATGTTTTTCTATTTCGTCATCAAGCGGGTTGCTGATTCTTTTATAACTGTCCACTCTACTCAAGGGTGATATTACTTTTTCCACACCTTGATCATTCTTGTGTCTAGAAACTGAATCTTTAATTTGCCACTGACCATCGCTGTCTTTGAACCATACGGATTCTTCGCGCTTATCTTCCATATATTTCATAAATTCTTCTTCAGTCATGTTTACCCGCTTTAAATATATGTCTAAATCTTTTGGCTTAACACCATCAAATTTTTCAACCATTTTTATACCTTCTTCCCTGGTCATTAATCCTTTTCTTATATCTATACCTACATCATCGGTTACTCTGCCATAGCCTGATTTCAAATATCTTAAATAATCATGCGTACCGCTGCAATGATGGCATTCGGCATTGGCGTAACAATCATAAGTTCTATCGTGTTCTTTAGTTTTAAATCCATATTCTTTAATAAGAAATTCCGTTATCACCTTAGAATCCCATTTTATATATTCGGCGATACTCAAACCGCGGACACCAACTTTATCAATTTCTTCTTGCGAAGGCATTTGCCATTGAACGAGATCTTTTAATTCAATTCCTAATTCCTTATCAACCATATCTTTAGCCTCGGCGCGGACAGCAAATAATCTGTCTTTAAGATTGGGTTGAAATTTATTTTCTTCATCCGCGGAAAGCAAACCATAATATTTGTGTTCGGAAATAAGCAAAGGAATTTTAAAAGCCACGGCTATTCTTAAAGGAAAGGTAAAAATACCACAATGGCAATGCCAGCAAATATCACCAAATTTCTTTAAGGAAAGCCTTGAAGTTTTAGAGATAAGCTGTGGATTAGGAGTAAATCTAATATGATCCACGCCTAGTTTTTCCACCATATTGGTCATGTTGTAAATGCCCGTTTTTGTATTAAATGTATGATTAAAAGTAACCAAAAGAGGATTAAAACCATACACTTTTTTCAATAAATGAACCTGATATAAACTATCCTTTCCGCCGCTAACGGGAATTATCATATCATAATTACTGCCATCTTTGCTGCGGTATCTTTCTAAAATTTCAATGAATCTTTTTTCTTTATTTTTTTGTTCGGCTGCGAAAACTTCATCATAATTCTTCCAATTTCTGCACATACCGCATACCCCATTTTCATCAAAATCATTCATTTCATAAACATTTTCCGGATTGACACATTTTTTGCAATATTTCATATTTTCTTATTTAAATTAAATTAATTTAATTAATTTTATAAAAAATACATCTAATTTATGATTATGTAAAAAAATCATCAAAAGTAATAGGTGAACGAGCATTGATTGCGCGCTGTGTTTTTCTTCCTTTTATAATTTGAAAGTCCTTTGGATCAATGCCACCAAACGGCCTAAGAGTTATTATCGCATTTTCAGTTATAATTGCGCCTGCTGGAATATCTTTGGCAGCATAAAGCGAACGACGAGCCCAACGGTCAGCTATTTCATCTCCTATGTGTTTAGAATAAACTACCGGCTGCTTAATGCCGCACTCTGAAAGAGATTGCTCGGTGCGACGAATTTCCTCTACCATACGCTTGAACTCGCCAAAAGTCAATGAATTACGATCATCGTTACTACCGCCATCGCGATTGTCAGTCAGATGCTTTTCAATAATACAGGCGCCTAAAGCAACCGCTGTAATAGGCGCCGATAAATAAGGCGGCGTAGAATGGTCAGAATAACCAACTGGAAGCTGAAAAGATTCTTGCAGTGTTTTAATGGCGCGCAAATTTAAATCTTTAAAACTTTTCGGCGGGTAGATTGAAATACAATGCAAAATGATAATTTGATTATTACCTTCCTCTTGTATTATTCGTACTGCATGCGCCACCTCTTCCAGATAAGCCATTCCGGTTGAAATAATAATTGGTTTACCTTTTTTAGCAACATAACGAAGAAATATATCGTCGGTTAATTCGTAGGAAGCAATCTTAAATGCTGGCACCCCCGCCCTATCAAGTAAATCCACTGCGCCCTTATCAAATGGGGTTGATAAAAAAGTAATATTATTTTTTTTAGCGTGCGCGACTAAAGTATTCGTCCACTCATAAGGCAACTCGGCGGTTTTATATAAGCCAGACATTGTTCCTATTGGCTTGTCTTCGTTGTTATCATAAACAAATGTATCGGCGGCAATTTTATCGTGAGTCAAATGCTGAAATTTTATCGCATCCGCCCCAGCTTCAGCTGCAAACTCTATCGCTCGCAAAGCATTATTAATTTTACCACGATGATTTGCGCTTACTTCGGCAATAATAAAAACCGGGTGATTCTCACCTATAAACCTACTACCTATTTTGACTTCCTTTACTGTTTCGTAGGTCAGATGCTTTGCCAAACTTTTAAAAAAATTTTTTCGTTCTTTTCGCATATATTACTTTATAATAATACAAGGCAAAAAAATATGCAAGGCAAAAAAACTACCATGAATTCACTGGAGTTTTCTTTCCTTTTTTTTATCTTTCTTAATGAACAATTTACCGTATTCTCCATTCAAAATCATTGCCACACCCTGCTTTTCGTTTTTAATTCTCCTTTTGTAAGCGTGCGTTGCCTGTACTCGTTTAATTATTGTTTTATATTTTTTGTCACGAAAAGGTAATATCAATTCAGCCCCAATAAAAAAAATAGAAGCCTCGGAAGATAAAAATTTAGCATTTTTTTTCGCTTCTCTGCTTATGGTTGAAATTCTATCCAAATGAGAATATATCGCAGAAACTCTATCTATATGATATACATTTGTAACTATCACTGCCTTGCGCCATTTTTCATTGTAGATAATTTTTAAACACTCACATATTTGGGAAGCTGTATTTTTTGATTTTTTCCCTAACACAGTAATACGACTGCGAGAAACAGAAAGTTTTTCAAGTTCATTCCGTATGATTTCTGCTTGCGTTGGTTCGTTATTTATAGAAAAATTTGTGGCCACAATTTTTATCTCCGTTTTTGGAAAAAACAACGCAAGTTCCGCCGTTGCGATAACTCGCGCTTCACCCCAAAGTGTGCCAAAAAAATCACCCTCGTTTTTTCTTGTTGAACGGTAAGTTATCAAACCATTTTTTTTAACATCTTTTACAGTCCCGCCGGAAATAATAAAAATCACCTCGGGAATAAAACCAATAATTTTTTGATAAATAAAACTTTTATTCTGAAAAACCTTATCTTCCTTTAAAGATTTTTTATACCCCTCGTATCCAGTCCCTCCTTTATTAATAAATAGTAATTCTGGATGATTTTTTAAAAATTTAATTATATCATCCTTAGAAAAAAATGGATTTTTACGGTACAACGCTTCAAATATATTTGTAACAAAAACAAAATCTTCCGCAGTGTCAACTGACCAGTGCATCTTTGAATAATCTTTTCCACCGCTTTGTTGCGCCACCCCAATTCTAAAAATTTCCGGATGTGTATATATAAAAGGTGTTACATGTTCTCGCTCTGATATTTTTTTTCCATCTTTCCAAGAACGTTCAAGCGCGGTAAAAGTAAAAACCTCCACGTCAAGTCCTTCAGGATAATTAACCGGTTTTGAAGCATAATCTAAGTCTTTTGCATATTTTAAAAAATATCCAACAGTTTCATCAATAACATCCGGGTCGGAGAGCGGACAGTCTCCTGTCAAACGAACAATAATGTCGGCTTTAGCCAATTTTGCCGCATGATAATAACGGTCCAGAACATCAGCTTCACTACCTCGAAAGCAATCAACCCCAGCTTCACGAGCCGTAGACGCGACAATGTCATCTTCCTTGTTTATTGTCGTAGCGATAATAATTTTATCAATGGTGTTCGCGCGTTTCACACGCTCAATTTGCCTATAAAGCATCGGCTTTTCTAAAATAAATTTTAAAACCTTACCAGGCAAACGCGTTGACCCCATTCGTGCTTGTATAATACAGACTATCATAATTTTATTTTACTCCACAGACTCGGGTTAACAGCTCCTTGATTGAAATCTTTAAAACAATTTTCTATCTCTTCCACTAATCCTTTCACTGTATTTGGTAAAAAATTATTTATTATATCAATATTATTTTTCAACTGGGAAAGTGTATCAATGCCAAATACGATATAATCTGCTCTGCAATGCGCTTTTACAAATATAAGAGAGGCCTCCACTGGCGACAAATGATATTTTTTAACAATTTCAATAAACTGTTCCATATGCGGACGCATATAAAAAAGGTTTTTCGGCATGCGTTCAGGGCGCATCAATAGCAACCCTTGTAAAAAAGGACTGCGCGCAAACACGGTTACTTTATTTTTTTTTGCTAATTCAAAAAAAACTGTCCGATCCAAACGTTGATCAAAAATATTATAAGGCACTTGCACATAATCAATTCCCATTTCTACCGCTTGCAAAGCCTCTGCTTCGTTATAAATTGAAACGCCAATATTTTTTACTACGCCAATATCGCGAATTTTCTTCATTCCATCCACCATATGACGCAAATAAATATAATGAGGCGAATGAAATAAATAACCATCAATAGAATTAAGATTAAGACGATTCAACGTTTTTTTTAATTCTGTCTTAATAACATCAATGGCTTTTGCGCCATCTGGATAATCATTCAAAACATGCGGTTTCATTTTAGAAATGATTCGAATTTTATCAGCTAACGATCTATCTTGAATCCATGCTCCAAGTATATCTTCCGCAGTGCCATAAGCGTACGCAGTATCAAATGTGTTGATGCCGGCAGCAAAAGCCGCATCTAAAATAGAGAACGATTCGTCTAGGGTTGGCTGATTATGCCTATTATTAAGACCATACTTCATTCCAAGTTGAACTGTGCCTAATACAAAATTGCTTTTTTGTAAACTCATATAAAACATTTTTTTAACTCAAACACACTATTTTACTTTCATAACAACATTATTGTTTAATTAAGCCGGGCAAACCCGGTATGAGCAACCTGTCCTTTTAAACGCTTTTCAACCGTGTTGGTGTCAATAGCTTCTTTCAAAATCTCAAAAACATCATCTACCGCTTTTTCATATTTTTTTAAAATTACGTCAGTGTGCATATAACTTGGAAAAAACTGGTTGGAAGCGAGAAAACCCCTTTCAAGCATTTCTTGAATAAAAAGCGTCTTGAGTGCCTGGTGTTTATTACTGTAATTAAAAATAAAATTACTAAAAGGAGGCAAACCGCCCGTAGTAATTAATAACCCATGTTTTTCAGCTTTTTTAACCCAAATTTTTTTAACCTTGTTGCCAATAATTTGAATTTTTTCGGCTACTTTTAATCGTTTCATTTTTTTAAGTGTCGCTAAAGCGGCTACTAACCCCACGCGCTCTGTCCAGCTGGTGCTTGAAATAAATGTTGATTGCGCGGCCTGCATTACTTCGCGCCGACCAATAATCGCCGCCATTGCAAAACCATTGCCTATGGCCTTGGCCAAAACAGCAATATCTGGATTTACGCCATAAAGGAGGTGCGACCCTCCAAAAGTCATCTTCCAGCCGCTACTTACTTCATCAAAAACAAGGACTGCGCCAATTCTATCAGCAATTACCCGCACTTTTTTTAAAAAATTATCTTTAGGATATTCGCCCTTCATTGGTTCAAGCACAATAACACCTAATTTTTTACCATTTTTCTTTACTATATCTTCAAGTTCAGAGATTTTATTGTAATGAAACGGTAAAAGCGTTCCCTTTAATACACGGGGTACACCGTGCGGTTCTAACCCGGGTAGAAGGTGGCCGTCCAGATTCTTATCATCAGAAAGATTGGCCGCTAAATACCAATCCGACCACCCATGATAGCCGCAAAAGGCTATTTTATCTTTTCCACTGTAAGCTCTGGCAATTCTAATTGCTATTGCCATAGCTTCCCCGCCACAACGAGCGAATCTAACCATCTTTGCCCAAGGATGAATTTTGCATAATATCTCCGCTAGTTCAACTTCTTCTGGCGCGTTTAAAGTTGAAACAACTCCTTTGTCTACAGCCTTCTTAACCGCGCTGTTTACATCTGCGTCGGAATACCCTAAAAGAGAACTTCCAACACCCATAATTGACATGTCTATATATTTATTTCCATCAAGATCCCAAACATAAACTCCTTTTGCCTTAGAATAATAAGATGGCCATCCATTTGGCAAAAACATTTCCGACCTCTTGGAAAGAAGTTGATTGCCGCCTGGAATAATTTTTTTAGCCTTTTTCCAAAGAGATTGCCCTTTTTTCATAAATATTATTTTTATCTTTTTCAAAAAATAATTTTCACAACATTTTATCAATTTCTTTTAATGTTTTAATTATAAGAGACTGATTTCGAAAAGAAAGGGTTGGAAAAATAGGTATAGAAATTTCCGATTCTGCAAAAAACTCGGCTTTTGGGCAAAGATTCTTTTTATATCCTAACATTTGATAATATGGGTGTAAATAAACCGGTAAATAATGAACTTGGACGCCTATTCCTTTGTTTTGCAACTTAGTAAAGACAAAATTACGAAGATGCTTTTTTAATGGGATAATCCGTAAAACGAATAAGTGCCAGCTGGATTCACGCCCAGATATATCTTTTGGCAATATAAAATTTTTAAGACCACTGAGCTCTTTTTTGTAACGCTTGGCAATCAACTTTCTTTTTGCGATAAATTTATCAAGTTTTCTCATTTGGCTTACTCCTAGCGCGGCGCATATATCAGAAAGACGAAAATTAAATCCAATATCTTGCATTTCGTGATACCACTCCGCCGGGCTCTTACTAAAAAATTTTTTCTTATCTTTAATAATACCGTGGCTTCTAAATAAGACGAGCCTTTCGTAATAATCTTTCTTGCCAGTGATAACCGCTCCTCCCTCTCCTGTGGTGATGGATTTAACTGGATGAAAACTAAATATAGTCATGTCTGCAATAGCGCCAACTTTTTTACCTTCAAATGAGGCGCCAAGAGCATGAGATGAATCCTCAATAAAAACGAGGTTATTTTTGTTGCAAATTTCTTTAAACAAATTTAGATCTGCCGGCATCCCGGCATAATCAACCACAACTAGCGATTTTGTCTTTTTATTAATTTTCTTTTCAAACTCTTTCGGGTCAAGATTACCGGTGGAAGAATCAATATCAACAAAAACAGGTTTCGCCCCGCGAGCCAATATCATATTTGAAGTTGCGGCAAAAGTAAGCGGCGTCGTTATTATCTCGTCTCCAGCGCCAATACCGGCAGCATAATAAGCCGCCTCCAAAGCCGCTGTGCCAGAAGAAAAAACTACCGCATATTTTCTTCCGCAATAATCAGCAAGATTCTGCTCAAATTCTTTGACTTTTGGACCCTGTGTCAAATAGTTTGACTTTAATACTTTTACCACCTCTGCTATATCGTCATTTCTTATTGTTTGGTGTCCATAAGGTATAATGGATGGTTTTTTCATATTTCAAATTACTATTATTCATTAGAAACAGTGGATAGAAGTTTAATTATGGCTTCTCGGTCAAGCCAAAAATGATTTTTATCGCTACTAAAATATAAATCTGAAAAATTTTTATTTTCGGCATAACTACTATTAATAGACCACCCTTTAATTTCCGGTAAAATAACGTAGTAATCATCCGCGTCTTTCGTGTGCCTTGCTTCCTCCTGTGTTATTAAAACTTCGTGTAATTTTTCTCCTGGTCGAATGCCGATAATTTTTAATTTGCATCCTGGCGCTAAAATTTGAATTAAATCCTTAATCTTCATACTTGGTATTTTAGGAACAAAAATTTCTCCTCCCTGCATTTTTTCCAAAACCGACAAAACAAGATTTACTCCTTGGTCTAAAGTAATCCAAAACCTGGTCATATCTTCATGAGTTAAAGCAACCTCTCCTTTAGACATTTGTTTTTTAATTAGTTCTACTAAACTGCCTCGGCTACCAAAAACATTGCCGTAACGAGCTACGGAGAATTTAGTTTTTTCGGCGCCATAAACATTACTGCTAATCATCAGTCTCTCGGCGCATAATTTAGTCGCGCCATATAAATTTGCCGGGTTAGCGGCTTTATCAGTAGAAACTAAAATAACTTTCTTAACGCGACAGTCAATCGCCGCATCAATAACATTTTTAGATCCTAAAATATTAGTTTTTATCGCTTCAAAAGGATTGTATTCCAAAATCGGAACATGCTTCAACGCGGCGGCGTGTATAACATAGTCAACATCGTTGAAAGCCCTCTCTAGTCTTTCTTTATCACGAACATCTCCAATAAAAAATCTTAACCGTCCTTCCGTATCAGGAAATTCCGCGGTCATTTTTACCTGTTTATATTCATCTCGACTAAAAATAATTATTCGCCGAGCTTCTGTTTTTTGAAGCAGAGCTTTAATGCATTGTTTTCCAAAAGAACCGGTTCCTCCGGTGATCAAAATGGAAGAACCTTTTAAAAAACCTAAAGACATATATTTAAAATTATTTCATTGATTCAATAATTGATTTATAAATATTATCCACATTCGTTGCGGAATCCACCGTATCTTCTGATTTAATAAAAGAAAAATTTCCAAATATGGTTGCTTCTTCAACAGAAAATAAAAAACGAATTATATCCTGCTTCGTTGTCTTAAAACTTCCGTTTTTAATAAAATTCAATGCCGCCTTGCATTTTTCCACATTGTTTACTTTGAATATCCCCGGACAATCTTGAAACCAATTATCGCCAAATATCAAAGCCGGTTTTAATCGAAGAACGGATTCCCAAGCAGCAGTGCCAGTAACAGTGGCTACCGCCTTGCATTCTTCAATTAATTTGAATGTATCAGTATCCATAGGAATAATTTTCACTCCTTTTATATTGGAAATTCTATTATAAAATCCTTTGAACCTATATGAATTATACCCAATTCCATTAACATAAAACTGTATTGGATGTTCTTTAACATAAATATTCCATCCTTCCGGCAACGAAGCGGAGAGAATTTCTATAAGATTAATCTGATTTACAAACATTCCACCAAGAATATTCGTAGACGCCTCTGGTTGATAATGCAATGGCACATAAATATATTTTAAATTAAAATCTGGTAATTTTTGCGCTTTCAGGTATTCTTTTTTGGCGTTGCCGCCTATTCGATTTTTTACAAAATTATAAGTAATTCTAAATATACGAAAACTGATAAATATTTTTAACCAAAAAATCAATTTAGCGACAAGGACATTATTGTTATTTTTATTTTTTATTTTTTGCTCATTATATAAAGCTATCGTTTGAACTGGCAATTTTGTATAGTTAGTCCCATTATCAATATTTATTTTTATCTCTGGGGAAAGATCTCCCAAATTAAAATCTTTGTCAGAATTTTCTTTCATTCTTAACCGAAGTTTTTGGCTGTTAAATTTAATATCCGATGTAATGAGTAATCTGTTATTCAAACCTATAGAATTTAAAATAATTATTTTTATGTTGAAAAATTTTAACACCGAATAGGCAACGTGCGAATGTAAGTGGTGTGGAATTTCTTCAAAAATAGCCACGTCTGGTTTAAGCTTGACCGTTAACCCATACCAATATCTAAGCAGATCATAAAATAATTGTTTTTTTTCTTGTGCCCCTTTTTTTGGATAATATCTCTCCACATTAGACATAAAAACCGACTCCGCATTAAAAAAATTGAAGATAATATCCGATCCCAATGGTTCAAAATCGGTTAATTTTAATCCAATAGCCGGCTTTCCCTCTCTGGCTTCTATGTGACTATGAAATATCGTACCGAAAAAAGCTGATTCATCCACTTTAAAATGAGAGTCGTTCCTTACCCAATACAAAATTTGATGGCCATTTTCTTTTAATTTACTCGCCACATCTACCAACTCGGGAAGTGAATTTGCCCACTCCATTAACATTACACGCATAAATTATAATACACCTTTTAAATTATAAACTTTACAGAAATAAGAGTCCTTGTTTGCTAAAAGCTCTTTCGGTTTTCCACTCTCAATAACAACACCCTCGTTTATCGCGTAAATTGTATCAGCATTATCCAATGTGGTCAATCTATGCGCTATTACTATGATGGTTACTCTGCCCTTTAAATTCTCAATCGCTTTTTGAATAAAAATTTCGGTTTCATTATCCAAAGAGCTTGTGGCTTCATCTAGTATTAAAATATCTGGCTTTTTAGATAAAATTCTTGCCAAAACAATTCTTTGCCTTTGGCCGTTGGAAAGCAAAACCCCTCTTTCTCCTATTACAGTAGCGAATTTATCAGGCAATCCTTCAATAAAATCATAAATATTAGACATCTTTGCCGCTTCTATAATATCATCGTGAGTAATATCGTCTCTATAAAATTTAATATTATTTTCTATTGTATCATTTATTAAAAAGAAGTCCTGTGAAACATAACCGATATTATTCCTCCATGTTTCCATATCAATATCGGCGATATTTTCTTCATCCAATAATATATGCCCGCAGCTTTGGTTGTAAAGGCGCAAAATTAAATCCGCCACCGTGGTTTTTCCAGACCCTGAGGGGCCAAAAATACCAGTAACTTCTCCTTTACGAAAAATAATATTAATCCCGTTTAAAACAATTTTATCTTCACCGTAAGAAAACTTAACATCTTGAAATTTTAAAGCATTCTTAAAATTAAATCGTTTTTTTCCTTCATTCTTTTCAAAAAAAACACTCGTGTGTTCCTTATATTTTAATAAATTAACCAAATAAGGAGAAAATGTATTCATTCTTTGAATTTGAACTTGAGTATTTTGTAAATAAGTAAAAACTTTATAAATAGCATAAATTATGACCGTAAAAGAGCCATAATCAAATCCAACAAACTTGTACAGAAAAACAAAAATTGCTAACACGAATAGCATGCCTATGGGCTGTGTTATTGAATTCATTAAATTATCAAACAATGCTATTTTAAAAGTTAAGTTTCTATAATCATCAAAATAACGATCCGCTTCTTTTATAATCTTTTTTTCAACCGACATCGCTTTAATTGATTTCATTCCTAAAACCACCTGATTTACAAAATGAGACAATTCTTTATACCATAAACTTAATTTAGCCGATAGCATTCTACTTTTATAAAATAATGGTTTGAGAAAAAAGAAAATAAAAATCATTAAAACAATCAATAACAAAGAAACTGGGATTGAAATACTAAAAATTAAAAAAGTATAAACACACAAATTGATAATCATTATTGACACGCCGCTTATGAGGCTAAACAGTCGCGAACTATAATCTACATCAGTTGTAATATTTTGAACTAAATGACCTAATTTTTGTTTAGACAAATATAGCCAGTTTGATTCCATGGTCATTTTAAACAATTCTTTTTTATTGTCTAATTCAAAACTAGTTATAATACGCGTGTTAACATATCCGGAACAAAATTGTACTACTGCCTTAACTAAAAACAAAACACAAATTACAAACAATAAATTTTTAATTGAAAAATTTATTCCAAAAAAAGAAAAGGCTTTTGAAAGCGTAGTGTATATTTCTCCTTGATTAGAAGACCCTTCTTTGCTAACAAAAGATAAAAGAGGGATAATCATAGTGAGACCAACCCCCTCCATAACCGACCCGATAAAACTCAAAAAAATCATTACGGCTATTCTTGTTTTATGCTTACCGTACCCTTTTTTGAACAAGTGATATAAACTAATGATTTTTTTGTAATTTAATAACATAAAAAAATAATTATTACTCGGATAAATTTAAAAAAATATTTTATTCAATGTCTGCTCAATATTTATTGTTTCGGTCCAAACAATTTTCTTTTTTGAGCTAAAATTATTGATTCCGTCAACAATAACTTTTGGGTTAAAGCATTCTTCCAAAGGTGTGACTAGCCCATCATCTGTTAATCTGTGCCCTAAATCAAAAGATGTCTTCATTAAAAATATCGGTTTATCATAAAAAATCATCTCGTTTAAAAAAGTACTATATAATCCAACGACAGCGTCTATTTTAAAAAGGACTTCTTTGTTTATTTCGCTGACTATTTCAACTCTGTTATTATCGTTTAACCCGTAATTGCTTAGTTGTTCTTTAACATCAG
The DNA here is from genome assembly GCA_028705565.1 of Patescibacteria group bacterium. Lineage (GTDB taxonomy): Bacteria > Patescibacteriota > Patescibacteriia > Magasanikbacterales > GWA2-37-8 > STF2-47. The sequence goes on along the minus strand of JAQWDH010000006.1, from coordinate 37,700 downwards.
AATCCGGTCTTGTTTTAAAAAAAATTTTTACATTCAAATTTAAAAATTTTATAATAAAATTTTTAATTTCCATCATAGTACCGGTTCGTCCAACCATTCCCTCAAAAGGCAGAAGGATGCTTACTTGGGAAATGTTCGTAATTTTTGCGCAACTTTTTTCATACAAAATGTTCGGCAGTTTCCGCAAACACCCGCCGACACTAACATTTTTTTCATTATACTGAGAGCTGTAATCAAATAAAATATTTTTCCAATAATCATTCCAGACAAATAGTTTATCAAAAGTCACGGACAGCTCTTGCGGTATTCCATAATTCATCCAACCAACATGGTATTTTGTAAAATGTCCATGCTGAAAAGCATATGTCTTTATATTATTTAATCCGCACGCCATCACAAGCTCGTTAGTAAACCTAACATCATCAATTGCAACCAATCTTTTAATTTTAGTTAATTTAAAAAATAAGCTTATAATTTTTATTAACCTTATGCTTGTTTGCGACGTTTTATCAATTTCAGACAAAAGGCGCGTTATATATGGAACATTGTATTGTTCAATGGAAACAAAATCAATATCAATAATATTATTTTTTTTATTTAAAAAAAAACTATTAGTTAAAGCTTCTAGATAAATAACCGGTCTCTTTCTTTTAAAAAAATTTTTATAAAATTCTCCGCCGAGAAGCGTATGTAACACTTCAATAAAATCAATTTTATTTTTTCTTAAATAATCATAAACAGGGGCAAATCTAAAATCGCAATCATGTTTAGAATATTTATCCGGTGTATAAACCAACGTGCCGGAGCGACTAAAAAATAATTTTAAAAATGCTATTAAAGTTATCGTTATAGAAAAAATTTTAGCTAAAAATATTTTTAACAATATCTTAATTTTACGAATACCATCCGCTTCTTTACTATTTACCACTATCAAACCGTTAATTTTAAGTATTTTTTCCAATTCTCTTAAATTTTCCGAAATTTTCACACTATTAAAACTCAAACTGTGTAAAAATTTTATTATCGGTTCATACATTACATAATTTCTCAAATAATTCCAAAAAATATTATGTTGTTGAAAAGCCCAAACTGATTTTCCTTTAAATTTTCTCATTTCATAAATAGGAACCCCTTTTTTTGTCTTCAAACCGTTTATTTTTTTTAATAAATCTAATGCTCTTTGTAAGTTTTCTTTTACAAAAAATTTTTCCAACATTTTTCCTTCTTCATTAAATATTTTAATGACACCATCCTCTTGAGATTCAATTGATATGCGCCGGTTCATATTATTTATCATACTTTTGCAGTTCTTCAAGCAAGTTTTTTATTGTATTCTCGTGTACTTTTTGCCAAGCCGCCGGGCTGGAATTAGCATTGTGCGGCGTCAAAAGAACATTAGGAAACGTTAATAAGGGAGAATCCACCGGTAAAGGTTCTTTTTCAAACACATCTAACCCAGCCCCTGCAATTTTTTTTTCATTTAGCGCTTGAATTAAAGCTGATTCATCTATTATCGGACCGCGCGCCGTATTAATAACATAAGAAGTGTTGCTCATTAGAGCAAACTGCGGCGCGCCGATTAAATGAAAACTTGTTGGATTCAAATCACAGTGTATAGTAATATAATCAGCTTGCGAAACCAATTCATTAAGAGACAACAACATCATCCCTGTTTCACGAAGAAAATCAGTTGATACTTCATTGGTATCATTTCCTATAATTCGCATTCCAAATGCCTTACCGCAACGAGCTACGGCCTGCCCGATTTTACCAACGCCTATAACACCCAATACTCTTTCACTTAAAGAATTTGTACAAATTTTTTTCCACTTTCCATCTTTCATTTCTTTGTCAATCCACGGTATCTGCCTGGCAAAAGATAAAATAAAAGCCATGGCTGTATCGGCTACTGGTTTAGTAAAGGCGTTTGGCGTGTTCTTTACTGCTATACCTTTTTTTTTAGCAGCCACTATATCAATAGAATCAATGCCAGTTCCCCACTTTGATATAACTTTTAATTTCGTAGCTGCGTCTATCACACGAGCGCTAAAACGGTCGTCACCGCAAATTACGCCATCAATGTCGCAAATGTATTTCAGTAATTCTTCTTCTGACATCCTTTCGTTGACCGGTGGCACTATCAACTTAATTTCGTGTTCATCAAAAAAATCGCGGTATTTGTCCAGTACCAATTGAAAATATGGAGCGGATACTAAAATTTTCCATTTTTTAATACTCATAATTTTTTTAAAATTACACGAGCCGGGGACGCTTCTCTGCCGATTAACTTGACAGGAAGACAGATAATTTCGTATTCACCGGCTGGAGCCATTAGCAAATTTAAACCCTCTAAAACAACCACGCCTCCATTCAACAATATCTTATGCACCGATCTTCCTTGCTTAAAATTCGCTACAGATAAATAATCAATTCCGATTAATTTTATTTTTTTGTCAACTACCCATTGCGCGGCGCTAGAAGAAAGACCGACAAAATCTTCATAAAATGATTGTTTAAAATCTTTCCAGAGTTCGGAATTTTTTGTCCGAAAAAGCAAACGTTTAATACCTTTTGGTAAACTCAATTTTTCTAAATCATTTGCCGTTATTTTATCTACCGCCGGTAAATCAACGACCAAAGCTCTTCCTAAAAAAATTTCCAAAGGAATTTCATCAACCGAAATCGCATTAGCATAATAATGTAAAGGTCCCTCCACATGAGTACCGGCATGAACATCCATGTCTAATCGCGTCAAATTAACCATTCCTCCTTTGTTCAAACAATGTGTCCAACTAAAATTAATCCCTGTGCTATCAGGCCAAATCGGCATGCCTTTATCAATTGGCAATGTAACGTCTATAAATCGCTTCTCCATACTTTTTAATCAACTTAACCAACAGATAATATAACTTTTAAATACTCTTTAGATGAATGCAACTTCCAAGCATACAAAAACTCTTTAATAGGGACTACTGCTTTTAAAAAATTAACAGTATCTAAGGTTGACAAAATCTGCAAAGCTTTTACAAAATCTTCATTAGAACCACCAACTGAACCTATTATTGTTTTTTCTTTACCGACGACATCCTCAAAATTATATTTTAATTTACCGTAAGGAAAACCTAATAAAAGGACTGTGGAACCTGCTTGACTTTTTGTTAAAACACGGCTCAAAGCATCTAAATTTCCGCTCGCCTCAATAATTAAATCATAATCTGCGCAATCTTCCAATGTAGCGCTACTGGTTATAATATTTTTTTTAAAAAATTTAAGCCTTGATTCATTTCTATCGTAAACTTTTACTGTATGACCAAGCGCGCTTAAAATTTGCGCGCAAAAATTGCCAATCGGTCCAGCGCCAACAACAGCGCACCGACTCGCAAATTTTATTCTGTGTTCTACTCTTCTAACGGCACGTAACACTACTGCTAAAGGTTCGGCTAAACAAGCGACTTTTAAATCCAACTCTTCCGGGATGTGATGTAAAAAATGTGCCGGCAAAACAATAAACTTTGAATAAGCTCCGTCATGATTCATTACTCCGATTTCTTTTCTTTCAACGCAAGCAACGCGATTCCCTTTTCTACAAAACGAACAATTTCCGCAAGAAATAACGCATTCGCCTACAACCTTATCGCCAATTTTAAAAGTCTTTTGATTATTTGCGCCAACTTTAACAACTTCACCTGAAAATTCATGACCGGGAATAATTGGGTATTTAGCTATCCCATGTTTATAATAGCCGAGTTCGCCTTTATAAATTTCCAAATCGGTCTGACAAACTCCTACATAAGCTACTTTTACCAAAACATCGCCTGGTTTAACCTCGGGCATTGCAATTTCTTTCCATTGCGCGCAATTTTTATCTAAAACAACAACTCCATTATTCGCGCCGGAAAAATATAGGCTATCTCTGTCTTTTAAGGTAAAACTGCGATTATTTTTATTATGAAACCAGCCATGACGAGTGCCAATCCATTGGTAAAAACGAAATAAAAATATTTCTTTTAAACGATTTCGGTTAAAATTATTTAAGTCATCAAAAATATCTCCGCATATATAAGTAATAAATTTTTTAAAACTTGGGGAAGCTAGCGGCGGGTGTGGTAAACCGATGTGGCGGGCAGCAATCGCTTCACGACGATAACGATTATAAATTTTATCCCACGATTCTTCGTGAATATGATAAACAACTGCTTCCGGAACGTATTTTGTTATTAAATTTAAATCTTGTGTTTTTTTTGCCCAAGCAATATCTTCTAAGCCGGTCAGACACTCATCAAATGGATGTTTTTCCCAAACAGAACGCTTTATTGCTGAATTCGCATTATTTGCAAAAAAAGAGAATGGGTGCAAATTTTTTTCCGATGAACAAAAATATTTTTTAAAATCTCTTTTTTCAGAAAACTTATTTTGTTCCGCTCCTATATGCCTGCCATAAGTCATTACCACACTCTCATCAATAAATGGCGCTGTTAAATTTTCCAGCCATTTATTATTTGATGGAAAAGCGTGGGCGGAAATAATAACAAAATATTTTCCCAAACTGTTACGACACCCGACATTTAAAGAATAACCAAAAGTAAAATCACGGCTATGAATCCGTATAATTTTTTTACACTTATCTTGAGCAATTAAAAGTGTTTTGTCGGTGGAACCGGAATCAACCAAAATTATTTCAAAATTTCTAAAAGTTTGCTTTGATAGCGCTTCTAAAAGAACTGGCAAGTGTTTCTCTTCATTAAATGTCCGAATAATTATACTTATTTCAGGCATAAAATAATTTTGCCTTAATTTAATTTTTTAATATTTTTTGTACTTAACAATGAGCGGATCATTTTTCATTAATTTTTCCACTTCTAATAAATCTTCACTCGTATCAACGCTAAATGTATTTTCTACCGGTGATAGAACCATACGGACTTTTTGTCCATGCTCCAACACACGCAACATATCTATTGACTCTGCTATCTCCAACGGTGTCGGTTTGAGAGCGCTGAACTCAAACAAAAAATTTCTACGAAAAGGAATGACACAAACTTGTTTATACATTGTAATTTTATTGCAGTTTTTACAACGAGTTGGAATCGCCTCTCGAGAAAAATATAAAGCATTATTTTCTTTATCAACAACAACTTTTATTTCATTGCGGTCATTATGGTTTTCTACATTATGAATTTTACTCATTAAATTAACCACTCGCAAAGACGGGTCTTTTATCAATGGACGAAGCGAGGCATTAATCATTTCCGGCACGATCATCGGCTCATCTCCTTGAACCATAACAATAATATCTGCTTTTTTTTTGGTTTCCTGCTCTATTTTTTGCGCAGCTTCCGCAACCCTGTCGCTAGCTCGCTTGTGCGCATTCTTTGTCATAATTACCTTGCCACCGATTGAAGCTACATAATCCGCAATTACTTTGTCACAAGTAGCCACATAAACATCAGAAAGAATCTTGCTCATTTTGCTCCTAAAATAAACATGACCGACCATTGGGATACCATTAATTTTAGCCAGCGGTTTACCCGGAAAACGGGTAGAACCCATTCTAGCGGGGATAATAGCAATAATATTCATAAAATAAATTTTTTTAAATATGCGGCTATTTTATCATTTTTCTGATTAAAGTCAACCTAATTTTTTTAATGTTTTTAACCAAAATACGGGCTTTTTTAAAAACAAAACAAAGTACAAAATTAGACAAAATAAACATTTTTACTATTAAAATAGCTTCTTTTAACGCTTTTTTTTTGTCATAATGCCAATATACTTTAAACTTAAAATTTTTAGCAGACTTTTCTATCAGGTGTCTTGAAATACCTGGTAATTTTAAAGAAGATTTTTCCATATACGAATCTTCAGAGAATCTTTCCACATACCCTTTCCGAAAACACTCATCCCCCAAAACAGTTCCACGATAAGGATAAAAAATGGTTACCTGCATAAAATCCGGCTTTATTTTTGCGTTTAAATCAATGGTTTCTTTAATTGTCGTACGATTTTCACCAGGTATGCCAATCATATTAAAAGAAAAGGTTTTTATGCCATTTTCTTTAGCTATTTTGAATGTTTTAATTATATCTTGATTTGAAAATTTTCTGTTCAGCACTTCTTTTCTTAATGCTTCATTCCCGGTTTCTATACCAATTTTTACCAAAGTACATCCGCCTTTTTTTAAAGCATTCATCGCTTCCGCGTCAATTGTGCCAGGACGAACATTGCATTCAAAAGTTAAATTCCAATTTTTGATCGCAATTGTATTACAAAATTCTTTTAACCAACTTTTATTTAAAGAAAAGGTATCGTCGTCTAATTTAAAATGAGAAAAATTATATTTTTGCAGCTCCGCTTCAATTTCAGCGATGGCCATATTAACAGTCCTGAATCTAACATATTTTCCTAAATCTTTATAAACTTTTTTTATCGCGTGGTTACAACAATAAGCGCAGTCAAAAGGGCACCCGCGGGAAAAAATAAAACGCGGTACTTTTTTAGTTTTTTTCTCTTTAAAATAATTAAAAATTGAACGATCGGGAAATGGTAAAAAATTCAAATTTTCAATTAAAGGACGGCTGGTGTTTTTTATAACTTCACCTCCGTGTTTTATCCAAAAATTTTTTATATCCGTTAAATTTCGTTTATTATTTATGGCATTTACCAATTCCAAAAATGCTTCTTCTCCCTCTCCGATACAAACACCATCCACATATTTCAGTTCCTTAATATTTTCCGGGTTCAAAGTTGTATGAACTCCACCTAAAAATATCGGAACTGACACGCAATCTTTAATCTCTTTTGCCAAAATATCAACATATTTAAACTGATGAGAATTGGAGGATATGCCAATTACTCCTGGACGGAATTCTTTTATTCTTTCCAACAAAAAATGATTTTGTTCATGAAAATTTTCAAGTTCAAACAGTTCCACGTCGTGCCCTCCTTTTTTAAGCACGGCGGAAATATAAGACAATCCAACATGCCACTGGCAATTAGAATTAATTTTCAGTAAAACCAAAAAAACTCTCATAATTTTATTTCGCATTATTTTTCACTTTATTGTTATCAACTATTTTTAGTAATATACCTTGCGCAAATAATGACGGAAATATTTTATTTAATATGGGAAATCCTTCGTATAATTCCAAACTTTCAATATTAAAACCTAATGATTTTACCCACCATTTTATATCTGATAGCGTCCAAAAACGCAAATGTTCGCCCGGATGCCCGGCCCACTGTAATGGAAATTTGCCGAATAGTAATCTTAAACGATGCGCATAATATCCTGTATTTGGAATGGAAAAAAAAATAGCTTTGCGCACTTTTCCTTTTAAGCAATTCAGCAAAATTTCTGGGCAAGACAAATGTTCAATAATTTCAAAACATGTTATATAATCAAATATTGATAGTGATTTTATATTGTCTATATCAATAATATCCATTTTTATAGTGAAAACTCCTATGGATTTTGCCTGGTTTAAAATCTTATCGCTTGAATCCACGCCACATCCTTTAATTTCTGCCTTTTCTTGAAGATATTTTAAAAGGATGCCGTCTCCGCATCCTAAATCCAATACTGTGGAACCTTTTTCAATTGATTTTAAAACAAAGACAGCTCTTTTTTTCTGCCATTTTGACAAAAAAGGACGACTGTTACGACCTCTTTTCTCCCAATACTTATCATAATTAACACACGAATCAGTAAAAAAATCCACAATCGGATAACCGAATAACCATTTAAAATCTTCTTTAATTTTATACAATCCTTGAAAAATTCTCATAAATTTATTTAATTTTTTTATATATTTCAAATATTTCCTTGCTTTTTATTTTTATATCGTTTTGTTTTGCCCAACTTACGCAAACATCCGAATTAATAGTATGTTTATCCAAAACCAAATTAATTTTATCGGACACATCCTTTCTAGAATTCGCTTCCGCCAAATAACCGGTTTTTCCATCCAAAATAGCGTCTTCCGCCCCGCTATATTTGGCGCCTACACAAGGAACGCCATAGGTGTTTGCTTCCAAATAAACCAGTCCGAATCCTTCAAATTTATTTTCTTCCTTTGTGGACAACATTAAAAACAAATCAGCTTTAACATAATAATCACGTAAAATTAATTCGTCAACTCTATTTTTAAATTTAATTTTGTCGTCCAATTCGTATGAATTTATCAACGATTTCAAATACAAATAATATTTATCTTTTTTTTTATAATATCCTACAATATCAAAAACAAAATCGCTTGAAAAATTATCGTTATAAAATTTTAAAGCGTTAATCGCTTCATGCAATCCCTTTCTCCTCTTAACCGCGCCTACAAATAATATATGTTTCGTCTTAGTTATATATTTTTTTTCACGTGCGCGATAAAAATTATAAAAATCAACTCCATTGCTTATAACGGTTATTTTTTCTTTTACGCCTTTAATATGATAATCGTTTAAACATCCAATCAAATAATTTTTCGTGTAATTGCTAACAGCAACTATATTATCTATCTTTTTATAAATAAACTTTATCCACCATAATAAAATAATTTTTTTAATTCCATTTTTTCTGGTGTTTGGCAAAAATGAATATGTCCCATGTACTGTGGAAACGATTTTTGCTTTTTTTATATTCAAAAAAGGTAAAACCATTAGATACGGCTCAACCAAAAAATGAACAACATCGGGAGAAAAACTTTTTATAGTTTTATTTATCTTTACGGCGGAAACAAAAACCCAAAAAATGTTTGATAGATATCGCAACGGTTCGTATAATAATTTCTTCTGACTAAATTTATTTTCTAATTTATTTGAAACTACCCACAATGTTTCTTGTTCATCAAACGCCTTAGCAATGTCAATGCTATACCTACTCCAACCATCTGAACCGCTTAGATTGTTTGTGATATACAAAATTTTCATTCCGATGATTTTATTTTATAAATTTCAACATACGGTCCCATGCCATACAATCTAAATAACATTAACGGTTTAAACATAGAGTGATTAAAAGGGGCTCCAAGTTCATAATAACCGGGCCAAACACCATTAATTGGCGTTTCTACAGGATAAAAACGCTTAATTAAAGAATACTCATCCAAAATCGTCCCTGCTTTACTATCCAAATCTTTTTTTTCAATATCGCTTAAAATAATATAATCAGTTTTTGGTAAAATTCCAGCCGGTAATTCATAATTTAAAACAAAAAAATTCGGTTTTGGATATTGATATTCTTCCAAAGCAAACAAATATTTCCTCCTTGTAGAAAGTAGTCCTGGCAAATAATTTTGTATCAAATTAATGCTGGCCTTATCTTCTATTAAATTTATTTCATCCGCTAAATCATAATTTTTGATACTTGATCCTGACGGCAGATCGCTTAATATCCAATTTCTAGCCAACACTCTTGTGTCAATTTTCATTAAACGTAAATTAAATAATACGCCAAACATCAACACATAAAGCGAAGCAACAACTAATAAAATTATGCCTAATTTTTTACTGTAAACACTAAAAAGTTCATATAAAAAATAGGCTGAAACAATAGCTAACAATGGGTCTAGCGGCAAAGCATATCTAATTAACAATCCAGTCTGCGGCGATAATAATGCCAAATAGAGCAGAGCGCCGACAGAAACCAATAGAAATGCCGTCTTTTCTTTTTTCCACAACATCCAACTGCCCACCAAAAAAAATACACAGAGGAAAGGCTCTACAAAAAACACATTCTTAAGATAAAAAAATAAGCCGGACAGGGTGCTGGCATGAAACAACTGATACGAAGCGTAGTTATCTCGCGGAACCGATACGGTTATTCTATTAAAATAATTATTTAAACCTGCGGGATTTAACCAATAAATGATGGCGATAAAGGCTAATAAAATAAAATTTGCCAGCCAAAAATTTTTATTTATTAAAAAGGTATTTATTAAATTTTTGTTTCTATTTTTTAAAAAATGAACAATTAAAAACCAAGTATAAGTTATGATACCGACAAAATTGATTCCAAATGATAAACCAACCAACAAGGCTCCATAAATATAATCCCTAAAAGAAATAGTTGATTTTTTTAAAAAATTTATGGCCCAAAGAAGCACTAACAAATAGAAAAAGGTCTGGATTGTCCAAGTATTACCATAATGAGAAACACCAGAATGATAAAAACTTACGGCCAAAAACCAGGCCGCCAATAAACTAACAATTGATTTATTAAATAATGCCTTAGTTATTCTATACACCAAATAAACCGTAGCTGTTCCGAATAATACTGAGACGAGTCTTATTAGAGGAGCAAAAAACCCTATATTTAAAAGTACAGTTTCTTTAATCTGCTGAATATCGGTAAAAACCCCCAACCATCGACAAATACCAATAAAAAAAGAAAGAAATGGTAGAAAAACATAAGAAAGCAGAGCTGGATAATAATAACCTAATGCATTGCCAGCGCGCAGAGAAAAAGTACCTATCATTTTTAAACTAGCCAACAATGTTGCGCCTTCATCACTAAAAACCATCAAAGGGTAACCGTGAAAAATCCCTCCTAAACGTAAAAAAAAGGCTATCAATAGAATTATAAATAAAATTTTATTTTCTTTTAATTTCATAAATTATTGGCTAATTCCTAAAATATATTTTAAACCTTTATAGTACTGCTTAACAATATCAATACTTTTTAATCTTTTAAAATGTTTCCAAATAAATGATGGACGAAAATAAAACGACCTATAAGCTTCTTTTTGCATATTTCTTACTTCATCCGCATCCTTATATCCTTCCGGAATGTATGTGACTCCTGTTCTTCCCTTGTACGAGTTAACCACTTGTCCGCTTTTAATGGCATCATCATATAATTTTGTCCCCCACTCTGGAAAAGTTAATAAAAAATGAGCAAACGGCACATCTAATTCTTTAGCAAATCTAATCGTTTTGTGGGCTTTTTCTGGAGTTTCGCCAGGCAAGGCCAACATAAATGATCCGCGGATGTCTATGCCTAAATTTTTAGTCCATTTTACAGCTTGCCTGGCTTGGTCTAACGTTGCGCCTTTTTTTATACGTAAAAGTAAATCTTCGTTTCCAGTTTCAAATCCGTAAAAAACACACCAAAGGCCTGACCTTTTAGATCTTTCCAACATTGATTTTGTAACTGTGTTTACTCTGCCGCAAGCTGACCAAGGAATATTTAACCCGGAACGATCTAAAAGATCGCAAAATTCATTTATCCAAACTTCATTTATCAAAAAATTATCGTCCCAAAATGTTACTTCTTTTATTCCTAACTCATTGACTAAAATTTTCAATTCATTAATCACTCGGCTCGGGCTGTGTCGTCTATATATTTGAGACGCCTTTCCCGAAGAGAAACAAAAAGTACATCTTCCCCACGGACACCCCCTGGATGTAATAACATTAGCCACTGGATATTTTTTATACTGCAAAGGAAGCGGGCTGTAAATTTTATAATCGTAAAGTTCGTATGCGGGAGGCAATATCTCGTCTAAATTCATTATAGGCATCATTGGCGAATTCCTAACAAAATTTCCACATTCATTTTTAAACATTGTGCCTGGTATGTTTTTGTCTATTTTACCGTCTTTTTCAAAAGAATCTACTATTTTTGTTAGGATTGTTTCCGATTCGCCATAACAAAGGCAATCAACCATCGGCACTTCCTTTGTAATAATTTCTGAAAAACAGCTTACGTGGGCACCACCAAAAATTATCGGAACTTTTGGAAAACTATCCTTAAGAAATTTAATCAAAGAATAGGCCTCTTGCGCTGAAGCGGTTAAAGATGAAACTCCGATAAGATCTACTTTAAAATTAATTAACTCTCTTTTAACATCTTCATTCTGATACTCTAACGGCGGACAATCAATTATTTTAACCTTGTGACCCTTTTTTAATAATGGGGTGGCTAAATATCCTACTCCCAAAGGAGGAAAAAATCCAATTTTAATAAACTTTTTGGATCCATATCCTTTCCTTATTAAATCATAGGGAGGGGTAATTAAAGCTATATTCATATTTTTTTACCAATAAAATAAAAACCATAAGCGATGTTCTCGCTACTTGGCGCCTTTGAAATTACAAAATCCAACAATTTTAAAGGAGAAAAACATATCATAAAAATCATAAAAAGAATCTGCTGAATTTTTGTCATACCAAAACTTAAAACAGTGCTAAGCCATTCACTTATTACATAAACTAAAGCGGATGTCGGACCGCATCTAATACCGCTTTCTATTTCCTGAAAATCTTTAAGCAATACTCTTAAACCTTGTTTGCTCCAACGGAAAAAATCATTTGGCGAGGAATGAAAACTGGCCACAAACGGTACGGAAATATATAATATTCCTCCGGGCTTCAATACGCGAAACATCTCCTTAACAACTTTTTCTGGATTAGGTAAATGCTCCAAAACAAACTCACTAACAACCGCGTCAACTGAGTTATCAATAAAAGGCAACTCCGATATATCAGCGACAATATCAACTCCATCAAATGGATAAAAATCAACATTGACCACATCTTTTCGTATTTTCTTAACCCCGGAGCCCAAATTCAAAATCAAACCACTGGTTCCAATTGCTCTTATCGCATATTGCGCGTTTCTTCCAATAAAAATTACACCAAAAAGAATATAAACTAAATTAAATAATTTTGGAAACTTTTTAAATAATAATTTTAATTTATTTACAATTAAATCATTGCTTCCTTGCGTAAAACCGACATTTTGACATTCAATAAAGAAAAACTGGTTATCTTTAACCATAAATTTTTTGTTCACAAACTGAAGCCATGGTCTATAAACAATTTTTTCGGAATTATTGTCGTTATTTAATAAAATATCATTCATACTTATTGAAAAATTTTTGTTTTACTTTAAACATGATATTGCGACTTTCGACTTCTTTTGTAAATTTTACAGCCAATTTTTTTTCCACATTTGCCAAACCATCAATGTCCAAATTTGTTTATGATTATCGCGCATGCCGGAATAATGATCCTGCTTTAGTTTAGTTATATATTCAAAATTTAAAAAACCGTCTTTTTCTATATTATTTTTTGATAAAAGATCTTCGCATAATTCTTTTAAATCCGCCTTCAGCCATTTTGCAAGAGGAATGCCAAACCCTTTCTTTTGTCTAAAAACAATATTTTTTGGCAATTTATCTATCATTAGTTTTTTTAATATATACTTAGTTTGAAAATGTCGGTATTTATAATTATATGATAATTTAGCCAAAAATTCAACTAAATTAAAATCTAAAAAAGGCGCTCGTACTTCTAAAGCATTATACATGCTGGCTCGGTCAACTTTTACCAACACATCGTCCATTAAATAAGTTCTTAGGTATAAATAAAGTAATTTATTGTTAAAACTCGCTTCTTTCGCTTCATAATAATATTGGTCAACAGACGAATATTCATTTTTATTTTTGATTTCTTGCCTGATCTCGCTACTTAACAATTGATCTAGTTCGCTTTTGTTAAAACTTCCGAGCCAATTAAAATGTCGGCGGTTTTGGTCGCTATAAACACCGCTCACAAATTTTTTTAACTTAAAATCAAAACTAAAATTAGAATCACGAATCGGTAATAAATTAATAATTTTTTCAATTATTTTTTTTCTTAAGTAATGAGGAAGTTTCTTATAAATTTCAACTACATTTTCAGCTTGAAACGTTGGATAACCGGCAAATAATTCATCACCCCCATCACCCCCTAAAGCCACTGTTACGTATCGCTTAGCATAATGTGACAGAAAAAACGTAGGCAACAACGAAACATCTGCCAAAGGTTCATCCAACAAACTTATTATATAAGGGATTGTGTCAAGTATTTCTTTTGAAGTAAAAAGGCTACAGTGATGTTCTGTTCCTAAAAAATTAGATATAATTTTAGCGTATGCAGATTCATCAAAACTTTTTTCTTCAAAACCAACTGAAAAAGTTTTAATTTTTTTACTGCTATTTTTTTGCGCATAGTAAGCTATTGTAGAACTATCTAGGCCGCCACTTAAAAAAATACCTATTGGCACATCGGCCATCAATCTGCTTTTTACGGCTTGGTTCAATAAACTATCAACTGTGCTTAGGGCTTCGTTAAATGAAACGGGTTTTTCGTTAAAATCTAATTTCCAAAATTTTTCTTTTTTAATTTTACCTCCTTGAAAAACCAAAGAAGTGGCCGGCTCTAATTTATAAATTGATTTTAAAATACTGTGCGGGGTCGGAACATATTCAAAAGTTAAGTATTGATTAAATGAATTAAAATCAATTTCTTTTTTAGTTATCGGGTGTTCCAAAATCGCTTTGAGCTCGGAACCAAAAATTAAAGTGGAATTAAACAACCCCCAATATAATGGTTTTTTTCCAATCCTGTCACGAGCTAAAATCAATTTACCAATTTTAAAATCATATAACGCAATGGCAAACATGCCGTTTAGTTTTTTCAAAAAAGAAATTCCGTATTCTTCGTATAAATAAATAAGCGCTTCTGTGTCGGTTTGACTTTTAAAAGTATACTTTCCGGTTTTGAGCAGCTCTATGCGTAATTCTTTAAAATTATAAATTTCACCATTAAAAACCAACCACACTGTTTCTTGATAATTAGACATCGGTTGTCGCCCGGCAAAACTCAAATCAATAATACTTAAACGAGCATGTCCAAGCCCAACATTGTTCTTAACAAGAAAGCCGCGGTCATCTGGACCGCGATATTTGATAGATTCAACCATCTTTTCTAAAATCTGTCGATTACCTGCACCGACAAAACCGGCGATACCGCACATACCTTATCATAATAACTTACTAAAAGTTTATTTTTTCCTTAATTACAAAAGGATTTTTATTTTGGGATTCGTAATAAATCCTCGTAAGCATTTCAGCCACCACCCCCATAATAATAAATTGTACTCCTACCATAATAAACAAAGCGGATAAAATTGGTAACGGTGTTTGTATAATATGGACATTGTAAAAAATACGCAATAACATCGCAAATAAACCGAAAAAAAACCCTATTGAAAAAGAAAAAAAACCAATTCCTCCAAAAAAATGAATCGGTCTGTCCATATATTTAAACAAAAACTTTACCACTATCAAATCAAGAATTACGCTGAAGGTTCTTAAAATGCCATAATTGGTTTTACCATTTATTCTTGGACGATGATTAACAACAATTTCAGTAATTTTACCTCCACGCCAAACAGCATAAGCTGCTATAAAACGATGCATCTCTCCATATAAATTAACTCCTTGAATTATTTCTCTTCTATAAGCTTTGATGGTACAGCCATAATCATGAATTTTAACCCCGGTTATCAATCCAATCAACCAATTAGCCGCGACTGATGGGATTTTCCTTAAAATCAAACTATCCTTTCTGTCTTTACGCCAACCGGATACCAAACTGAACCCTTCGCTAATTTTTTCTATAAATTTATGGATATCTTTCGGGTCATTCTGCGAATCGGCATCCATTGGTATTATTACTTCGCCAGAAGCCGCGTTTATACCGGCTGACAACGCAGCTGTCTGACCGAAATTATTTATAAAATCAATTACTTTTACAAAATTATCTTTAATTGCCAAATTTTTTAATATCTCCAAACTGTTATCTTGCGATCCGTCATTCACAAAAATAATTTCATAATTTTCAATCAAATAATCTGATTTTATATTTTTTAAAACAATGTTTAACTCTGTATAAAGATTTTGAATATTTTTTTCTTCATTATAAACAGGTAAAACTATTGATATCTTCATAAATTTTAACAATTAATAAAATTAATAATGGTTTGCGCTCTTTTTTTCCATGTAAAATTCATTACGATTTTATATGCGTTATCAGCAAATTTTTTTCCTAAATCTTGATTTGCTAATATTAGATTGATTTTTTCAACCAAATCAACGGCGCTATTCGCCTCAAATAATAATGCGCTGTTTACGTTTAAAATCTCCTTTATTGACGGTATGTTAGACGCAACTATGGGCCGACGTCCAGCCATATATTCAAATAATTTTAATGGGGACGTGTAATACTCCGACCAAACATCGCCAGCCTTATTTGGTAGCGTTAGCACATCGGCGGCTTTTATATAAAAAGGGATTAAACTGTGCGATTTTTGCCCCGCAAACAAAACATTGTTACTATCTTTTATGTCAAATTTATTTTTTAAAGCCTCAATTTCTAATTTTTCACCGCCAACCAAAACAAACATGCAATTATTATTTATAAATTTTGCAGCTTGCAAAATGATGTCCACGCCTTTCCAGTCAAAAAGTGTAAGGCTTCCTGCGTATAAAATTATTTTTTTATTTAAGGGCAAGCCGATTTTTTTTCTAGCTTCTTTTTGGCTTATTGGAATATCAAATTCATTTAAATCCACCGCATCAGCCTCTACCAAAATTTTATCGTTTGCTACCCCGTTTTTAACGATTATTTCCTTTATGTAATTCGTTAGTACGACCAATTTGTTTGCTCTTTGCCAAATTATTTTATGAAAAAAAGTTATTTTTTTTGGCAATGAATGGATTTCTAAAACAAAATTTTTATAAAATAATCCTGCTATTTGTTCTCTCGTGTACAAGATATCAAAACGAGAAAACAACAAATGAAGTCTCGCGACAAATAAAAAACTGACCGTCTGCGTCAAAAAATAAATCATTCCCAAAAAACCGTTCGCAGAGAATAAACCAAAACAAGGAATTTTAGTTATCTTAAAATTTCGCTTAACATTATAAAATAAAAAAATGTCTTCTTTAATACGATTAAATCTTTTAGGCACCACAAGCTCCACATCAAGATTCTCGCCAAATTTGCTTGCTTTTGCAAAATTTTCACACATTTTAATTATTTGCAATCCATGCGCTTTCTCAGTTGGTAATCTGACGTTGGCAATATAAACTAATTTCATAGAAATTTAATTGCATTTTGAAGTATTTAAAAAAACCAACCTATTCTTTCTTTAAATCTGTCTATGCTTAAAATTAAATCCAAAACTCCATTTAAAAAAATAATAGATATGGAAAGCAATAACGCGCTATCAATAAATTTTCTTGGCTTATTTGTCAATTGAACGATAAAATATCCGGCAAATATAGATAGTAATGGATAAATTTGAAACCTGTATCGTGTTTCTACTACTGTAACAAAAATAATTAAAGGCGTTATTATTGTAAAAGCAAATAAATAATTTAAAAATTCATTTTTTAATAAAAATGATTTTATTATTCCAGCCAAACCAAAAACAAACAATACGAGAGATGCTGCCGCTGAAAAAAATAAAAATATAAATTGTCCTAAACCTGTTTGGTAAAACCAAAAACCCATGGGACGAATTATGCTAAAATATTTATTAATTCTTAAAAAAGTTAACTTCACAAATTCGCATGGATAATTGTATAAAAAAAGTCTTATCTGTTTTAACGATTCTTTTTGCAAATCTTTTATCTCGTGGTTGGCTATAAAATTTAACGCTTCTGACGGCTGCTCCTGCTCGCCGTTGGCTCCATGATAATTTCCGATCCAAAAATTATAAGTACCGGCTACCCCAAAAGGCATAAATTCGTGATAAACTTTATAATTACGCGCCGTCCAGGGTGTAAAAACAAACGATAATGAAATAAAAAATAAAATCGCCGGAACAATCATTTTTTTACGATAAAAATAAAATAATAACACTGGAGTTAAAAATAAAATAGGCGGACGCGCCATGGTCGCTAAACCAAAAACTACTCCCATTATTACGGCTGGAAGAATCCTTTTATTATTAAAATATTTAAAAAATAAATAAATCATCAAACAAAACAAAAATAAATATAAAGTTTCCGTCATCAACATTGCGGAAATTTCTATCAAATCTGGATAAAAACCGACAATTCCGGATGCAATCAGTCCTATCTTTTTTTTATTTTCATTTTTTTCAAAAATTAAAGTGCAAATTAAAAAAATCAACCACACTGTAACGACGCGTAATAAGGACTGGAATATCCACACAACTTCATAATTATGTCCAAAAACATAATAAATTCCAGCTAAAAAAAATTCATATAACGGGCCTATTCTATTTATGGCGTTGTCTCTCAAAATATTCGCGCTTATATCTTCTTTATAACCATTGCCTCTTACAATATTTAAGGCAATGTTATCATAACCCCTGGCATCTACGGCTGGTGTTATTCTAAAGTAGAAAGAATAAAACAGACTAAAAATAAAAGTAAAAAATAATATAAACACCAACGCTTTATTGCTTTTTATAAAATTAATTAATTTATTTTTCATACTTTAATTTTTTTGCTAATACAAATCACACTTTTTGCATAAAGCGTATTGTCTTTTTTCCGCTATTTTACGCTTGTTTATGTTTTTTTGATCAAACCAAATATCTTTAAACTGTTTTTCTAATAAATTTCCATAAACATATTCGCCGCGAACATCATAACAACACAAAACTAATCTTCCGTCAACTAATGTTACAATTTGATTTTTTACAGTATTGCAATGCGCGATTTTCCTTTTTTTTATTTTTCCATCAATATCCTTTTTGTATCTGACTTTTGCATCTTCTCGCGTAGGCAAAAATTTATCCACTAGTTCTTGTCTTTTCTTGTCAGAATAACAATATTCCGCAATAGATAAAGATTTGATTTTTAACCTGTCAGAACCAATTTCGCGAGAAAACTTTTTTATTTCAGGAATTTGATCCTGATTTAATTTAGTAACAATAAATTGCACTTCAACATATGGTTTTTTTAATTTTCGTTTCTTTTTTTCAAAACAAAAATTTCTTATATTTTTAATAACTACATCAAAATCAGCTCCCGTGCGGAACGGTTCGTATGATTCTTTTGTCATTCCATCTAAACAAAGTAAAATTTCGTCAAGACCGGCGTTTATCAATTCGTTGGATTTTTTTTCATCCAATAAAGTTGCGTTTGTGCTAATCATGACATAAAGAAAATTTTTTGCCGCATACTTTATCATTTCAGGCAAATATGGATTCAGCAATGGTTCGTTGCTTACATAAAGCAGAACAACATGCACATAATTTTTAATATTATCAATAATCTTTTTAAAATCGTCTATGTTCATTAAAATTAACGGCCTTTCCAAATACTCTCGCGGAGTTGGGCATGTCTCGCATTGTAAATTACAAGTCGTACCGATTTCTATCATAACTAAACGCGGATAATTAAAAAATTTGTTACGAAAACCAACTTTTAAATAATGTATTATTTTTCTGTAGTCTTTTAAGGAGACCTGATTTATAAAATGCCTCTTTAACAAATAATAAAGGTGCGTTGCGTAAGTTTTGATTTTTATTTTAATTGCTTTTATCATGGTTTTTATCGTGAAAAAATATTTATTTACTTAATTTAGAAATGATTTTTTTAACTAAACTGCTTAAACTGTGTTGTTCTAAAATTATTGTCCTGTAAACATCATAACGCGGCTGTTTTAAAAAATACAAAATTTTATTTTTTATTTCCGCAAAATCATTTGCTGTATTTTTATCAGGCAAAACATTTTTAAATGCTTCGTTGGTGGTGACTATGTGCACATTGCATGACATTGCTTCTAAAACATCTTTATCTAAACTGCCGGTCATGCTTAAATTTATCAATACTTTTGATTGTTGAAAAATATTAGGCATTTTTTTATTGGCAACAGAACCAAAAAAAACTATTCGTTCGTCTAAATCATTTTTTTTCACATAATTTTTTAAATTTTTTTCATATCTTTTGTCAATCTCCAAAATTGGAGATCCAACAATATATAACTTACAATCTGGTATGCTTGTTAATACATCCTTAAAAATTTTAATAATTTCTATTTGTCGTTTTGTCGGCGATATTCTTCCGACGCTGAGTATTATATTACTATTTGGCTCGCAAATCGCAGGAATAAAATTTTTTGTATTGATTCCATGCCCGATTATTTCAACTTTTTTACTCTTTAAACGAAAACTTTTTTCAGAAGCGGTAAAAATTTTATCAGCCAATTTTTCCGATATTCTTAATTTTAAACCAACGGATTTATGCGTATACCAAAAAATAATTTTTTTATTCAATATTTTCCATAGGATACCACCCAAAATAACATACTCCGGGTTCATGTGTACAAAAACAAAATCATACTGTTTCCGTTCCGACCAAACGTATCTGAAAAAATTAAACACGTACTTTAAACGCGACTGTTTTACTTCTTTTCCTAATGATAATACTTTTACATTTGATGGTAAATCAAACTCTCCTTTTTGCAAACATATAACCGTAATTTGCTTACAATATATCGCAAATTCTCTAATCCATTCGTGAAAAAAACCTAAAATATCATTATTTTCATCCACTTTCTGCGTAACAATAAGTATTTTCATAAAAATTTTTAGCATTAACGGAGGGCTCTCTTTTAACAAATTACTTTTTTCTAAAATGAAAAAACTATGACACGATGATTCAACCGCTATAAAATCATCAATTATTTTAAACTCTGCCATTTAACAATTTTATGACCATCTTCTTTACAATTCTATGAACAAAATTCTTATTACTTCCAAACAAATATATGCCTCTTAACTTGTGGAGTAAAAATATATCAATTGGAAATTTAAAAAATGCATTTTTTACCCTTTTGCATAAAATTGTTTTTAATATAGGAATATTTCTTTTATAAGATAATGCCAAAAGATGAACAACTTTTCTTGTATATTTAACTTTGTCTTTATAATCCCAATCTATCCACTCCATCTCATAGTCATTGCGCCAACGGTCTAATCGGTCCCAATCTTCTATTTTATTTGGTGGCGTAAAACCCATTTTCTTAGATTTTTCATATAGTTCGGTACCGGGGTAAGGTAAATACCAACCGCAAGTAAAAGCCAAATTATTATTTATTTCCAATAACTTTACAATAAATTTCATTGTATTTAAGTATTCTTCCTTTGTTTCGGACGGAAAACCAAAAACAAAAGAACCTGATACCATAATACTGGAATCTTTCAATAATGTTACGGCCTTCACAATTTCAGCTGTTCCTGTGCCTTTTTGCACCACTTCTTTTAAAATTCGTTCGTTTCCGGATTCAAAACCAAACATTATCTCTTGACACTTAGTATCTTTCAGGTCTGTTACAAATTTTTCGTTTACATATTCAACTCTTGCGTCTGCGTAGTATGGTAAATTTAATCCACGGACGATTGACATCGCCCTCTCTCTGTCAAAAAAGAAATTATCGTCCAAAAAACGAATTGCGTTTATGTTATATTTTTCTATTATCGGTTTTAAATTGTTAATAAACTTTTCAGCGTCGTGCCCTCTCCATTTTCTATTATTAAAAACCAAGTTATAGCAAAACTGACAATTAAACGCGCACCCTCTAGATGTTGTAACCGCCAAAGTTCTTTTATAACGATTGGAAAAATAAGGAACTAAAAATTTTTCCAAATCTATCAACGACCAATCTATTAAATATTCATCAATGTTTATAAAAGGTCTCCTGCCATTAATTTTGATTGCCCCGTTTTCATCTTTAAATCCAAGCCCCAAAATATTGCTAAAACAACTTTTGTTGTCAAAGTTCATCATTAATTCAATCATTGTTTCTTCTCCTTCTCCAATAACAATAAAATCAACATATTTTTGTCCCAGCACTTCTTCCGGCAGTAAAGATGGATGAGCGTTACCCCAAACAATTTTATACCCTTTTAATTTTAGTTTCTTACTTAATTCCACATAATTTTGATTGAGAAATCCGGTAAAAACAGACATTCCGACGATATCTGGATTAAAATTCTCAATTTCTAAAATTACGTCTTCTATTTCAGTCGATTCTTTATAAATAATTTTTGGAACGAAACCGTTTTTTTTAAGAGCTGTGGCTAAATACAAAGCTCCTAGAGGAGGAATTCCTCTTGTGTCTTTCGCATATAATGTAACCAACGCAACTTTTTTCATATCTTGCTAATAATATTAATACTAACCAACCATCATCTTCTCCAAATAAAATTAAATAAAGCCAAACACCCTCTTATTTCTTGCTTTAACTCATTCCATGTTCTGATGTGCAAAAAACGACGTATTATAATTTTTGGTCGGAAATAAAATTTACGATGCGCCAATTTATAATAATAATTTAAATTTTCTCTGCTTAATCCGGTTAACTCAAAAACCATATTAGAATAACTGTAGTCATCCCAATTATAACTCATTATAAGATTGTTCTCGTTGGCCCAATTATAAAATTCAGTCCCAGGGTATGGAGTCGCTATATTAAACTGCACCTCATCGGGATCCAAATCTATGGCGAAGCCAATGGTTTTTTCAATTGTTTCAATGGTCTCCCCTGGATTTCCAAACATAAAAGATGCTCTAGTCTGGATATTGATTTTTCTAGCAAATTTTACCACATCTTTTACCTGTTGTAAAGAAATTATTTTGTTAATATTAGCCAAAATCTTTTCATCTGCCGATTCTACTCCAAAAAGTATCATGTGGCATCCGGCTTTTTTCATTAAAGTCAAAATTTCTTTATTCACACAATCTACTCTTGTAAAACACGACCATACTATATCAATTTTCGCTTCAATCAATAAATTACAAAAATCTTTTATCAGGTCCTTAAAAAGCGTAAACGTGTCATCATAAAAAGCAACTTCATTGATACCATAATTTTTTTGCAATAATTTTATTTCATCTATTATATTTTTAGCCGATCTTCTCCTTACAACTCCTCGAAAAGTTCGGTAACAAAAAGTACACCTGCCGGGACAACCCCTAGTCGCAAACATTATCATTACCGGCAACCGCTTATAACTGCCTACTGCCGGAAAATATTTCTTCATAGGCAAAAGATGATAAGCTGGCGATGGAATTTTATTTAGATCGGAAATTAAAGGCCTTTTTTCATTACACACTATTTTATCATTATCTTTATAACACAGACCTCTTATTTCGGAAGGTTTTTTTCCGAACATTATCTCTTTTATTGTTTCTTCTCCTTCATCCACAACCACAAAATCAACAAATCGATTAGACATTACTTCAAAAGGCAAAATGGAAGGATGCGTACCTCCAAAAACAATCTTGGCTTGGGGAAATATTTTTTTTGCAACTTCGGCTATTTTAAGGGCATTGTTAATTAAAGGAGTTGTTGCTGTAAAACCGATATAATCCAATTCTTTGTATTTTTTTAAAACGATTTCCGCGTTTCCAACAGTAAAATGCTCAGCGGAAAAATCAAGGTAATAAACGGAGTGCCCCTCTTTTTCTAATACAGATGCTATATAAGCTAACCCTAAACTTGGCCAACAACTCGCTACTTCTTTCCATAAATTTTTACTTTCGCCAATAACCCAAGGCGGGTTGATTAATAAAATTTTTTTCATGAAACAAATTTATATTTAATCAAAGTCCAAATAGCGCTCAAACCATCAATCCAATTGATCTTTTTGCCTTCCAATTTTTGACGAGGATAATAATTGATCTGTACCTCGTAAATTTTTATACCTTTCTTTATTATTTTTGCTGTCACTTCTGGACAAAATTCAAATTTTAAACAAGCTAATTTTAAACTTTTTATCAAGTCTGTTTTAAACATTTTATAACATGTGGATTCGTCTGTGATATCAGCGTGGAAAAGAATATTTGTTAACCATGTTAAAAAAATACCTCCTAAAGCGAATATGTGGCCTGAATGCCTCTCATTAAAATAATTACGGTTCAAACGGCGAGAGCCATATACTACAGACACATTGACTTTTTGTATTTTTTCCAACATTTTTTTTAAGTCATTCGGGTCGTACTCCAAATCCGCATCTTGAATTACAACCCAATCCCCCGTCGCTTGAGCTAATCCTGCGCGAATTGCGAAACCTTTACCGCTGTTTATCTTTTGATAAATTACATTGTATTTATTTTCCACTGTTTTTAACAAATCACGCGTTCCGTCATTCGAACCGTCGTCAACAATAATAATTTCTTTTTGAATCACACCCATATCTACGCGGTCAACTTTTTCTAAAAGCAACAATATTGTCTCTTTTTCGTTATAAACAGGGATGATAATTGACAATTTCATACTCTTGTTTTTTATAAACATTTTCTAAATTTAATAATCGCTTTGTTCAATTTCATGCTGATAAAATTTTTTCCAAACCGTCTTTTAAAAAAGTTTCCTTTATGTTTAACTCTTTGCTCCACGACCGTTCGTTGAAAACTTCCTTTGAAAATAAACTATCCACCTGCGATGGAATCACTGGCGAAAATGGAAAATAAGAAAAAATTTTAATTAATATATGATTTATTTTTGGCCAACCAAAAATTTTAAATTTATAACCACAATCTCCAACAAAATTCAAAAATTCACCGAAAGATAAAGTTTGACCGCCAGGTACGTTAAAAACTTTATTTGGTAAAACAGTCAAACAAGCCTCTATCACTCGTAATAAATCTTTTAAAAATAAAGGTTGAAAAACAAAATCTAACGCTGGAACTAAATGCTTTTCTTTTATTATCTTTAATAAAAAACCGATATTTTTTTTGTCATTCGGTCCGTACACCATACTCGGACGCAAAATTATATAAGGAACGCCTGAACCAATAATCATCTTCTCGGCCTGTCTTTTTGAATCAATATATGGATCCTTAATTGAAGAGAGAACCCGTAAACTAGACAAAAAAATCAATCTCTCTACGTTCAATTTCTGGCAAAGGTACAATATATTGCTCGTTCCAATTATATTTGTTTTCTCATATAAGCCGCTTCTCCGACTACTCACTGTAGCCGCTAAATGAATTACAGCTCTAATCTGCTTTGCACTTGTAAAATTTTTTACTGATTCAATGTTAGATATGTCCCCATTAAACAAAACGATTTCATGTCCTCCGTCTCGCAAATAAGACTCCAGTTGTGAGCCAATAAAACCCTTGCCTCCTGTTATTAGAATAGACATACTAATTTGCTAAATAAATATTTTGAAAAATATTTAATTATATATGCAAAACGAAAATAATACGAAACAAACGCTTTTTCTTTTAAAAACAACAACTCTTCCGCGCTTAAATTCTGGTGTTTGTATACGGGACTGTAAGAATCAAAATCTTCCCAGCATTTATTAATACGCCCTTCTTTTTTTATTCTAAGATAAAAATTTGTTCCGGGAAAAGGAGTATTAATGGTAAATTGAGCCACCAGTGTATTTAATTTTTTTGCATAATCTATGGTTTGCTCAATACTTTCTTTTGTATCATTGTCCATGCCAAGAATATAAAATGCGGCGACACTTATTCCAGATTTTTGACAAAACTTAATAATTTTTTCCTGAATCTCATTTTTTATTGGCAACCTATTTGATTTATTTAAAACACTTTCTACCGCGGATTCAATGCCAACATTTATATGTTTTAAGCCGGCCATTTTCATAATTTTGAGCAATTCTTCATCCAAATTATCAATCCTGGTTTCGCACGACCAAATAATTTTAATTTTTTTATTTATCAATGCATTACAAAAACCAACTACTCGAGCTCGATTAAAAGTAAAAATCGGATCTCTGAAATCTATCGCCTTTACGCCAAAATCATTGATTAAATATTCCACTTCATTTACAATATTTTGCAAAGAACGCGCGCGGTATTTACACCCAGCGTTAATCGTATATGGGCAATAAAAAGAACATCTATGTTGACATCCTCTGGATGTAAGCATTGTAAGGACCGGTTTTTTATTCAAAGCTGGAAAATAAGAAAAACAATTAATTGGAAAAAAGCTCCAATCTGGAAATGGTAATAATTCCAAATTTTCTACCACGCCAGATTCCACAATTCCTTTTGGCAAACTGTTGTCGGAAATAATTTTTAATACGCCCGCTTCCGGTTCCCCTTTAATTAAAAAGTCAACATGCGCAGAAAAAAATTCAGGAACCGCAGTGGCAAAAGTGCCATAAACGCCTACAATATATCCTCTCTGCTTTACTTTTTTAATAATATCTAACTCGTGGTTGCAATCCACGATTGAAGTCGAAATTAAAACAAAATCAACCGGGCCAATGTCTGGAATTTTGTCTTCTAAAATTTTAAGCATTGATACTTCGTAATTGGCCTGTTTAAAAATTGCGGATATATAAGCGATCGTAATATCTGGTAAAATAACACTCTTTTTTTTAAGATATCCAAAAAGTCTGGCGCGTAAAGAATTACCCACCCACGTTCCGGTACCCATACCTCCGGCCAAATCTTTATTTACACATTTTCTTGATTTAGCGGGATCTATGCTTAATAATAAAACTTTCATAAATTAAATGATTTTGGCGTTATTTAATGCAAAAAACATAGTAACCGCTAGTTTGACGGCTAAAAATTTTTTTAAACACAATATCCAACCAATCAAACCAATTTGAATGTTTGGAAAAAATCGGAAATAAATTCACAACTGTTGCCAATGCGCCTCGCACATTTTGTATTTCCACTTGGCTAAATTGTCGTGTAATATATTTAATTCCATCAAAAGTAAACCGATAAAAATCTTGATAATATCCTTTCATCGGGTGGTAATAATATAAAAAAGGAACATAAATAAAACAATATCCGCCGGGTTTTAAAACACGATAAATTTCTTTAATCGCCTTTTGCGGCTCTTCCACATGTTCCAAAACAGCTATACAAATAATAGCATCCAAACATTCGTCTTCTAAATTTAAATTTTGCACATCACCGACAATATCCGGATGGTAATCTAAAACCTTATCCATAACTTTATAATTCACTTTTTTTATATATTCATCCAGCCATACATTTTTTTTATCTATGCGATTACCCTTGCTTGCTTCTGTGCGCAGTCCTCCGCCAATATCTAAAACTGACTTTTTTTCTGTAAAAATCTTTATCATTTTTTCTTTAAAAAATTTTTCCCATGGCCTTGTCATACTTGTCATATTTGTAAAATCTCCTGAATAAATTTTTCTTTATCGCCCACCGGCGCGATTTTGACTTTCGGTCCGAGTTTTAATTCATAATTTGCCACACCAACATCCGTCATTATCACCTGCGTTCCGGCGGCACTCGCTTCCATCGCCGCCAATCCGTATCCCTCGCTCAAACTTGGGAACAAAAGGCAATCCGCTGTCTTTATATAACTTATCGGATCGTTTGTCCATGGCTCAAATTTTATGTTTTTACGCAACATGCAACGAGTGGCGTGCGTCGTTATATTGTGCCCATCCGGTCCGCTTCCGATAATTAATAATAAATAATTTTTTTGTTTTACAACTTCACAAAATACTTCTATCAGCCATCTGATATTTTTAACTGCGTCAAACCGTCCTAAAACCAAAAATATTTTTTCATAATCTGGATATTTTTGATGTAAATCAAATTTCGGCTGATAATTTTTTATCTTTTCAAAATCAACCTGAATTGGTTTAATTTCTATTTTTTCAGATTTAACGCCGATTTTTATTAAACTTTGTTTTACGCGCTCGCTTACGGTTCTTACTTTATCCGCGCGAGGCAATAAAAATTTTCCTATATAAAAACGAATCTTGTTTGTCAGTCCGCTTTTTTGATAATAATCCGAACCGTAAAAATCGCCATGAACTTGCGTCTCAAAAGTTGTTTCTTTTCGCTTCAATAACAAACCTGCTAAACCGGTAAAAAACGGGTCTTGAGTGGTAATTAATGAATCTTGAATTATGAATCTTGAATTATGAATTATTTTATTGCCTGTGTATAATAAACGAAAAAATTGCGTAAGTTTTGAACCTCCCGTTCCCCATACATGGAC
Organism: Patescibacteria group bacterium; assembly: GCA_028705565.1. Lineage (GTDB taxonomy): Bacteria > Patescibacteriota > Patescibacteriia > Magasanikbacterales > GWA2-37-8 > STF2-47. Next base: position 9,920 of record JAQWDH010000006.1, on the reverse strand, counting down.
TTTCGCGCTTAAATCCAAATATCGTTTATCATTATCCGGAATAACAATAAAAAGCTCGTTTTTTTCTCCATATTCAATCATGCGTCTCGCCGCGGCGGAATCAAAATTGAAAATATTTTTGTCTAAACTTATCATCAATTGGCTCATATCATTTTATTACAAATTTTTTCGCGATTTTATACTCAATCGGCCACGCGAAAAATTTCATTTTCCAGCGCAATTGGCAAATCAAAACAAAAATCAGCTTCAACCATTTTTGCGCTTTAACACTGGAACCCATCGCGCTTTTTATGCTATGAGCTCCAAATCGCGTATAGGCTTCCATAGATTCCACAAAATCTTTGTCTTTTACCCAAGGAAAATTTTTCACTGATAAATAACTCAATTGATTTTCCGCCAAACGAGACCACTCTTCCAAAGATTGCGGAGCGCGCCAACCGGACGCAAGACATTCTTCATACAAATCCGAACCCGGATAAGGACGAAACGCCTGCGGACCCAAAATTTGAACCTTATCGCTCAGTTTGACCAATATGTCTATTAATTTTAAAGTAGCGTTCATATCTTCTCTTGTTTCACCGGGCAAACCTATCATAAAAGAATATTGCGGCACAATGCCGTATTTTAAACAAAGCTTGGCCGAATCAACAATTTGGTTCGGGGCTACGCCTTTGTTTATCTTCTTTAAAACGCGTGAACTGCCGGATTCGGCCCCAAACGACAAAAGATAACAACCTGACTGTTTTAATTTAGACATGAATTCATCGTCTATCATTCCATTTCGCATATAATCGGCTCTAACAGTGGTTTCCCACGGGATATTTAAATTTTTATCAATCATTCCTTTAACAATGGCTTTGGCTCTGACGATGTCCACAAAAAAATTTTCATCCCAAAATCTTAGTTTTTTATCCGAAAAATATTTTTTTTGTTTTATAATTTCCAAATCGCGCAAAACTTGTTCCGCTGTCCTAGCCCTCCAATTATTTTTTAAAATCGCGTTAATGCAAAAAGCGCATTGATGCGGACAGCCGCGAGAAGTGAGCGACGGTATCAGATAAAGTTTTTCTAAAATTTCTTTTGAAACCAAATCCCAATTAAAAAGCGGCATTTGCGAAGGGTCGTGGAGTTCACGCGGAGGATTGATAAAAATCTCATTGTTTTTTTTATAAGCTATGCCTTTTATTTCCGATAAAATTTTGTTCGCGACAAGTTCATAAAAAGTTATTTCGCCTTCTCCCAAACAAACAATATCAACAAGTGAGTGAAACAATGTTTGACGCGCAAAAAAAGTCGGGTGCGTTCCACCCCAAACAATTTTACATTTAGGATTCATTTCTTTGATAAGACGGCTGATTTTCAACGCGTTCGGAACTTGCATTGTCATCACCGAAATACCGGCCCAATCGCAATTAATCGCGTTTTGTTTTATCAATTCTTCGTAATTTTTTTGCCGCGCGCCGTCAACAATTTCCACAAAAAAACCTTTACTATCCAAATATGTGGCAATGCTAAGCAGACCCACGGAAACTGAGCTGTCGTAATTTTCTTTCGCGATATTAAACGGAGGATTGATCAGTAAAATTTTATTCATGCTTTTGTTTAATTTTATCAAAAACATTAACTGTTCGTTCAACCACGTTTTGCCAGCTAAACTTTTTTAAACTTTCAACGCAAATTTTTTTAAACTCGGACGCGCGCCACTTTTCTTCCGTCAATATTATTTTGACGGCTTCGGATAATTGTTTTATATTGTTATATTCAACCAATAAACCGTTTTTTTCGTTTTCAACCACTTCCGAATTTCCTCCGCAATCGCTCGCGACAATTGGCTTTCCCGCACGCAACGCTTCCAATAAAACATGCGACAGCCCTTCGTATTTTGAATTTAAAACAAACACATCGGCTAAATTCAAATAAGCGAACATCTTGTCTTGTGGAATTTTGCCTGTAAATAAAATTTCGTCGTTTAATCCTTTCTCGTCAACCAACGCTTTTAAATTTCCAAAATCAGGTCCATCCCCTATTATTAAAAGTTTGAACGAAAATTGTCGCTCTGATTTTAATAAATCAATCGCTTTAATCAAACCATCAATGCCTTTCCATGGCACAAAACGCCCTGCTGTAACTATTATTTTTAAATTTCTTAAACCAAATTTATCTTGCAATATTTCGGTTTCACAATTTAAATTTTTAAAATCAATAAAATCCACGGAATTATATATCACTTCAATTTTTTCTTTTTCAACTCCGATTTTTTCCGCCAAATTTTTCATAAAATAACTAACCGACACCACGCTATCAGCGCCTTTCAAAATCAAACTTCTGGCTTTTTTCATCATCCAAATTTTTATTCCGTAAAATTTTTCTTGAAAAGTCAAAATATCATCTTTTGTCAATCCTTGATTATACGCCGATTCCCATGCGCTGTCGCCAGCGAAACGCACAATTAATTTTTTTCGCAAAATAACTTTTCCGATAAGCCACGAAAAAAATCCGGCTGTGTATAAATCAAACGTGTAAATTACATCGGCTTCTTTACCAAGCCGCCAAACCGATAAAGCGAAATTTATTTTGCTTTCGCATTTAAAAACATTGTAACTGCGAATCTTGCCGTCTTCTTCTCCAAAAGCAAGCACGCTTACTTTTATATTTTTCAAAGACAAATCAGACGACAACTGTTCCACGATTCTCGCCGGCCCGCCAATGCTTGGCGGAAAAATACCTGTTGTGATTAAAATTCTAAGCGAATTCATAAACTTAATACTGAACCAAAATTATTTTGACTTCAAAAGAATCGTTTTTAAACAAGCCGTTCAAATAAATTTCTCATCTTAACCGCTATTTTATCCCAATTATATTTTTCGTTAATCATATTCATCGCGTTATTGCAAACAGCAGACTTATTTTCAGGCGATAAATTCATTGCTTTTTTAACAGCTTCCGCGACGCTTTTTGGATTGTTCAATTCGCAAACAAATCCGGTTTCCCCGTCGCGCAAAAAATCCGGAATACCGCCAACCAATGTCCCTATGGTCGGCAACCCGGCGGCCATTGCTTCCAAAAACGCATTTCCGAGTCCTTCGGAAAGAGACGGGCGAATAAAAATATCGCAGGCTTTCAAAATTTTCGGCAATTCTTCATGCGATTTATTTCCTAAAAATTTCACTCTTTTTTCCAAATTCAATTCCTTTACCGCGTTTTCAAGTTTTCCTTTCAACTCTCCTACTCCGCAAATAGCGAAACAAACATTATCCGGCAATAATGGCAACGCCTTTATCACATCTTCAATACCGTTTTTTATCACCAAACGCGAAGCTGTAATCAAAATCACGGAATTTTCCGCGAAACCGAAACTTTTTCTTATCTCGTTCATTTCTTCTCGCGGATAATCTTTTGTAAAACGAGCGACATCCACTCCGTTTGGTATCACCTCGGACACGTTGCCGACAAACCCCATTTTTTTCCCCCAATTCATTAAAAAATTGCTTATTGGTTGCAAACCGTCCGCTTTTTTAAAAATCAAATAAAATCTGCGCCGAACGAAACGAACTTTTTTCAAAATATATTCTATTGGGTCGCCTTCCTGTAAAGTCAATAAAAATTTAACGCCGGTTTTTAACTTAAAACTCAAAGCCGCGAAACCGCCATAGCTCGCCATTATCGCCCAAACAGCGTCATATTTTTTTATTTTATGCAGTTTTAAACCAAAATAATGCCCAAACAAAACCAAAAAAATTTTATCAAAAAAAGGATGCCCTATGCCAATTCTGTGGACAGTAATATTCCCGATTTTTTCAACATTTAGTAACTTCGCGTCCATTTTAGCTGTTACCATGTCAAATTCATGGTCCTGAATTCTATCAGTAATTTCCTTAACCGCTAATTCCGCGCCACCAACAAAAGGTAGGTACGCTGTTGAAAATATTAAAATATTTTTGAGCATATATAAAATTCTCTATAGATTTTATTGTGATCTAGTTGATAAAATCTCAAGCTCTTGAAACATTTCCTTTGTCCTTTTCGCCAACAAATCCCATTCTCCGTCAAATTTTACCGTCTGCGCTTTTTTTTCTTCCTCCAGCCACGCCTTTTGTTGTTCATTTATTTTGCCGACCACCTGCCACCTGCAAGCTTTGCGAAAAATAATTTTGTAAATCCAAAATAACCACATTCCTCTTTTCGTCATTTTTTCCGTAATATCGCCTTCATAAACGCTCAAAAGAAACGGCGTTCTGCTCCTTGTGAGCCAAGAAAATATTACGGCCGCGAACGCGCCATAGCTCGCCATTATCGCCCAAGCCGACTGGTAATCATATTTTTTACTCAGTTTTCTGGCAAAAAAAGCCGCTCTGACCGGCAAAAGAAACTTGTCCCATCTATTGCCAAATCCGAGACGGTATATATGTTCTCTTCCGTTATGACTTTTTGAAGCGAGCTTGGAATCAAATTTAGCGGTAATAATATCAAACTCCCAACCTTGCGCCCTGTCAATAATATTTTTTACCGCTTCTTCCGCAGGACCGCATATCGGCAAATACGACGTGCTGAAAACCAAAACACGCGGTAAGTTTTTCAAACGATTTCTAAAATCTTCAATCGTTTTTTTAAGTCCATCTTCCAAATTTATAGCCGGCTCCCATTCTAAAAGCACTTTGGCGCGAGTAATATCCGGACACCTGCGCTGCGGATCGCCAATTCTACCGTGTAAACTCTCAAAAGGCAAATAAATCAACCTGCTTTGCGAATTTGTTTTTGTTTTTACCAACTCGGCCATATTTTTTATCGTCCTTTCATCAGGATTGCCGAGATTTATCGGATTATAATCCAATCCGTCTTTTTCCATCACTGACACAAGCGCTCTAGTTAAGTCGTCAACATACATAAAACTTCTCGTTTGCTCTCCGTCTCCATGAACAGTTATGTCTTCATTCAATAAAGCTTGCAAAATAAAATTTGACAAAACGCGCCCGTCGTTAAACATCATGCGCGGACCGTAAGTGTTGAAAATACGGACTATTCTCGCGTTCACGCCATGCTCAATATAATAATCTTTACAGAGAGTTTCGGCCGCTCTTTTTCCTTCATCATAGCACGCTCTTTCTCCAAGAGTATTAACATTGCCATAATAAATTTCTTTTTGCGGATGTTCCAGCGGATCGCCGTAAACTTCTGACGTGGATGTTTGCAAAAACCTGGCTCCAAGACGGCGAGCCAATTGAAGCATATTACCTACACCCAAAATATTTGTTTCCAAAGTCAACATCGGGTCAAACTGATATTGTACCGGAGACGCAGGACACGCCAAATTGTAAATTCTTTCTATTTTTTCTCCATTTAAACGCAAAGGTCGGCGAATATCGTGTTTTATAAAAGTAAAATTTTTATTATCCAAAAGATGCTTAATATTCTCTTTTCTGCCGCTAAAAAAACTGTCAACACAAATAACTTTATTCCCCATTCCGATAAGGCGGTCGCAAAGATGCGAGCCGATAAACCCCGCCCCCCCTGTTACTAAAATAGTTTTTTGTTTTTTATCATTCATAAAAATTATTTATTTGGTTGGCGTTGTAAAATATTTTTATATATTTTGACGAAATTAATTATGGAATGATTTTTTTATTGCGTTTAAAAATTCATCTTTATCGTCAAAACGATAAACAATCCCCGCTTCGCCAATCGCTTCTTTATTGCATCCGACATCACTCGCTATAATCGGAATTCCCGCGGCTTTGGCTTCAAGCAAAGTGAACGACAATCCTTCATATCTGGAAGGCAATACAAAAATATCAAACGCCTTTAATAAATTTTCCGCGTCTTTGATTTCACCAACCAAAAAAAACTTTTCTTTCAACCCGTTTTTTGCTATCAATTCTTCGTATTTTTTTCTTTCTTTTCCCTCTCCGATTATCAAACCGACCGCGTTATTTTTAAATTTTAAAATTTCAGAAAAAATATTTATCAAAAATTCGTAATTCTTGGCGTAGTCCAATCTGCCGATTGACCCGATTAAAAATTTATTTTCCAAATTTTCGTGAATTTTATCGCGGATAATTTTTTTAGAGTCTTCTTTTGTAAAAAATCGAATATCTTCTGGCGATATTTCGTTGCGTAAAACAACGGCTTTTTTCACCAAAAATAATTTACGCGCGATTTCCAAATTGCTTTGGCACACAAAAACCGGCTCATCAACAAATAATAAAAAAAACTTAAAATAAAACCAATAAATAATTTTTATTATTAAATTCGCTTTGTAATTCGGGTCTAAAACTGAAAGCCCGTGAAAAATGAACGCTACGCGCGGTTTGGACTCTGATAGCTTCGCGCCTAAAGCGCCGGCCAAAGCGTTACTGCTGTTAATATAGACATTGCTGAAAAAATTATCATCCAAAAACTTTTTTATTTCAAAAATAAAAAAAAAGTTTTTAAATGGATTCGCGCCGCGCGCGAGCCGAGCAAAAAGATGAAAAGAAATCTTGCTTTCTTCCAATTTATTTCGCAGCCACTCTCCTCCTCCGAATCCGACCGTGACTTCACTGTTTTCCAGCTTTAATTTTTTTGCCAAATAAAACACCGACTTCTGGGCTCCTCCGATGTTGCCGTGCGTGATTATTATTAAATTTTTATTTCCTTCCGCCATAAATTTTTTATCTCGCTATTTTTTCATTTTTTGCGATTTGGCAACGATATCATCAATTATCGCCTGACCCTTTTCTTCAAAAATAACATTCCTTTCTTTCGCTAAATTCACAACCTCCATCGCCTTATCCATTTTATCCATCAATTGATACGCGTAAGCCAAACGCCAATAACTCTCGCTTATATTTGGATTATCATTGATAGCGCTTTCCAAATAAGCCACCGACTCTTCCCATCGCCCCAATTGGTATTCAATGGATGAAATTGTGTATAAAAGCTGTTGCCGTTTCGGAGAAAAACGCAATGCTTCCATCAAAAGGTCTCGCGCTTCCACCATAAGTTTTGCATCATTCTTAACCATCGCTTCTATTTGCAATAATTGCGCCAAAACAAGATTGTTTCTGATATCCAACGGGTGCAGGGTGATATTTTCTTTCATCGGATAATACACGATTTTAAAAATTTCTTCAGCTTGCGCGCGGCTAATTTGATTTTGATAAGCGTTAAGAATTTGCAAAGCCGACCTAGCTATGTCAATTCTTATGTCATCAATATGAGGCGAGCTGAAAGCCAAAACGTCGTTTGCGGCGGTCAAACCCATGTTTAAATTCGTGCCTAATAAATTTAACGTTTGAAATGTCTTTTGATTCGCCCGCGCGGGTTGGATATTAAAAATAAAAATAAAAAAGACGGCGGAAACGCAAACGAACAACAAAACTCCGGCTCCGATATTTTTATCGCTATTTATTGATTCTTCTTTCTGTAATTTATTTTTATTCGCCTCTGTTTCTTCGGACGGCTTTAATTCAAAAAAAGAAAAACGATTTATCATCGCCAGCCAAAACATAAAATAAAGATACGACGTCGGATTTTCAAAAACTGTTATATTTTGTATCAAATGAGCGACTAAAAACGCCGACCCCGCGACAACGATATGAATATTTTTTTGTTTTAATTCTTTATTCTGCCACAACACTGTTATAGCGGCGATAAAAATAAACAAATAGACCACCACACCGAAAACGCCCTGAACAGCTAAGGTGTTTAGAATAATATTATGAGCGTTGTCAAACCATGTTTCTCCGTAACCGAATTCCAATGATTTCGGATTGTAATATTTATTGAAAGCGTAAAAAAAATTATTCGGCCCCCAGCCAAAAATCGGCCGCTCTTTCCAACTTTCCATGGCTATGTTCCATGCAATAAAACGAGTAGTGACCGTTCCTCCGATTGAAGTGTTTAAAAGAGGTCCCAATGTCGGTATGTCGCGCACAAAATTCGTTTGGCGATAAAAATAAAAAGTTCCAAGCGATAATAAAACCGCCGCTATTATCACCCATAAAATTTTTCTGATTTTTGGATAATTTTTTAAAATCAAAGCGTATCCGAATGTTAAAAATCCTATTCCGGCAAAAAATCCCAGCAAAGAACCCCTTGTCCCGCTATAAAGCATTCCGAAAAACGCCAACACGCACATCGCCGCTTCAACCGCTCGCCAAACTTTTGATTTTTCTTTTATAAAAAGAAGAAAAGAAACAAAAATTAAAAACAGCCCGTAACCGCCGACATAAATAGGATTGCCCAATGTGCTTGATATTCTTGGGCTTCCCTGGTTTAACAAAAAATATGGGTCTTTGATTTGGACCAAACCCAAAATCATCACCAAAGAACCGGCAACCAAAAAAATTTTCAACGCCAGGTTCCAATCTTTCCAATTTTTCAACACCGCGGAACAAATAAAGTAATAAATTATGTAATGAATAATCGTAAAAAGTCCGAGCATGCGCTCGTGATTATCCCAAAAACTGTGATAAGCGTCCGCTCCGGCAAATGTGGATATGGCGAAACTAAACAAAAAAGCCGCCATAACAAAATTCAAAACAGTGAATTTCGGCTTGTATTCACGCCAATTTACGATTAAAAGCAACACATATCCTCCTGCCATCAGTTCCAATAATGACCTGAAAAGCAATATTTTCGGAACAATAAAAGGAAAGATATAAGAAGACGGCAATACTACCAAAGGCGCGAAAAAAGTAAGGTAAATCAAAACTTTAATCGTTCCTTCAACGATTTTTTTCATAAAAAATATTTATAAACATTTATACAAATTATAGCTAAAATAAAAGAAAAAGTCAAAGGAAAAAACGCAAAAAACATACAAAAAAGTTTAATTTATTTTAATTAAAAAAAATGGCTTTGTTAAGCCATTTTTTACTGCAACAAACAAAAAAAATTAAAATTATTAAATTTGAATTCTTTTAAAAAAATAACTTCCGAGCCACAAAAATACAGCGGTGATCGCGCCGAGCACGATAATATCCATTCTTAAACTGTAATGACCGGCATTGATAAGCAGTATTCGCAAAGCGTCAATTCCATACGAAAGCGGGTCAAGACGAATAACTATTGATAGCGTCTTTGGCAAACCATCAAGCGGAAACAGGGCGCCTGACAAAAAAAACAACGGCATAATAAGAAAATTCATTATCAATTGAAATCCCTGCATGTCTTCAAGAAGCGACGCTATCATTGTTCCAAGCGAAGTAAAAAGCAACGCTATTAAAAACATAATGACTATCGCCGGAAAAATTCCAAGCCAGCTGTATGGATGAAATCCAAAAAGAAGAGATAGGGACAGAACTATAATTCCCTGTATTGTGGCAACTGTCGCACCGCCAAGCGTTCTGCCAATCATGATGTCCAAACGCGATATCGGCGCGACCAAAGTTTCTTTGAGAAATCCGAATTGCCTGTCCCAAATAATTTCTATACCTGAAAAAACAGCGGTAAAAATGATACTCATGCCGATAACTCCCGGCGCTAAAAAATTTATATAATTTCCTTGCCCGGCTTGCTGATATACAGAACCGAAGCCATAACCCAACGCCAGCAAAAAAAGAAGCGGTTGAGCGAGCGACCCTAAAATACGCGATTTTGAACGCGAATATCTTTTAATTTGCCTAAGCCAAAGAATATATATTTTTTTCATAATAACGCGTTTATCTTTTACTGTGCAAGCGATGCATCGCGCGCATGCGATCTTTTGAGTTAGCCGATTCATCCCTGATTGTTTTTCCGGTAAGCGATAGAAAAGCTTCTTCAAGCGTGCTGACCGATTCTTGCTGTTTTAATTCTTGTGGCGTTCCCGAAGCGATAATTTTTCCATTGTCAATAATCGCGATTCTTTGCGCTATTTGTTCCGCTTCTTCCATATAATGCGTGGTAAAAAATATTGTCGTGCCTTCATTTTTATTCAATTCTTTCAAATATGTCCACAT
>JAQWDH010000001.1:99137-150243 GCA_028705565.1 Patescibacteria group bacterium | reverse complement strand
GCGGCTTTGAGCACGCCTTTTTTGCGTAAAATTTCCGCGGCTTTTTCTTCATCGCCTTCCGCCTCTTCCAACGCCTTTTTACAGTCCATCATACCGGCTCCGGTTGATGCCCTGAATTTGGCGATATCGGCAGCTGTGATATTCATATTATAAAAGTATTAAATGAATTATTAAACACTCTCATCTCTCTTTTTCGCCTTGACTTCTTTTGGAGAAGATTTTTTTTCATCTTCAATCGCTTTCGCTCGGGCTTTATCCTGCTTTTCCTTGACAGTCGCTGCCGCGATTTTATTTTTTTCCAATTCGTCTTTTCCTTCTTTTACAGCTTCGGAGATAAAATCAGCCATCATCTTTATTGATTTAACGACATCGTCGTTCGCAGGAATAGCGTAGTCGGCTTTGGTCGGGTCGGTATTCGTGTCGCACACCGCGATAATCGGAATATGTTTTCTGCGAGCTTCAGCGACAGCTGTTTTTTCCAATCTTAAATCCGCGATATAAATCGCGTCCGGAATTTTTTCCAAAGAAATCAAACCAATGAGATACTTGTCCATATGTTCTGCCTGTTTTCTCATTGTCACCTGTTCTTTTTTTGTGTATTTTTCAATTTCACCGCTCGCGATTTGTTCTTTTAAAGTTTTATATTTTTTCAAACGGCGTCTCATTTCTTCAAAATTCGTCAAAAGACCGCCTATCCAACGCTCAACGAGATATGGCATTCCGCAACTTTCGGCCGCGATTTTTACAGAGTCGCGCGCTTGGCGTTTTGTGCCCAAAAACAAAATGTTTCCTCCTTTGGCGACGATGTCTTTCACAAAACACGATGCCTTTTCCATTTCCTCCAAAGTTTTTTCCAAATCAATAATATGCACGTTGTTGCGCGCGCCGAAAATATATTGTTCCATTTTCGGGTGCCATCTTGATTTTTGATGACCAAAATGCGCTCCTGCTTGGAGCATGTCCAACAAAGTTGGCAATTTAGACATATTTTTTCCTTATTTATCGCCCGATAAAATATCAAGCGACCCTCTCGGCTCTTTACCCTCCGAGTGGTCGGAGGAGGAAAATAATGTTCGCTTTTATTTCAGCTAACCGAGCCGATGCGAGATAAATTAAAAAAACTAACTTTGAACGAAGTATACTATAAAAACCGATGGAAGTCAAGTGTTTCGTATCAAACAAAACATCCCGACCTGTCTGTCTTGCCCGCCGCCAGGGCGGTGGGCAAGCTCAATCGGGATGTTTTTTAACTTTAATTGCGTTACTTTTACGGATTATCGGTTTAATTCTTATTTACATACTGATTTAACGAAGAAGGCATATTTAAAGATTGAACTTGTTGCGGTTGACCTTGTTCCCACGGCATATCCTCCACCGAACCGGACAACTCGCTGAATTTATCGCCAAATTGCTGTCTCAAATCTTCCATTTCTTCCATTCCGGAAAGTATTGCTTCCGCGTCAATCGGTTTTACCTTTATCAAAGCCACGACTTCATTTCCTTTTGTTTTCGCCTGGTCCAAAAGTTCCTGCAATTCAGTTATATCAATTTTTTTCTTTTTCAATGAGTTGACCTGTCTTTGCGCACTTGAGATATTGGTTTTAAAATTTGAAGTGAAACGACCGAGATTTGACATTGATTCAATTACAATTTGATTTTGCATCACGTCATCCATTTGTCCGAAAAAGTCGTTCTCCAACATATCAAGCGCGTCTTCCCATTCTCCGGCTTGCACTTTCGCCACCGCTTCATCGCGCACGGTTTTCATTTTCGCCACCGCTTCTTCAAAAGCCGTGTAATTGGACTGTAAATCAATTTCTTTTTTTGCCAAACTCGCCACAATCGTTTTTATCCTCTTTAAACTCTTGTTTAAATTGGTCATTTGTTTGTCAACTTGTTTTAGAGTTTGCGGCCAACGGGACATATATTCCAATTGCTGACGATACTGGTCCATACTGTCAAATAAATCGCTCAAATCTTCCAATCCGGCGCTTTCCACTTCATCCAAAGTTTTTGCATTTTTAATCACCGATAAAATTTCTTTTATTTTCGCGATGCCATCGGTAATTTCCGCCGGTATGGTAATCTTTTGTTTTTTAAGTTTCGCCAATTGTTTTTCAAATTCTTTCAGTCCTTTTGCCGGACCCCTGTCCATATCCTTTTTAATCTGCGCGAGACGCTGGGCGGCTTCAAAAACATTCTGGCGGATTTCTTCAAGCGAATCCATAATATCGTTAAATTCGCTCATATCAAAATCCTGAATTTCTTCCACGGTTGTAGCGTTTTTTAATTTATCAATCATTGCCTTTGCCTGAACTAATTTTTCATTTACTCCCTCCGGAATAGCAGTGCCTTTTTTCACTTCTTTGGCAAGCACGGTTTCAAATTGCTTTACTCTTCGTTCCATCTGGGTCGCCCCGCGTTTCATATCTTTTAATTGCTGCTCCTGCTGTTGCTTCATTTTTTCTTCATCCATCGGACCTGGACCGTATTGCTGTCCGCCGGATTGTTGCTCTCCCGACTGTCCGTCAATCATAGGCTGATTTTGAAAATTATTTTGGCTCGGATAATTTGAACAAGCTCCGGGCGTTTCAACGCCGTTTATATTACATGTCTGCGTCGGTTGTTGATTCATTTGATCATTTACCGGCTGGTTATAAACAGGCGTATTATATATATTTTGATTTTCCTGCGTTGATACTGTTTGCTGTTCAGTCGGCTGAGTTGTTTGTTCAGGCAAGATGGTTGCCGCGCTCTCCTGCGCCGCGACTGAATTTGATTTTATTTTTTGAAAAATATCTTTGACGAACTGCGGAACTTCCAAATAAAACGCTTTGGCCGGCGTTACCAACGCAAAACTCAAAGCCAGCGCGCACGAAAGAACCGTAATGTTAATAAAAAATTTTTTACGCATATTTTTTAAATTATACTTAAATATAAATAAATAAATTTGTTAAATCTTTGACCTTTTTGAACTGATAAAATTATACCATAAAATATCTGTAAAGACAAAAAGCTGCCTTATGAAAAAATTATTTTATAATTAAAAAAGGGCTGTTCGCTTGCGAACAGCCCGGTACTATTTAAAAAAAAATGAAGACCCCGTTATTTTTTAGATTTAATAATTTTTTTATCGTTTTTTTTGATAATAGGTTGTTGTTGTAACAGTATACTTTCCTAATTCGGCTTTTTTTTTGAAAAATTATTTCTTCTAGCTGTTGACAACAGGGGCAACATAAAATTTCTAAACTATCCGGTACGCTTATTTTTTTTAAAAGCGTATTGCCACATACTAAAATCTTTAACTTCTTTGGCATTATTGGCAATTTCTTAATTTTATTTCCTTCACAGTTAACAATTTTTAAACTCTGAGGGAACTTGTCTGGCAAACAACTTAACTCGTTCTCAGAGCAATCAAATCTTTTAAGCTTCGGGGGGAGCACCATCCCCCTTATAAATTTATTATCCAACCCTATTAGAGAACAGTCCAAATCAACTATAAACCCACCCTTATTTACATTTAGGGTTTTAACATATTCTGCTACTAATGATCTCAAGCTCTCATTTTCAAATTCGTCTGCTTTCGCCACTCTCGCCAACTTCATCAAAAATCCTTTTTCGCTTCTTCTTATTTTTTTTCCCAAAAAGCGAACTAAATCCTTTTTCCCTTTTGATTTTCTTAATTTTTTCATTTTTTATACTCCTTTTCAAAGAACATTGTTTGCGAGTATTATAGCCGTAAGGATACGACAATGTCAACATCCTCCTTGACTTTTTTAATGGATTGGGATATAGTAAACCCATTAAATTTAACTTTATTTTTATGAAAAAAAGCATACATCCGGAGTATTTTGACGACTGCGTCATTACTTGCGCGTGCGGAAATAAAATTATCACTGGCGGCACAATGAAAGAAATACATATTGAGCTCTGCGACAAGTGCCATCCTTTTTATACAGGCAAACAAAAATTCGTGGATACAGCCCGCCGCGTGGAAAAATTCCAAGAACGCGCAGGCAAAAAAGAAGCAGCATCCGCCGCCCGCAAAGGCAAAAAAACAAAAAAAGTAACGACCGCCGCGAAAAAAGCCGCAAAGAAAAAAGCGAAAGAAGCTTAGCTTTTAAAAATTTCAAAAACAGACTATACTTTTATTGTTGGTCTGTTTTTTAATATCAAAACCCGTATGCTGTCAAACAAATACCTTGAATTAAAAAATAAATTTCAAAAACTTGAAGCCGACTTGCAAGACCCGGCCGTGATTGGCGATGTCAAAAAATTTAAAGATGTTTCAATGGAATATTCCGAAATCAAACCTGTCGCGGAAAAAATCATTGAACTGGAAACAGCTGAAAAAAGCATAAGCGAAACAGAAACCATATCCAAATTGGAAAACGACGAACAACTGCGCGAATTGGCTCTTGCTGAAATATCGGAACTGCAAACAAAAAAAATGGAATTGGAAAAAGAGCTTGAAGAAATGACGCTCCAGCGAGACCCGATGGATAAAAAAAACGTAATTATGGAAATACGCGCCGGAGTCGGAGGAGACGAATCCGCTCTTTTCGCCGCGGAACTTTTTCGCATGTATGGACACTACGCTGATAAAAAAAACTGGAAGGTCGCCGTGCTTGATTCAAACCAAATCGGCATCGGCGGATTCAAAGAAATAATTTTTTCAATCCGCGGGCATAACGCGTATAAAAATTTAAAATACGAAATGGGCGTGCACAGGGTTCAGCGCGTGCCTGAAACCGAAAAATCAGGGCGCGTGCACACTTCCACTGTCACTGTCGCGGTTCTTCCGGAGATTGAAGAAACTGAGTTTAAAATAGACCCGAAAGATTTGCGCATTGACACTTTTTGCGCCGGAGGACACGGAGGACAAAGCGTAAATACAACATATTCCGCCGTGCGTATAATCCATGTTCCGACAAACACGATTGTTCAATGCCAAGACGAACGCTCGCAACTGGCCAATAGAGAAAAAGCAATGTCTGTGCTCCGCGCGCGGCTTTATGAAGCGGAAAGAGAAAAAAAAGAAAAAGAACTCAAAGAAAAACGGCTATCGCAAATCGGCACCGGCGACAGAAGCGAAAAAATACGCACTTACAATTTTCCGCAGGACAGAATCACCGACCACAGAATTCCAGAAAATTGGAACAACATCAAAATGATAATGGAGGGCGACATCGGGCCGATAATATCCGCTTTGGAAAATTTTGAACGCAAACAAAACAGCGTCTGATGTTTTGTTTTTAAAAACAACGCAATGAAAAAAATTTTCGTCCCGCGAAAAAAAAACAGCGACATTGACCGGCTTGATTTTGAAATTTTATCCGCCTGCGCGCTAAAAAAACCTCGCGAATTTTTACTTATTCATCCGGAATATAAATTAAAAATTATTGAACGGTTAAAATTGGCGTATTTTTTATTTCTGCGCCGGCGCGGATATCCGGTCGCTTATATCACGCGTCAAAAAGAATTTTTCGGGCTTGATTTTTATGTCAATAAAAACGTCCTGATTCCGCGTCCGGAAACCGAATTGATGGTTGAGGAAGCAAACAAAAAACTTTCAACTTCAGATAAAAACGCTTTAATGATTGATGTGGGAACCGGTAGCGGTTGTATCCCGATTTCAATCGCCAAAACATTAAAACAAAAAAAGAATTGGCGACAAAAAAATTTAACAATTTATGCCACGGATATTTCTCGCGTCGCCCTGCGTGTCGCAGACAAAAACGCTCGCGAGCATAAAATAAAAATACAACTGTTTAAAGGCGACTTATTAAAACCAATAATTAAAAAACACCCGTTTATTTCTTCTATCTCTTCCAATTTTTCATCTTTAATCATAACGGCCAATTTGCCATATTTAACTCGGAAACAATTTGATAAAGAGCCATCAATCAAACGCGAACCGAAAAAAGCGCTTGTGGCGGATAACAAAAACGGATTAGCTTTGTATGAAAAATTGTTGAAACAAATTGGACGATGGACATATCTCGCCGGCAGGCAAGCCGCGGACGATGGACAAAAAACAACGGACAACGAACCGCGAATCGCATTCCACATAATAATGGAAATAGACCCGAAACAAACAGACGAAATGAAAACTTTGATAAAAAAATATCTTCCGCGAGCGAATGTTGAAATAAAAAAAGACCTTGCCGGTCTGGACAGAATAGTAATCGCAACTTTGGATTGAAAATTTACAAAACTTATTTTGTGATTTCCAAAATCAACTCGGTGGGAACGACTTCAACCCAAATCCGCCCGGGAGTTAAAATTATTTCTTCATTATTTTGATTGTAGAATCTCGTGCGCGTTTTAGTGCTTTCTTTTTTCCAAGTTCCTTTTATGATTTCTCCGTTTCTCAAAACGCGCGCTTCGCCTCCGGCCAAATTTTTTATTTCCCTCCTCCCCTCTTCGTCTAAAATCTCAGTCTGCGCGTATTGTATTATCACATCGTCAGATTGAATAAAATCGCCTCCGCTCACCCAATGTTCTTGCCCGTTTATAAAACGTTCAAACTTTTCGCTTGTTTCGTTGTATTTCCACTCTACTTCGTAATCGGGAAAATATTTTATTTTAACCGCTTTTATTTTTTCTCCGCCCGAAAAATCGCTTCCGAATTTCCAACCGTCCCACGACTGTCCGTCTTTTTCATCCCCGTAATTTTCCCAAATTTTTTTCCAATTTTCACTTCGCGTGTAAATATTGTGCGGCGCTGTTTGGTTTTTTTCGCGCCAATAAAAATCTCCCCAATAAAACTCATTGGCATCAAAAATTTTTTGTTCCTTAATCCGCTTTAAAGCGTCAGGCGAACCTCCGCAATGCATATAAAGCGCGTCGCCATATTCAGACAACCAATCCAAATAATACGGACGCGCGCTCCTAACCGGCCCGATTTTTTCCACTTCATCGCCATCGGCAAACAAAGCCAAAAAACGGGTAATACCGCCTTCGGCCATCGCCTCGTACACCACTCTCGCTTCAGCCAGGCCTGTTTGCGGTCTAGCGACATTATGATTGTCTATCATTAAACCGACCACTCTCGGTGTTTCTTCTTCTTTTTTCTCAACTCCGGTTCCATCAAGCCGGCTGAAATAAATGAATGATTTTTGCGTGGAAGCAGACGCTTCGTTCAATTTATTTTCTTTTAATGTCTCGGTAAAGTGATTATAAAGCAAATAAATTCCAAAACACCCGATAATTCCGGCGGCTAAAACGAATAAAATAAAAATTCTTTTAAACATACATACTTATTATAACACAAAATCCGTCCCGAAAAAGACGAGACGGATTTTTTTATTCTAATTATTTTTTCTCTTCTTCTTTCTTTTCTTTTACTCCTTCGGCTTCACCTTCAACGGTCTCTTCTTCTTTCTTCTTTCCGGCTGTTTCAATCTTTGAAACATCAGCTTCTTTGTTTTGTTCTTCCATCTTCTTTATTTCTTCCTCGCTCAAAGCCGGAACGGCTTTTACGAGAATAATTCCGGCGCGCGGATTCAAAACTTCAACTCCCGCCGGCAATTTCAAATTTTCAACTCTGATAATATCGCTGTATGCTTTGAGCGCTGATAAATCAATTTCAATGTGAGAAACAAGGTCCTTCGGCAAACATTTTACTTCAACTTGCTCCACATTATGAACCAATATGCCGCCTTTTTCTTTAATAACCGGCGCTTCATTTATAAAACGCAAAGCGACCATGGCGGTCAACGGTTTATCCATATCAATACGGCGCAAATCAACGTGAATAATACGGTCGGTCACCGGATCTCTCTGAATATCCTGCACCAACACCTTTCCTCCGTCAGCTCCGTCAACAGATAAATCAATCAAACTCGCTTCGCCGGCCAAACTGAAAATTTTAAGAAACTCCGTTTTTTCCAAAGATAAAGAAATGGGTTTTCCGCCGACTCCATAAACGATAGCCGGAATTTTTCCTTCTTTTCTAATTTTTTCTCCTCTTTTTTCTTCGCGCGAAACCGCCGATATTTTATAAATCATATTAAAAGATTATTTGCTTAACAAACAGGCTAAACCGTCCTTTTCCAAAACCTTATGCGCTTCTATAATTTCGTCCAAAGCGACCGAATCGCTTTCATAAAGACGTTTCGCGTCTTCAAAACTTAAGTCCGTCACCATACCGACTGAACTTAATCCCTGCCCCGCCGACACTATCATCGCTATAAAAGCGCTCTCGCATCGCGCGCAGGTTATATGGACCAAATTCGCGTTTTTTTCTTTATTGAAAACTTTAGCAGAAGAAGACCCATGATCAAATCCGCAAATGGGACATTTGTTCATGAACTTCAATGCCTCTCGCCAAGGTTCGGATTGTGGCTTTTTAACCAACATATAAAAGTAGCCTTATACTATATTAAATTTTATTTTCTGTCAAGATTTAATATTTCTTAGCGACCATGCTTTCCACCATTCCTATAAGCAAAAAATTTATTATAAGGGATGACCCGCCATAACTCACGAACGGCAAAGTGACGCCGGTAATGGGTAAAAGCCCGCTGGCCGCTCCCAAATTTATAAAAAACTGGCTGAAAAACAAAATTAAAACTCCGCTTACTGCCACTGAAATAAAATCATCATTCGCTCTGCGAATAATCAAAAACAGCCGCCAAAAAATAATCGCGTATAAAATCAAAATCGCAGCAACGCCTATCCATCCCAACTCTTCTCCGATAACTGAAAAAATAAAATCGGTTTGCGCTTCAGGCAAAAAACGCAGCTGGCTTTGCGAACCGAACCCAAGACCGCGTCCTAAAAATTTTCCCGAACCCAAAGCGATGATTGACTGGTTCAAATTATATCCGACTCCGAGAGGATCTTGGCTAGGATTTAAAAATGTTATAAGCCGGTCGCGCTGATAATCTTGTAAAACATACTTCCAACTTATTGTTCCCGCCAAACACACAAATATCGCCAGGGCGGCTAAAAAAATCTTTGGCGTGCCTACGAGCCATAAAATACCGAAAAGCAAAATGCCGATGAGTATGGCGGAGCCCAAATCCGGCTGAATCATAACCAAACCTATTATCAAAAACACAAAAAAACAAACACCTAGAAAAAAAACCGGTTTTTCAAAACGACGGCCGAACCGAGAAACTATGAAAGCCAAGAGCAAAATAACGCCTACTTTGGCAAATTCAACCGGCTGAAAAGAAAACCCGCCAAAATCAAACCAGCCAGTGGTGCCGCGAATGGTTTTGCCGAAAAATAAAACCGCGACCAATAAAATCAAAGAAAAAAAATACCACCACTTGGCGGAAAAACGAAAAAAAGTGTAACGCGATATGCTTAAAAAAAATAGAATCGCCACACCAATGGATAAGGCGATTAATTGTTTTTTAACAAGCTCCAAACCGAAACCGCGCGACAAATCAACGCTGTAGATTGCCAATATCCCAACCACGGTAAGCAAAACTGCCGTCAAAAAAAGCGGCCAATCAAAACTTCTGGTGGAAAACTTCCCGAAAGAAAACATAAATCATCTTCGTAATTTACAATATTTACAATTCGCGAAATGAACGTTTTTAAAACTTTTCCTTCATTTTGGCGGCTCCATATATACGGATTCATCATAAATATTTATCAACGGAAAAATTTTTATGTCAGTCGCGCTAAGTCCGGACGCGTAATTGCGTGTGTCAATATCGCGCGTTTCCAACGACTTAAAATCGCTCAAATGCAACGACAAAAGTCCGACCATGCTTCCGTTCTGAAAAAGCCCGACATAAAAGTCGGGTTCTTTATATCCGTAAGCGCTGTTGTTTGTCAATTTGAATTTTATGATATCAGCCGCGGCCCCGTCGGTTCCGAATGATTTTGTAAAACTGAAATCGCTCGCGGAAAAATTCAAACGAGCGTCCTGCCATATCTTAACTTTTGGAACAGAGTGTGATGAAATTCTTTCCCAAACCAAATTTTCTATCACTAAACCGGCTTGCGGCGGATATGAAAGAAAACCGCGAAAAGCCGCCGGCCTATTTTCACCAGGCAATAAAAATCCTTTTTGCGCTTTCGTTTTTTCCGCGCCTACGACAAAATAATAATCAAAGTTGACTAAAAATCCTTCATTTGGATTCGCGAGTTCGGAAACGATGTCATATTTGTTGGCGCCGCTCGCAAAAATATCAGTGCCTAAAATTTGTATCGGCTGCGGAGAATATTTTGAATGTATAACCGTGTAATCAACAGGCATAGCAAGTTCGTTATAAAGCCGTTCGTCGCTCGCGATTCCGAAAATCAAATAATCACCCCACTGCCACAAACTGAAAAGCCAAAAAATCGCGCAAATTCCAACAAGACAGCTGATAAAAATCTTATGCAATAAAACTTTATTTTTTACATACCAAACAGCCCTCTTAAATTCTTTCGCTCCGAATTCTCCGGTCGGGTCCGTATATTTGTTTATATCCGAAGATTTAACCTTTCCGTTTTTTCCATTGCCGGAAACAAAATTATCGCCGTTGCCGTTTGATTGATTATAAAAATTAAGCATAAAAAAAGTCAAAATCATCATTTATATTATACCACTAAAAAAATCTTTTTAAAACCGTGTTTTCACATCTCGTCCGAACTTGCTCTCCGCCACCAGTTTATGGTAAAATGAACTCGTTGTATGTTATAATTTGTTAATTAAATCAGCCATAAAAAATTTTAAATTATGCCTATCACAAGACAAAAAGGAGGAATAACCAAAAGTTCTAAATTACAAATCGCGAATTTCAAACCGAAAGAAGAAAAGGAGGAAGAAATAAAAAAACCGAGAATCACAAACAAAATCTCAAAAACAAAAAGCCGCGACCCAAAGTCAACTGTTGGCTATACGGCAAAAAACATTACTGTTTTGGAAGGGCTTGAAGCCGTAAGGCGCAGACCCGGAATGTATATCGGCTCAACCGGTCCTGTTGGCTTGCATCATCTTGTTTGGGAAGTGGTGGACAACTCAATAGACGAAGCCATGGCAGGATACTGCAACACGAT
This sequence comes from Patescibacteria group bacterium, assembly GCA_028705565.1. Taxonomy (GTDB): domain Bacteria; phylum Patescibacteriota; class Patescibacteriia; order Magasanikbacterales; family GWA2-37-8; genus STF2-47. Next base: position 139,236 of record JAQWDH010000001.1, on the reverse strand, counting down.
TACCATAACTCTTATGTCCGACCATATGGTAAAAGTGACGGACAACGGACGCGGCATTCCGGTTGATATTCATCCCCAACAAAAAATAAGCGCGTTGGAAGTCGTAATGACAAAATTGCACGCCGGAGGAAAATTCGGCGACGGCGGATACAAGGTTTCCGGCGGTTTGCACGGCGTTGGCGTTTCAGTGGTCAACGCCCTCTCTTCTTATACGCGCGCCGAAGTCCATCGCGATGGAAAAATTTGGATCCAAGAATATAAAAATGGAGGCATTCCGGTCAAAAAAGTCCATGTCATCGGAAATTGCAAAGACACCGGCACCACTATTTTATTCCGTCCTGATGACACTATTTTTGAGACCCTCGCTTTTGAATGGAAAACGATTATTGACCATTTGCGGCAACAATCGTATTTAAGCAAGGGTATCAAAATGGTGATACGCGACGAGAGATCGGAAGAAGAAAAAAAAGAAGATAAAACTTCCGTGCCTTTTCCAAACCCCGTCTATCAATTTTATTTTGAAGGAGGCATCGCGTCATATATCCGACACCTTAATCAAAACAATAAAACAATTTTAAATGAAAATATTTTTTATGTGGAAAAAGAATCCGATGAAGTAAATGTGGAAATAGCTTTGCAATACGCGGATGAATACACTGAAACTCTTTTTGCTTTCACTAACAATATCTATAATCCTGAAGGCGGAACGCATGTCGCTGGTTTTCGCACGGCTCTTACGCGAAGTTTGAACACTTACGCGAGAAACAAAAACATGCTTAAAGAAAAAGATGGAAATCTTACCGGCGAAGATGTGCGCGAAGGACTTAACGTTATAATTTCAGTAAAAGTTAAGGAGCCGCAATTTGAGGGGCAGACAAAAGCCAAACTCGGAAACACGGAAGTCAAAACAGCCGTGGAATCCGTAATGAATGAAAACTTTTTAATCTTTTTGGAAGAGCATCCAAAAGACGCTGAGGGAATTATCAGCAAGTGTTTTCTCGCCGCCAAAGCTCGCAACGCCGCTAAAATCGCCCGTGACGCGATTTTACGCAAAGGCGCTTTGGAAGGATTCACTTTACCCGGAAAACTGGCTGATTGCAGCAGCAGACGCGCCGAGGAATCGGAACTTTTTATCGTTGAGGGCGACTCGGCCGGCGGTTCAGCCAAACAAGGACGCAATCGCGAACATCAAGCGATACTCCCCTTGCGAGGAAAAGTTTTAAATGTGGAGAGAGCGCGATTGGATAAAATTCTAGTAAACAATGAATTGAAATCTTTAATCATCGCTATGGGGACAAACATAGGCGAACAATTTGATATTTCCAAATTACGTTATCACCGCATTATAATTATGACTGATGCGGATGTTGACGGAGCGCATATCAGAACTTTGCTTTTAACTTTCTTTTACCGTTATTTTCCGGATTTGATAGCCAACGGGCATATCTTTATCGCACAGCCGCCTCTTTTTGGAATAAAATTCGGAAAAGAAGTGAAATACGCTTTTGGCGAGGAAGAAAAAGAAAAAATCATAAATGAACTGCAAAAAAATTCTGAAAAATCGGGAAAAAATTCGCCTAAAAATAAAAAAGAAAAAACCGAACCGGCCGCGGATACTGTCGCGTCAGAAGAACCCGCTTCCGAAGAAAACGAAACGCAAGCGATTGTTATAAACGGAATTAAAATCGGCATCCAACGATACAAAGGTTTGGGCGAAATGAACCCTCAACAGCTTTGGGAAACAACTATGGACCCTCAGACGCGCATGATGAAAAAAGTTATGGTAGAAGACGCGGAAGCGGCAAATGAAATCTTTGAAACATTGATGGGCGACGAAGTTGAACCGCGAAAAAAATTTATACAAACCTACGCGAAAAACGTGCAGAATTTGGATATATAAACTCGCCATAAAAATTTCAAAGACAACTAAAAGCGACCCTTGACTTATTTTCTCCATTGGTGTATCATATTTAAGACAGCCGAGAGGCTGTTTTAAAAAACTTAAAAGCATAAATATGAGTGTCGTAGATTCAATGAAAAACTACTTTGTCGGTTCTTACGCCGAAATGAAAAAAGTCACTTGGCCGACAAAAAAACAAACGATTAATTACAGCTTAATGGTAATCGGCTTGAGCGTCGGAATGGCGGCTTTTTTCGGTATTTTGGATTATGGTTTAAACTTGGGAATACTTTTCGGATTAAAATAGCATAAAAGTAAAAAACGAATTAAAATTAAAATATGGCTAAACAAACATTAAACCTCGGCAGGAGATGGTATGTGCTGCACACTTACAGCGGATATGAAGAAAATGTAAAGCACAATTTGGAACAACGCGTTGAATCTTTCGGAATGCAAGATAAAATTTTCAACGTGCTCGTGCCGAAAGAAAAAAAGATAAAAATTAAAAATGGAAAACGAACGACCGCGGAAGAAAAAATATTCCCGGGCTATGCTTTGGTTGAAATGATAGTGACCGACGATTCTTGGTATGTCGTTCGTAACACTCCGAATGTCACCGGCTTTGTCGGTTCCGGCACCACCCCGACTCCAATTGACCAAAAAGAGATTGACGCGCTTATGAAACGAGTCGCGGAAACCGAACCCCAGCACACGATTGATGTGAGTATTGACGACGCCGTGCGTATTGTTGACGGACCGTTCAAAAATTTTGAAGGCAAGGTAAGCAATGTTGACGAGGAACGCGGAAAAGTAAAAGTGTTGGTAACAATGTTCGGACGCGAAACACCGGTGGAACTTGACGCGTTGCAAATTAAAAAAATTTAATCAAAAAAAATAAAGATTGGCATATTGGCAGCTTCTCAGTCTTTATTAAAATTTTATATTTGTCTATCATACAATACTATGGCAAAAAAATTATTGACGCAGGTTAAACTGCAAATTCAAGGCGGTGCCGCCAATCCGGCGCCTCCAATCGGTCCTGCTTTGGGCCAGCATGGAGTGAACATCCAAGGTTTTTGCAAAGAATTCAACGACAAAACGCAAGACAAAAAAGGCGAGGTCGTGCCTGTCGTTATTTCAATTTACGAAGACCGCAGTTTTTCATTTATAATGAAAACTCCACCCGTGCCAGAATTGATTAAAAAAGCCGCCGGCATACAAAAAGGTTCCGGCAAACCGTTGCAGGAAAAAGTCGGCAAAATTACCAGGGCGCAGGTTCGCCAAATAGCGGAAAAGAAAATGCCCGACCTGAACTGCGACACGGTTGAATCGGCGATGAGAATGGTTGAAGGCACCGCCAAGCAGATGGGCGTGATAGTGGAATAATTCCGCCTGTCATTCCGAACGATAGAGAGGAATCTCTGTCCAAAAAAATTTATAAATAAAAAACCGTCCCGACTAAGTCGGGACGGTTTTTTATTTTACCATCATCGCGTCGCCGAAAGAATAAAATCTGTATTTTTTTCTTTTGGCTTCTTCATAACATTTTAAAACAAATTCCCTGTCGCCCGCGAAAGCGCATACCAGCATCAAAAGAGTTGATTTTGGCAAATGAAAATTTGTGATTAAAGCGTCAATAATTTTGAATTTAAAACCCGGAACGATAAAGATATTGATGTCGCCGGAGAATGGTTGTAAAATTGGAAATTTTTGCGACATACCCTCAAGAACTCTCACCGTGGTTGTCCCGACAGCAATGACTCGCCTGCCCTCGGCTTTGGCTTGGTTTATCAAATCCGCGTTTTTAGCTGTGATTTCAACCCATTCGCTATGCATTTTATGCTCTTCCAATTTTTCAGTTTTAACCGGTTGAAAAGTGCCGAGTCCGACATGCAAAGTCACTTCCGCAAATTCAACGCCTTTGTTTTTTATTTTTTCAATCAATTCAGACGTAAAATGAAATCCAGCTGTCGGCGCCGCCACCGAGCCCTCTTGTTTCGCGTAAACCGTCTGGTATTTCAAATCCGATTCCACTTTATTTTTTATATACGGAGGCAATGGAACTTCGCCGTATTTGTTCGCTTTCGCGCGCACTGACAAATCATCTTCATTGAATTGCATAAGCACGGTTCCGTCTTCATTTTTAAAAATCACCTCTGCTTCAAAATCATCCGCAAATTTTACTTTCATTCCCAAACGCAATTTTTTAGCAGGTTTAGCCAAAACGCGCCAAACCCCGAAATTCTCCGCCGGACGCAAAAGAAATATCTCCACCGGCGCGGAAACGTTTAAGATTTTACCTGTCGTTCTGATATTTTCTTTCAACCCTGATGAATTTTTATCCAACGCTATTTTTCCGGTCAATCTCGCTTTAAAAACTTTTGAATTATTCCAAACCAAAAGATCGCCCAATTGTAAATAATCCGCGATATCGTAAAAATTGCGGTGTTCAATTTTTTTTATATCTTTATCAACAACCATTAAACGCGAACAATCGCGCGGCTCCATCGGCGACTGCGCGATAAATTCCTTTGGCAAATTGTAATCAAAATCAGAAGTCATCATACTCGCGTATTATAACATAAATTAAAAAACCTCCAAGACACGGCTTGAAGGTTGTAATTTTATCTTAACCTTATTTTGTTTCTTTTTATTACTGCTCTTATCTGGTCGATAGGAATAAATACAGAATCGAAGTATGAATAATTAGATAATATTCCTGCTTCCACCATTCCGATTATCTTTCCATCATGCCCAAAAACAGAGCTGCCGCTCATACCTCCGATTGCCTGCATTGAGCTTAACACCCGTGGGGAATTATAAGAAAGAATTTTATAAGATATATTTCTGATGTACCCCGAATTATATGTTATCCCTCTACCAGGAGAGACCAGGTTTGCCAACGGGTATCCCCAATTGTAGAACCAAGCCCCCTGTTTAATTTGGTTTTTTTGTCCCAAACGAGCCGGGCTTTTAAATGACCTATTTATTTTTATAATAGCGATATCGTTCAATGGATCGCTCGCGACAACTTCGGCCTTGTAAGTTTTAGACGCTCCGTTTATATCCACTCTAACAGTTATGCTTTTATTCCTGCGGGAAATTATACCAGGATCAACATCGTTTATTACGTGGTCGCAAGTTAAAATCAATCCATCCCGAGATATTACAGTTCCGGAACCGCTACCGCCGGAAAGTTTCTCTCTTGTCTTTCCGGTTTTTACTTTGGAAATCTCCAACCCGTTTGGCCCGAAAGTTATTTCCCCGATTTTATACTCCCATACCCGAATTATCTCCATTACTCCAATTGAAACAGATACGTTTTTATTTCTATTAAATCTCTCCCAACCATGGGAAATGCTGGAAAATAAAAATATTAAACCAAAAAGAACTAAAACTTTTTTTACCATTTTATTCCTCCTCGTCTTCCGCGTACAGAAGACGAATTTGTAAATTTTTTTATTCAAAAAAATCAATTCCCATCAAAAATCTTCTGATCTGGTCAATCGGAATTACAATTCCGAACGGACCATCTGTTCTGCCCTGTACCAACCCTATTAATCTTCCATCCTCGGCATAAACGCCGCTTCCACTTACTCCGCCAAGCGGATGTAAGTCAAGCAACACTCTGGATGGTTGATTTTTTGAGATATTCAACGCGTCCATATATCTGTAATTTCTAAAATCAGTCCTTGATATATGGGCGACATTATAAGACAACCCGAATCCCCTTGACGAAAACGCATGGGGATATCCTAAATTGTAAGCCATTTCCCCAATTTTTATCTGGCTTCTTTCTCCCAATCTCACGGAACCGTCCAATCCTGAACGACGAAATTCTCGTTGAGCCGTAATCTGTAACAAAGCCAGATCATTTTCTCCGTTCGCGCGAAGAATTCTTGCTCTATAAATGAAAATTTTATCTCCGCGCCTGAAAATTATATTCAACTCGTTTTTAGACAAACCATCAACAACGTGATAACAAGTAATTACCAGTCCTTTTCGATGGTCTATCACAACACCGGAACCAGTGCTTACGCCAATCAGCACGGACGCTTTGGCGTTATTCAATAAAATCGGGTCGGTAATATCATCAAGATCGGCTTTGGCTGCGTTAAAATATCCAGCCTGCCTCAAATTGTCCATATTTGCGACGACGCTTATTCTTCCTGTGTTTGTATGCCCGCCGCACGACAAACAAAAACTTGCTATTATAAAAAGAAATAAAAACTTAATACCTTTAAACTTTTTCTCCACCATTTTTTATATCCTCCTAAACGGTTGGAGGCCGTTTCATTTTATTGTCAAAGACCTTTATATTTACCTTATTATAAATAGCCAAACCGTGTCAATAGCAAAAAAACACATACTAAAAAAGCCGCCAAAAAGACGGCTGATATTATTATTCCAAAATTATATTGTTTTCTTCAAGAAATCTGATAATATACCTTATACTGATCCCCAGTCCTTTTACATTATACAAGTTTATCTTTGTTTTATAATCCTCATAAAAAGAAGGGATGAATCCCGATGCCAAAGCGGCTAATTCTCCTGTTTCTTTAAAAAATATTCCTCCTCCGCTGGATCCCGGTAGAATACTAAGCGAGGATATCATATTGGGAATCTTGCTTGTTTTCCCTTCTTCGTTAATAACATAATACTCTTGTAATAAATATCCTCTTTCAAACATCAATCCCATTCCACCAACCATAATATCCCCCAACGGAAACGACCAAAGATAAATGTCGTCGCCAATTTTCGGCATGGTATCAGAAACTCTGGCAAAATTTTTAAACACTCCTTTAATTTTAAGCACCGCCAAATCGTAGTCAGAGTCTGCGGCCACGATTTGAGCATTATACGTTTTTCCGGTGTTATTAACGCCTGTTTTCGTAATCACTGCAATTTCTATTTTTTCACCTGGTCTTTTAGCAACCACATGATTGCAAGTGAGAATTAACCCGTTTTTACTTATAATTACTCCTGACCCGGAAACAACTAGATTCAAATTATTGTCCGATATTTTGACATTAATAAACACTGTAGACTTTTTATTATTATCTAACACCTGTTCGGTGTTATAACTTTCATAAACTTTTATCGCTTCAGTAACAACAATAATTAACACTATAAAAGACAAGAGATAGAATGCGCAAATAAAAATATTTTTTAATCTTTCCATTTTTTATTCTCCCTTGTCCGCCTTTGGAGGACTTGTCCGCCTTTGGTGGACATGCCAGCCTTTGGCTGAGTTCTTACCGTGATTTTGTTCTTTCCATTTTTACGACTCTTGTTTGGCGAGAGTCGTATATAATATTATGCCTATCCAAAAATTCTCTAATTTGTCTTACTGGGATTACTACAAGTCCCATTTCGTTTCCGCCTTGTACTAACCCAAGCATCCTTCCATCCATCAATTTGTAAATTCCAGAACCGGCGACCCCCCAGCCGCTGTCCAGCGGAACTATAAACCTTTCCTGTTTGCTGAAAAAAGAATTTTTATAATGGACTCCGCCGATTTGTCCTCGGCGATAAATTAAGCCGACGGCTTTATCTATGCCGCCAGGATATCCCAAAAAATATATCTCTGCTCCTCTTTTAATAGCGATATTGTCCGTGTCGCCCAAAAACGCTTCTGTGTTAAATTCATAATTTACTTTAACAACAGCAAGGTCGTTCTGCGAATCCGCGACTATCACCTTTCCTGCCAAGATTCCTTTTACGGTAAAAACTTTTATACTATTACCGCTTTTCTTACCGCCAACAAGCGAATAACAAGTCAAAATCAACCCGTGTCTGTTGATAACAACACCCGAACCGCTTAGCGTTTTATTCCCCTCAACAATTATTCCCAAAAATTCTCCGTTTATTCCTCCTTCTGATAATATGTTGTAATCCGAATCGCTTCCTGAAACATTTATCGGCAACACAGACAACTCGTTTCTTTGTTGTGTCGCGAAACAGCCGAAAAATAAAAAGGCGATTAATAATACTAAAAATGTTTTTTTCATTTTCTCTCTCCTCGGTTTTCAAAGACCTTTTTTTACCTTATCAACTACACGGAATTTGTCAAGGATAAAACAAAAAACCCGCCCTTTATCTCTTTTACAAAAAGATAAATTATAAGCGGGTCAAAATATCTCAGTTTCTTTATTTTTCAAATTATTTTTAGTTATTAAAAATAACTGTTAAAAATGACTGTGCGGTATATTTCTCTGATCTAAAAAGAGATCAACCTGGTCCACGGGTATAATTATTGTGTTAACAGGGCCGGAAACTATCGGCCCAAAAATAAACTCTGCAATTATACCCTGTGTCACCCCAAGAAAATGATGCGACTCATTAGAAAACAGTGGTGACCCGGAAACTCCGGGGACAGACCTTGTTGATACCAGCAACCTTGGCAGATTTCTTTTTGACAAATTTCCGCCGATATAAGCCTTTTCTTTATCAATATATCCCTGGGTGTAGGCCAACCCTACCCCATCTATTGATAAATCCCCAAGAGGATATCCCCAATTATATACAGGATATGTCTCTATTACTTCGGTCCTACTACCGATTACAATGTGTTCTGGAAAATAGGCATCCACTTTAATTACCGCCAAGTCATTACCTTCGTCAAAGGTAACCAACCGAGCCGAAAGCTCAAAACCATTTTTTTCATTTCTTCCGTTTCTTATTATTACCTTGATATCCGGTGCGCCGAAAGAATCATCAACCACATGGTAACAGGTAAGAATGAAGCCGTCGCTGGTCAAAACCTCTCCGGAACCGCCACCCTTAATAATCTCGTCCTGAATTATTCTGTTATTAAGATTTGAAACATAATATTGGTTTTCATCAATATTAACCGTATACGAATCTGTGGCGTTTAAATCAAACTCCAAACTTTGCGTTATGTTCCACGAAACAACTATAGGAACTGATGCTGCCTTATTTGCTCTTTTGCTTTTTAAATTTTTTTCAGATTCAGAAGAACAGCTAAAAAAAACAAAAAGAGTTAAAATAAAAACAAAAAAACTTTTTAATTCTTTTCTGCGCATTTTATATATCCTCCATTCCCCCTACATAAAATACTTTGAAAAATAAACTAAAATTGTCAAAAAACGAAACAACTCCTTATAAGTTTAAGTTATCAGCGCCGTTAAAATGTGTCAAATGCTACTTCAGATATTTATTAACATTTCGCGTATGTTCCTCCAATGTTTTAGCATACCTCATTTTGCCGTCATCGCCTGTCATAAAATACCAAAAATCGTTTTTTTGCGGATAAACAGCCGCTTTTATCGCGTCCATTCCGGGATTTCCGATGGGTCCGAGAGGCAAACCCGTGTATTCATAAGTGTTAAAAAAAGAGTCAATCGCTTTGTCTTTTGCCGAAACGCCCGGGTCGTTTTTACCGGTGATATAATTAACGCTGGCGCACGACTGCAATGCCCAATTTTTTTTCAACCTGCGCCAAAAAATATCAGATACCGCGGCCATATCTTTCTGCGTGTTTGCTTCTTTTTCCAACAAAGACGCCATAATTAAAATTTCAAAAAAACTTTTGTCCTGCCGGCTTATTTCCGCGCGTATTTCAGGAGTTATTTTTTTATTTAAATTATCAAAAATTTTTAAAATAATTTCTTCAACCGAAGCATCAGCGTAAATTCTGTATGTGTCGGGAAATAAATATCCTTCAAATGAAACAGCCGACGGTTTATCTTTGAAAAGATACGAGAAATCTGGATCGCTTTCCAAAGTCGTGGTCGGCGATTTTTCGCCGAACCGCGCGTAATCGTATGCCGGCCTTCCAAGATAAAAATAAAACTCATCCGAATTTTTCACAATTCCTTTTTTTACCCAGTCATCCGCGATTTGTCTTAAATTCCATCCCGGAATAATTGTGATGTTTATTTCTTCTCGCGGAACAGGCAATCGGCGTTCGCGTGTTTCTTTGTAATAAAAAAATCCCGCCGTTAACGCAACGATTAAAAACAAAAAAGAAACTGCGAGCGCTTTTTTATTTAAAGACATAAATTTAATTACCGCTAATCGTTAATCCCAAAATTTTCTAGCCCATCCCAACCTTTCGGGAACTCCTATATCCACCCACCCGTCATCTGACGGATAAACATCCAAATTTTTCATTTTTGGAAAAACGTCATATTCAACGCTGAAAGCGTTTTGTTTTGGAAAATATTTTTTTACCGCGGAAGTAAAAATATAAATGCCGCCGTTGATATGTCCTGCTTGTTTTTTTCCTTCTTTTTCTTTAAAACTCAACAAATGTCGGTTCGCGTCAAATTTCAATGTTCCGTAAGGCGACGCGTCTTCCACTTTTGAGCCCAATATCTCCCCCTCGCTTTCGGGACGCAAACATCCTGCCATATCGGAAAGTTTGGCTTTTGCCAAAATGTCGCCGTTTAAAATCACAACCGGCTCTTCGGGGCGCGAAACAAAATTATTCCAAGCGAATTTTATCGCTCCGCCAGTGCCCAATTTTTCTTTTTCAACCGCGTAAATGATTTTTATTCCGTTTCTATTCGCGCCGACTTCTTTTTTTAAAATGTCTGACAAATGTCCGGCCGCCAATACAACTTCTTTAATTCCAAACTCGCGCAACTTTTCCAACTGCCAATCCAAAACCGTCTTGCCTTTTATATCAAGCAAAACTTTTGGCGCGCTTTTGGTTATTTCGCCCAAACGGGTGGAAAGTCCTCCGCAGAGTATTATCGCGTTCATAACGAAAAATATATCAAAATTATCCCAATATCCTGGAACTCCAAAATGGAAATAAAATACAAATGTAAAAAATCGTCACAGTCAAAGCCGCTAAAACCGCGCCGCCGATTATGTCAAAAGGATAGTGCAATCCGGCATACACGCGGCCCCACACAACCCACAAAGCCATCGGCAAAAGCGCCCACGCCAAAGGCAAATGAAAAATCAAAGCCATAAAAAAAACAAGAAACGCGGCAGACGCGTGGTCTGATGGAAAAGATTTCCAATTGCTAAGCGGTTTGAATAATTGTTCGCTTTCAGGAATTTTCAAACGCGGACGCGGTTCTTTCACCAAAAAACCTATAAAAAAACTCAACAAAAAAGTAAAAATCCAAACCGCCGCCAGCCAAAATATATCAGAAAACGCGGATTGAAAATTCGGATAATGAACCACAAAAACACCGCTCACATACCAGAAAACCATGCCTAAAATAACCCATTCGGCTCCTGCTTCGCCAAAAGCGTCCAGCCATTTGCTTTTACCGATTAAACCGTTAATTTTGAGAAATAAAATTTTGTTGTAATCTTTCATATAAAATCATTTTACCAGCAAAAAAAACATTTGGCAATCCAAAACACTTGAAAAAAAACAAGAAAAATGCTACGATTAACGCATAATTCGCGTCGCGATTGCGCGCCAGTAGCTCAGTTGGTTAGAGCATCGCCCTTATAAGGCGGGGGTCGATGGTTCAAGTCCATCCTGGCGCACCAGAATATGCTTTCTAAATCCACAATAAAAATAACCAGTGAATCGGCCGGAAAACGGCTTGATGTTTTTTTGTCCGAGGAAATGAAAATCACTCGCTCGCAAGCGCAAAAAATGATTTTGGACGGACGAATTTTGTTAAATGGAAAAGAACCGAAAAAAACAGGAGAAAAAACAAAAGAAAATGACAAAATAAATTTTCCTAAACAACCATCCGCGACCAGAAGTAAAAAGTCAATCGTCCGCAGCTTGCCTGCCGACGAGGCAGGTCAATCGTCCGTTATCAAAATCATCGCCGAAACTCCGGATTATGTCGTGGTAGAAAAACCGTCCGGCATGCTTACCCATCCGACTTCTGCGGAAGAAAAAAACACTGTGTCAAAAATTCTATTGAAAAAATATCCGGAAATAAAAAATGTCGGCGACGACCCTGAAACGCGCCCTGGCATCGTGCATCGTTTGGACAAAGACGCTTCTGGAATTTTAGTCGTGGCGCGCAAACAAAAAATGTTTGAACACTTAAAAAAACAATTTCAAAATAAAAAAATCGCGAAAGAATATCTGGCTCTCGCCTATGGAAAAATAGAATCCGATTGCGGAACGATTGATTTTCAAATTGGCCGCATTAAAGGCGGGGAAAAAATGGCAGCGCGTCCGAAAGATGGCGAAGGCAAGCCGTCAACCACTGATTTTGAGGTTGTTAAAAGATTCCATAATTGCTCTTTAATCAGAGTATTTCCGCGCACAGGACGAACCCACCAAATTCGCGTTCATCTTTTCGCGCTGGGACACCCGTTGGTTGGCGACACTCTTTATCAAATTAAAAAATATAAAAAAATTCCCGTGGAACGGCTGATGCTCCATTCAAGCCGCATCACTTTTATTGATATTAACGGGGAAGAAAAAACTTTTTCATCTCAAACCCCTGAAATATTTCTAAACTATCTTTAACGCGTTTCATTATGATTATCACAATATCCGGATCGCCCGGCTCGGGCAAAAGCTCGGTAGGCAAAATCATCGCCAAAAAATTGGGGTATACCTTTCTGTCAATCGGCGACTTGCGAGGAAAAATCGCGATTGATAAAGGAATCACGATTGACGAACTTAACAAAATCGGAGAAAAAGAAAATTGGCCGGATAAATTAACGGATGATTACCAACGCGAATTAGCGAAAACGCACGATAATTTCGTGGTTGAAGGACGAATGAGTTTTTATTTTATACCGCAGTCATTTAAAATATTTTTGACTGCTGACAAGGCGATTGCGGCAAAACGCGTCCTGCAAAATCGCAAAGACCGCGAAGACGAGGGATATATCGCTTCTCCAGAAGAAGCCGAGCAAAAAATAAAACTAAGGGTTGAAAGCGATAAGCTAAGATATCAAAAATATTACGGAGTTGATTATACCGACCCAAAGCATTATGATTTTGTGTTGGATACCACTTTGCCGTCAGCGGAAGAAGTATCCGCCGCCATCCTTGACAAAATTACCAAAAAACAGTAAAATGCACCTACTATTCAATAAACCTTTACTTATGAACGAAACAACGGAAAATTCCCAGATTAAACCGGGAATGGTGGTAAAAATACACTTAAAAATCAAAGAAACAAACGCCAAAGGCGAAAAAAAAGAACGTATTCAGATTTTTGAAGGAACCGTTATTTCAATTAGGCACGGCAAGGAAGCCGGCGCGACTATGACTGTGCGCAAAATTTCCGATGGCATAGGCGTTGAAAAAATATTCCCGATTCATTCCCCGGTAATTGCAAAAATAGAAATTGCGCGTCAATTCAAAACCAGACGCGCCAATCTCGGCTTTTTGCGCGATCCGAAATTCAAAAGAAAAATGAAAGAAACAAAAACAAAATAACTTACAAAAAACCGCCCGGTCATTTGACTGGGCGGTTTTTTGTAACTCAAACATAATATTCACGAACGCAATTTTATCCTGATTTTTTCAAAAATTTGCCTGTCCAACTCGTTTTTGATTTCATTATATCTTTTGGAGACCCGATAGCGACAACTTCTCCTCCGCGTTTGCCGCCTTCAGGTCCCATATCAATCACCCAGTCCGCGCATTTTATCACTTCCAAATTATGTTCAATTAAAAGCACCGTGTTGCCTTTGGCGACCAACCTGTATAAAACTTCCAAAAGATGCTTAACATCTTCAAAATGAAGCCCTGTTGTCGGTTCATCCAAAATATAGAGCGTGTTGCCTGTGGCGGCGCGGGACAATTCAGTGGATAATTTTACGCGCTGGGCTTCTCCGCCGGAAAGATTGGTGGCGGGCTGTCCGAGTTGTATATACCCCAATCCGACTTCGCGCAAAACATTCAACTTGTCGGATATTTGCGGAATGTTATTAAAAAATTTATACGCTTCTTCCACCGTCATTTTTAAAACATCGGCTATATTTTTATATTGATAATGAATTTCCAGCGCTTCTTGATTATATCTTGTGCCTCCGCATTGTTCGCATTCAACGAACACATCGGCCAAAAATTGCATCGGCACGCGAATATATCCTTCGCCGGCGCACGCCTCGCAACGGCCTCCGCCCTTTACATTGAAACTGAACTTTCCGGCATCATATCCACGCATTTTCGCCTCTGACAAAGACGCGAACAAATCGCGAATCAAAGTGAACACGCCTGTATAGGTGGCAGGATTTGAACGCGGCGTTCTGCCAATCGGACTTTGGTCAATCGTAATAACTTTATCTATATTTTCAAAACCTTCAATTTTTTTGTGTTCGCCTGGTTCGTCTTTAGCGCGATAAAAATGACGCGCAAGCGCTTTACCTAAAACATCTATCACTAATGTTGACTTGCCGGAACCGGAAGCTCCGGAAACACAAACCAATTTTCCAAGAGGTATGCTTACTGTTACATTTTTTAAATTAAAGGCTTTAGCGTCTATAATTTTTATGCTTTTATTATTTTTTGATATCTTTTTTTCAGCCGGTGGCTCTATTTTTATTCTTTCGGAAAGATACGCGCCGGTAAGCGATTTTTTTGATTTTTTTATATCGGACAATGCGCCTTCCGCGACTATCTCTCCTCCAAAAACTCCGGCTCCCGGACCAACATCAATTATATAATCGGCCGCCTTAGTCATTGCCGCGTCGTGTTCCACGACAATTACAGTGTTGCCCAGATCGCGCAATGATTTTAAGGTCGCGATTAACCGCTCTGTGTCGCGCGGATGAAGTCCGACTGATGGTTCGTCCAAAACATAAATTACTCCGCTCAAACCGGCTGAGAGTTGAGCCGAAAGGCGAACGCGCGCCGCTTCTCCGCGGGATAATGTCGTAAGCGAACGGTCCAAACTTAAATAATCAAGCCCGACTTTTGACAAATTTTCCAACCGTATAACGGCTTCTTTAACAATTGACTCAAAAATAGCTTTTGTTTTTGTTCCGGCCTTCGCTTTGGATGACAGCAAAGCATTTACGCTGTCGGTAATTTCCATTCCAGAAATGTCCGCGATATTATAATCGCCTAATTTAACGGCCAATGATTCGCGGCGCAATCTTCTGCCTTTGCAAACAGGACACACGCTTTCCCTCATATATTCTTCAATCTCCTTACGGACATAGTCTGAATCGGTTTCCAAATATCTTTGCGTTAAATTCGGCAAAACGCCTTCAAAAATTATTTTTTTGCCGTCAACTTCATAAGTATCCTTTCCTGTTCCGTAAAATATGATTTTTATCGCCGGAGCCGGTAATTCTCCAACCGGAATATCCAAAGAAAAATTGCGCTTTTCTGAAACAGCTTTCAAAACTTTTTGGTAATAAACCTGACTGCCTGTAATTCTTACCCACGGCTGTACGGCTCCCTCGGCCAAAGTTAATTTTTTATTCGGAATCACCAGGTCGGGGTCTGCTTCCTGCACAACTCCCAAGCCCGTGCAACGCGGGCAAGCGCCGTATGGGCTGTTAAAACTGAACGAACGAATATCCAAAGCAGGCGCGATTTTTCCGCACTTTGGACAAAAAGCGTATGTGGAAAAAATCTTTTCTTCTTTGTCGGCTGCGATTATCGCCAGACCGTTTGATAAATCCAACGCTTCGTCAACCGCTTTGGCTATGTTTTGTTTTACGGCGTTGTTGACTTTGCAAATCAAAAGTTCAACTTTATATTTCTTGTTCAGGTCAAAATTAAAACTTTCCAACTCTTTAATTTTCAACAGCTTGCCATTGACGCGTAGCCATTCATAATCGGTTTTTTCAACGCGATTGAAAAGAATTTTTGTATTGATTTTTTCATCGCGCGCCACAGGAGACAATATCAAAATTTCTCCTGATTTTTTAAATATCTTTTTCGCTTCTTCTGCGATAACTCCGGAAGTGTGAGTTTCCATCGCTTCTCCGCAATCAGGACAATGTTGTTTTCCGGCGCGCGCGAAAAGAAGGCGAAGATAATCATAAATTTCCGTCACTGTGCCAACTGTTGAACGGGGGTTTTGAGTTGACAATCTTTGGTCAATCGCGATTGTCGGAGAAAGGCCTTCAATTTTGGAAACATCCGGCTTATCTTGAATATCCATGAATTGTCGCGCGTATGAAGATAAGCTCTCGGCATAGCGCCTCTGCCCTTCCGCGTAAATTGTGTCAAAAGCCAAAGACGATTTGCCGGAGCCGGACAAACCGGTAATCACCACCAATTTATTTTTTGGTATGACGACACTTACATTTTTAAGGTTGTGGACCTTGGCCCCTTTTATGATGAGTTTTTCCGCCATAATGGCAAAAAATTAAAAATACGCAAGTACCACATTGTACTATGAAAAGAAGAGTTTGTAAAGGGAGCGAAATGATAAATGTTATTCTTCACTTGAAATTATATTTTGATTTTCAAAACAATCAGTCGTGTCATCCATTGAGTCCCTGACGAGTGGGGCTATATTCAACGGGTTAATATAATAAAGATAACGAGTCAAGGTGTCGGCGGGCACCGTATATGTCCTGTTGTTCGCGCTTGGAAATTCCGCGCGCGTTATGTTGATGTCGCATATATAATTATTTTCCAAATCTTCGGGCCAAATAAAATGATTAAGAAAAGCCGAATTACCAATATAAGACGCAAGATACGGGTCATAGGACATACCGGCGCAAGTACACTCATTTGCCGCGCATCTCGGATCTTGGTCAAAATTCAACTTATAAATGACTTTTGACAAATTTACATCGCAACTACGAGAATTACGCGCGGTTTGCCCAATGGAAAACCAGTCATCCTCGCCTGCCGTGGAAACAGAGCTTCCTAAAATTACATCATGGTCATCCACTTCAGCGCCAAGATAAAGACCCATTAAACCATCTTTACCAACGCACTTCGCGACTAATCTGTCTCGCGAAACGCGAGGAAAATAATAATATCCGTTTTTTACATCCGAAAAACCGAGCGCGCCGACTGAAAGAATCGCGCCGGACAAACCGGCTGTCGCGTCGCTGCAATTCGGCGTCTGGCCGACTTCTTCCAAATCACCATTACCGCACGCGGCAATCAATTTTATACAATCTATTATATTGTCGCTTCCTGTGTTATCAACCAAAGTGGAAATTTTTCCCCCCAACATCGCGTTAACACATTGATAATTTTGCGCGTTTTCTTCGTTTGCTTGATTGATGCAAATATTCCCGTTAGCGCAACTTTCGCCCAAACACGTGGAATTGCCACCGCTCTCCACAAAATACGCTTTGCCGCATTGAAGACCATTCGCCGCGTTTCGCGGATATTTAAAATCCGACGCGCTTGCAACCTGCGTATAGCTTGATTGTCCCGCCGGTCCGGCTTCCGCGAATTTTTTGTTTTCAAAATTTGATAACTGCGAACAATATTGCGTCATCATTGACATCGGCCGCAACATCCACACTTGCGGCAACCTTAAATTCACCAAAGCAGGATTGATGGTGTTTAAAATCGCGTAAGACATAAAAGCGATAAAAAGCCCGATGACCGCTCCCATTATTTTTTTCTTCGCGCTGCCTATCGCTTCCGAATTGCCTCCGGAAACTGTCCATTGAACTCCGGAAACGATTATAACAATCACCGCTAAAATTGACGCGATGCTTACGGCGTATTTGTAAACGGTTAAAATATAATCTCCTATGTCGGAAAATTCGGTTTTGCCTCCAAACGATATTTCCGCTTTGGTTGTGCCGGAAGGCAAACATTTTCCCCATTCGCCAACGCAATCTCCTTCTTGAACCCAACCGCTTTCCAGCGTCGCCGTATCCGCGTTTCCTAAAAATTTTGTTCTTCCGACCACGCAATCCTCTTTTTTCCAGCAAATCGGATTGAACTCCGGCAAAACATCAGCCGCGAGAGCGATGTTCGGAAGAAATAAAATTGATAAAAATAAAAAAATGAAAAATTTGCGAAACATAATTTGTAAAAAAAACTATATTTTTTGTAAAAATTTTTTCCACGCGTCAAACTGTATGTTACCTTCTGTTTTTACCGCGTTGATAAAAAATGTTGGTGTTTTTGTGATTCCGAATCTAAATCCATCCGCGTAATCGCGATTAACTTCCACTTTTCCTTTTTGCGTTTGCAAACATTCATCAAGCTTTGCGTAATTCAACCCGACACTTTCCGTAATCGTTTTTATTTCGCTTTCCGACAAATTCGCCGCGAGTTCGCCTTGTTTGTCAAACAATAAATCCGACATTGCCCAAAAACCTCCCTGCGCGTCTGCGCAAGAAGCTATTTCCGAGAGCTGTGTGGCGCCTGGATGCAAAGATTCAAACGGTAAATCGCGGATAATAAATTTTATTTTGTCCCCATATCTCTCCGCGACCTGTTTTATAACCGACCATTCTTCTTTGGAAGCCGAACACTTGTAATCAATAAAAACAACCGCCGTATATTTTCCCGCTCCGAGATATGGGTCGTCTGATGATTCCAACTCTTTTCTATTTTCCGCGACACCGGAATTTTCAACCGACAAATTGAATTTCTTCGCCAACTCGCCTCCTTTTCCCTGTTTAATCTGCCGCCAATAAGAAAAAATCATCGCCGACAAAACAATAGCGAATAAAACCGATATTGAACCTATCGCGATTAAAATTACGCCCCACCATTTTTGATACCAACGCGCCATAAAAATATTATAAATAATAACAAACTATTGCTAAAAATAAGTGACGCTTGACCATTTTGTTGATATTGTTATTATACCATAATTTGTTTTTTTTCAATACTCTCGGTTCAAAAAAATATCCCGATAATAAATCGGAATATTTTTTATTTTAAAGACAAGGCATGGTTTACTTTTTTTCTTTTATTTCTTCTTTCAACTTTTCTAGAAAATCATCCAACGGCAACGCGCCCATATCGCCTTCTTTTCTTTTTCTTACGGCCACGGCTCCGGAGGTTTTTTCTTTTTCGCCTATCACTAAAACATACGGAACTTTTTCCTGCTCGGAGGCGCGAATTTTCTTGCCCAAACTTTCATCCGTCTCGTTTATTTCCACGCGCAGATCTTCGTTTCTAAGTTTTTCCGCGATTTGTTCCGCGTAATCGTTAAATTTTTCAGAAACCGGCAAAATTTTCACTTGCGTTGGCGATACCCACAGCGGAAACGCTCCAGCGTAATGTTCTATTAAAAGCCCGATAAATCTTTCAAACGATCCGAAAAGCGCGCGGTGCAACATAAACGGCTGTTCCTCTTTTCCATCTTTATTTACAAAAGTCATCTGAAATCTTTGCGGCATATTGAAGTCAAATTGCAAGGTGGAACATTGCCACTCGCGTCCGAGGCAATCTTTAATTTTGAAATCCAATTTAGGACCGTAAAAAGCCGCCCCGCCCACGTCCTTTCTGAAATTTAAGCCCTTCTCCGCCGCAACTTTTTCCAAAACTTTTTCGGTAAAATTCCAGCCATCTTCGGCGCCGACGAATTTATCGCTCGTGGAATCTCGCACAGAAAGATAAACATTTATATCGTCTTTTGCGAAACCGAATGACTTAAACATAAAAAGAATAAAATCAACAACTCTTTTCAGTTCGTCCTCCACCTGGTCGGATCGGCAAATGATGTGCGCGTCGTCTTGCGTAAACCCTCGCACGCGCGTCAAACCCGACAGTTCGCCCTTTTTTTCAAAACGATAAACCGTTCCGCACTCGGCCCAACGCAAAGGAAATTCGCGATAAGAATGAGGATGATTTTTAAAAATTTGAATGTGAAAAGGACAATTCATCGGTTTGATAAGATACTCTTCCGATTCTTTCACTTCATCTTTGTTTTGCCTTTCCTTTAAATTTTGTCCGACTTCCATCGGAGGATACATACTTTCACTGTAAAATCCCCAATGTCCGGATGTTTCCCAAAGCGTTTTATTGCCAATATGCGGAGTGCGCACAAGAGAATATCCGGATTTTAAATGTTCCTTATACCAAAAATCTTCAATCATCCTCCACAAGATAGCTCCTTTCGGATGCCACAAAGGCAGTCCCAATCCCACCACCTCATCAATGTGAAACAAATCCAATTCTTTTCCGAGTTTGCGGTGGTCGCGTTTTTCCGCTTCAATTAATTTTCGCGAATATTCATCAAGCTCTTCCTGCGTATAAAAACAAACACCGTAAATTCTTTGCAATTGCGGATTTTCGCTTTTTCCGCGCCAATAAGCGCCGGCCAATTTTGTTAATTTAAAAATCCCAATTTCTTTGGACGAAGAAACATGCGGTCCGCGGCACAAATCCGTAAAATCTCCAGTTCTGTAAATCGTCGCCTTATCGGAAGAGCCGCCGACATCCGGTATTTCTTCCGAATTCATTTTGGTAGTCCCAAATTCTTTCAAATCTTTTAAAAGTTCAACTTTAAAATCTTGTTTTTCTTTTTTAAAAAATTTAATCGCTTCGTCAATTTCCATTTCCTCTCGCGCGAACGGCAAATCTTCAACAATCAATTCTTTGGCTTTTTCTTCTATTTTCGCGAGGTCGGCTTCGCCTATCGGTTCGGAAAAATCAATATCATAATAAAAACCGTTTTCCACAGCCGGACCAACTCCGAATCTCGCTTTCGGATAAAGCGCTTTTACGGCCGCGGCTACGATGTGCGCGCAACTGTGTCGCATAATGTTTAACTTTTCTTCGGACATATTTTTGTAAAGATTAAAAATTTTAATTAAAAACCCCGATACCTCAAAACGAGATATCGGGGTCCTTGATTTATAAATTTCAGGACGGTTCCACCCGAACTCTCCGCAACGCGGAGCGCTTTTTTTCAGCTTAGTCCTTTTTGGATCCCAAATCGGGAAGATAACTGGTGATTACCTCAATCGCTTACTTTAAAATAATTCTATCTCAAAAATTAAATTATGTCAAATTTTATTATTGAACATTTTCCACGGTGATTTTAATATTGTCCGGCGCGCTTGGGGCGTTGCGCGTCCACATCGGCGAAAATTTCACTTCCACGCCGGAAACATGGTCCAACCCGACAACATATCTTTCTATCTCTTCTTTATTTTTGCCAAAAAAATTATAAGGCAATAATTTTTCTGCGTTAGCATCCAAAGTCGCGACGATATTTTGATAAACCGCAAGCTGGGCCGTGCCTTTCGCCAAATCGTATGAAGCGACCGACACCTGCGGTTCGCTGCTCATAGACATTATTCTTTCAATATCCGGGTTGATTTTCTTCTCAATTTCCTTATCCATCATTTCCGCCAATTCTTCCTGATTATAAAATACTACCAATACCTTGCTTGTTCCGTTTAAAACAAATTCAGCCACTTCTTCGCCTACCTTATTGTCGCATGAAACTTTTCTGTCAACAATGGTGGTTGCTTTGTTTGTGTACCATACATCCGGCGGAGGAACATCCTGCGGAGCCGCCGCTTTTATTTTTTCCGCAAAATCCGCCTCAGCGGCTTTCAAATCTTCAGCGCTCAAAACTCCCATTTTACGCTCACCGCCTTCCATGGGTTTTTTGCTCTCGGCATAAATAAATTTCTGTTTTTCAGACGATAACCCAGGAATAATAAATTGACTCGGAGGAATGTTACCAGTTTTACCTTCTTTATCAGAATAAACTTTGGCAGTTATTTCTCCGTTGGCCGGAACGGTCACTTTTTCGGATAAACGAAAAAGGATTCCGTCGGGAGTCAAAAGACGCGTTGTCTTCACAAGAATTTGCGGAATGTTTGTTTTATTATAAATTATCGCTTCGCCTTCGGCCGGACTTTCAATCGTTTTAAATGATGCCGGATAATATTTTTCAGACCATCGCACAATCGTGGTTGTCACGACTCCTGTAATTGAATTTGCTCCATAATGGTCTTTTTCCACGAAAACGGCCATATTTATATTTTTGTTATCATTTTTAGTTATAATCGTGATGTCGGCTTTTTTGGAAGTGAAAAAAATAACTACTCCCAAAAGTATAATTGTAATCGCCAAAAAAGACACGGCGATTGTCCGATAAAACCGTACTGGCGGTTCAGGCGCGGGACGCGTTTCAACTCTGCGAACGATCATACAATAAAAATTCAAAAATAAAATTTTATGTGTTCATTTAAATTTTTTATTCAATAACCCTAAACACTTCGCCGACCGAAGTGATTTTATCCAACGCTTTTAAAATTCCATCCTGCAACATCGTCACCATTCCGTTTTTTATTGCCAATTCTTGAATTGAATATTCGGAAACTTGTTCTCCCAAAATTACCGTTTCAATTTCTTTGCTCATTATAAAAATCTCGTAGATACCAACTCTGCCTTTATAACCAAGTCCGCTGCATTGCTCGCATCCTTTGCCTTGAAAAAAATGAAGATTATCAAAATCAACGTTTTTCTTTTCCGCGTCCGGCAATGTTTGCAGAGCTTTCATTACTCTTTCTGTTTTTTCCGCGTCCAATTTTTCTTCTTCCATACAATGCGGACATACTCGCCGCACCAAACGTTGTCCTATTACTGAATTTAACGCCGGAGCCAAAAGAAACGGTTTTACGCCCATTGATAAAAATCTCGGAATCGCGCCCGACGCGCTGTTGGTATGAATCGTTGAAAGCATCAAATGTCCTGTGAGCGCGGA
This sequence comes from Patescibacteria group bacterium, assembly GCA_028705565.1. Taxonomy (GTDB): domain Bacteria; phylum Patescibacteriota; class Patescibacteriia; order Magasanikbacterales; family GWA2-37-8; genus STF2-47. Next base: position 116,805 of record JAQWDH010000001.1, on the reverse strand, counting down.
TTGAATCGCGATTTCGGCAGTTTCCAAATCGCGAATTTCTCCGACCATGCAAATATCGGGGTCTTGACGTAAAATTGAACGCAATCCTTTTGCGAAAGTGTAATCTCGGCTTGGATCAACCTGGCTTTGATTTATGCCTTCCATTTTTATTTCCACAGGGTCTTCCAAAGTGATTATTTTTACTCCTGGTTTGTTGAGAGTTCGCATAATCGCGTACATTGTCGTTGTCTTGCCCGAACCTGTCGGACCGGTAGTTATAATCATTCCGTTCGGTCTTTCCACTTCTTTTTTTAAACGATTATAAGCGTCTCCGCGCAATCCAAGTTCGTCAAAAGTGACGCCTTTGCTTCCACTATGCAAAATCCTCATTACCACGCTTTCGCCATGCATTGTGGGCAAAGTGGAAACGCGCACATCCAAATCTCCTGAAGTAAGTTTTAAGGTCACGCGTCCGTCCTGCGGTTTGTCAGTGACATTTATTTTCAATGTCGCCAAAAGTTTTAATCTTGATATAAATTGCTTCCATTGTTCTTTCGGCAAAGTAGCTACATCCTGCAAAATTCCATCTATGCGATACCGCACGACTATTCCGTTTTCTTCCGCTTCAACGTGAATATCCGAAGAGTCCACTTTCAAAGCCGCCGCTATCATCAATGTCAAAACATCTGTGATCGGCACATTGCGAAATTGCTCTTCCAAATTTCTGAAATCGCGCACACCCTGTTTAAATTTATTTAATTCCTCGTCGCTGATTTCCACGTCTTTGCTCACCGGCCTAACGACAGGTAAATTCGCGTAAAGTTTAATTCCGCTTTCCAAACTGAATTCTGAAATCAAATAAATCGCGGCATTTGCGTGATGGCGTTCGCCAAATTGATAAATCATTTCTTTGATTTCTTCGTCGCACTCAACGCATCCGAACCGCATCTCGCCCGGAGTAAAAAGAAAACAAATCACTTTTTTATTCTTGGCGATTTCTTCCGGAATAACACGCAAAGCTTCAGATGAAATTGGAAAACCTTTTAAATTTATATACGGTAAACCTAATGACGCGGCTTGACCTGCCACAATTTCTTCTTTTTCTTTTACGCCAATCTCCGCCATTTTGTTTTCCAATTTTTCTTTGGCGTTTTTATTGCCGGTCGCGACAACGCCGCCGGAATTTTTATTCAGTAAATTGCCTATTGACGGAAAATCCGACATATAACAGGGCTATAAATTATGAATTACTAATTTTACTTTTTTATAATCTTTTTTATATAATGAATTATTCTGCTTACAACGCCTTCTTTTCTCATTTTAACAAAAAGATACATCCAAACTGTTGTTGTAAAAGCGTTTAAAAGTCCGCCGGCGATAACAATAAAAACCGCCAAAAGTAAAAATCCCAATATTAGACCCAAAACCATAATTTCTGCGTAACCGGTCAAGCCAGCCACTGTCCAAACCACCAAAGATGGCAGAAACACTATGAATCCGCCCAAAAATAAAATCGCGATTAAAACAAAATTTAAAAACAGAAAAAATAAACTTACTTCACAAGAAACAAGCAGGTGTTTTGAGAACATCAGCCAACCGCCGCGGATGGAAGAGATGATGTTTTTATTTTCCAAAACCGCGTAGCCGGCGGAATAAATAAACATTATTGAAACCGCAAGCGCCAAAATAAAAACAACGCAAGAAAAAATCGCGAGACATAAAAACCCTGAAAATCCGCCCATTGCGAAAAAATTCAGACAAAAGAACCAAAAAAGAATTGTCAAAAAAAATAAAGCCAAACCGCGGAAAACATTCAATGCCAAAACTTTCCAAAAATGTTTTACCCCTTGTTTCCACGCTTCGGAAAAATCCACTTTCTTTTTTTCAAACATTTCTCCGGAAGCCGCGATGAGCGCGCCCTGAGAAGATACGGCGATAAAAGTAAAAAATACAGTTAAACACAATATTATGGCGCCGACCCAAACCCAACCGACCGTTTCTGTCCAACCTCCTATCGGCTGAACCGTAATCTGAATTTTTTGCCACCAATCATTCGTCGCGCTTTTATCAGACAGCCACCACATTCTGCCCAAAAAATCATTCAGGCTTAATTCTCCCAAAACCGCTGAGAGCATGCCGAAAATCCAAAGAATTTTATTATGCCACACCAAATGCCACGCATTGGCTATGGCTTGGCGATAGGTTGGTTCATGCATATAATACGAATAATACGAAATTTTTAATTTTTAAATAATTTTTAAGGAAATGGATTTATTAAAAACTGATACAATTATTATATCATAAATAAAAACAAAAAGCATCCAATCTGTGAATGCTTTTTGTTTTTTTGTTAAACGAGCTACGCGGCAACTGTTTTTTCTTCCAAAATCGCGATGATTTCATCCTGCTCAATCGTTTCTTTTTCCAAAAGTATTTCCACCATTTTATCAAGCTCAGCCCTGCGTTCAATCAAAATTTTCTCAGCCGATTTTTCCGCGGTTTCAACCAAATCAACCACTTCTTTGTCAATCAATTCCGCCACTTTTTCGCTGTAATCTTTTTGCTCGGTGATGTCGCGTCCTAAAAATATCAAATCCGTGTGTTCGCCGAAAGTTCTCGGACCGAGTTTTTCACTCATTCCGTAACGGGTAACCATATCTTTAGCTGTTTGCGTCGCGCTTCTCAAATCAGATGCCGGACCGGTTGAAATCATATCTTTGCCAAATATCATTTTCTCTGCCGCATAACCGCCGAGCATCATCGTTAATTCATCTTTAAATTGCGCCAGCGTATGGTAATACTTGTCTTCCGAGGGCATTTTTAAAGTATATCCGCCTGCCTGCCCGCGTCCGATTATGGAAACTTTTCGCACAGGGTCGCAATGCGGAGAAAAATATCCAGCCACAGCATGACCTGCTTCGTGATAAGCGGTCATCTTTTTTTCTTTTTCGCTGATTACCCTGTGTTTGCGTTCAGGTCCAAGGAGTACTTTCTCAACACTCTCCAAAATTTCCGGTTCTCCAACTTTTTTAAGTCCTCTTCGCACCGCTAAAATAGCAGCTTCATTTAAAAGATTCGCCAAATCAGCTCCGGAAAATCCTGGTGTGCGCTCGGCAATTTTACGCAAAGAAACTTCTTTGGCAAGCGGTTTGTTGGCCGCGTGAATTTTTAAAATTTCTTCTCTGTCTCTGATGTCAGGCATATCCAAAACCACACGCCTGTCAAAACGCCCCGGTCGTAAAAGCGCCGGATCCAAAACATCCGGTCTATTGGTCGCGGCTATGACAATCACGCCAAGATTCGGGTCAAAACCGTCCATTTCCACGAGAATTTGGTTTAATGTTTGTTCCCTTTCATCATGCCCGCCTCCGAGACCTGCTCCGCGCCTGCGCCCGACCGCGTCTATTTCATCAATAAAAACAATTGCCGGCGCCGCCTTCTTGGCTTTTGTGAACAAATCGCGCACGCGGGAAGCTCCAACGCCGACGAACATTTCCACAAATTCAGAACCTGACATGTGAAAGAATGGCACGCCTGCTTCTCCGGCAACGGCCTTCGCGAGGAGTGTCTTGCCTGTTCCTGGGTTGCCCATCAACAAAACGCCTTTTGGAATTTTCGCGCCCATTGCGGTGAATTTTTTCGGGTCTTTCAAAAAATCCACGATTTCAATTAGTTCTTGCTTTGATTCCGCGGCTCCGGCAACATCTTTAAAAGTGATTTTATGTTTTGAATCCGGACCTGTTTTACGCGGATTGCTTTGCCCAAAACCCATTGCTTTATTGTTCACGCCCTGCACTCCTCGGCTCATAAAATAAAAAAAGGCGACTAAAACAATCAACGGCAAAAGAGCCGGAATTAAATTGGCGGCCCAAAACTTCCATGAACTTTCGGCTTTTATTTCAATTTCAATTTGTTTTTTCGCTTCTTCGTTCGCGCCGTAATTTTTCAAAATATCTCCAAATGATTCAAACGATTCTTTTTTCGCCGTTTGCTGCGACGCATTTTCATCTTTCAATTCAATTTTCATTTGGTCTCCCTCAATGGAAACTTTTTTCACCAAACCGGAATTTATTTCTTCTACCAGTTTGCTCACGCTTATCTGTTCAACTTTTTTGTTCTCGTCAAATTTAACCAAACTCAAAATACTCGCCACAATCAACAACATCAAAAAAACGGTTATAAAATTTTTAAAAAAATTTTTCATAAATAAAAAATATGTATAAATTTCATAAAACCCGGCAAAGCGCGCCGGATAAACTTGATTATATTTTAGCTTATTTTTTCCCCGCGGTCAACGGACGATGGATGGCTGGCTCCATAGTCCTATTGACGGTTTTGTCAAAAGTCCAACGGATTAAAAAACTCTCCCAGATTCAACCAAGGAGAGTTTTTTTACTTTATTTGGTTTAGTTTATTTTTCTTCTGTTTTTTCTTCTGTCGCGGTTTCAACTTCCGCCACAATTTCAACTTTTTCTTTCTTTGCCTTTTTTTCTTTTTTCTTCGCCAAATCTTCTTCCGGCTTTTTGTCTTCAGCTTCTTTTACTTCAGCTTTTTCTTCTACAGCTTCTTTGGCATTCTCTTTTTCTTTCTTTTCTTCTTTGACTATTTTACCTTTTACGCCAGCGATTTTCAAACCCAAACGGTGCTCTGACGGTTCCAAGGACAAAATCTCAAATTCGTATTCTTCACCCATTTTAAATTTGTTGGCGATATCATCAATAGGTTCGTCGGAGAGCTCGGAGATGTGCGCCAAACCGTGAATTTCATTGTCCAACGCTATCATCAAACCATACGGCTCTATTTTCACGACCTTGCCTTTTACTTTGTCATTAACCTTGTATTTGGCCTTGGCGGACTTCCACGGATCTTCCACCAATCTCTTGATGGATAGATATATTTTGGAACGATCCAACTGGATGATTTGAGCTTTGATGTTATCGCCGACTTTCAATATCTCGCGCGGGTGCGAGATTCTCTGCCACGCTATTTCAGAAATATGAATCAACCCTTCCAAACCTTCGCCGAATTTAATGAAAGCTCCGAACGGAGTGAGAGCGCTTACTTCGCCATCAACTATGTCGCCTATTTTATACGACTCCAAAACGGCTTTTTGCGCGTCTTCCCAAACAGCTTTTTCAGAAACGATTAATTTTTCGTCCCTCTCGTTAGCGTCTATAACTTTCACTTCCAATTCTTTGCCGATGATTTCTTTCAATTTTTCCAAAATACGGTCTTTATCGCCCCCGGCCACTCTCGGATAATGCTCCGGGCTTAATTGTGAAACCGGCATAAAACCGGCTACCGCGTCCACCTGCATCATCAAACCGCCCTTGTTCGCGGAAATAACGCGCGATTTGATGGTTATGCCGCTTTTAATCAATTTTTCCAAATTATCCCACACATGCCTTTGACCGGCGGCGCGGAATGACAATTCCATTTCTCCATTTTCATTTTCTTCTTCCAAAACCGTGGCTTCGGCTTCATCGCCGACTTTTAAACTTCCATATTCGCGCGATTCAATAAAAAGTTCCGGACCGCGAACAACTCCAATGGCGATGCCATTGATGTCAATCTTAATTTCGCCTTTGTCAATGGCGAGAATTTGTCCTTTCACAGTATCCCCGGCTTTTGGAAAATTTATCGGATAATTCTGCAAAAGGGTTTTAAAATTTTGTTTTAATCCCTTGTCTGCTTCTGACATAAATAAAAAAAATCTCTTAACCCGTCTTGAAAATTCAAGGACGAGCCCTGCCGCGCGCCAGCTTAAACGGCTTTCGCGAAGAAGGATAAATAAACATAAATTTTACGCGGAGTGATTATACCAATTATTCAAAATTCTGTCAAGTATCCATATTAAAAAACCCGCGCTGTGTTTAAACACGACGCGGGTATATTTTTATACACCTAACAAAAAATCCTTTTTAAGTCCGCTACCACAGGAACAAGTTTCAAAAAATTACCCAGATACTTGTTCCTCGTCCCCTCCACCACAACATAGGTGGCGGAAAGTTGGGGATTTAAAACATCAACATGGATTTTTTCCATCTTTTCTATTTCTCTCTCCGACTCTTTTATTTTTTTAATTACCGCCTCGGCTTCATCAATAAAAATCCCCATTAAATTTTTTGGTAGTTCTGAATTTAATTTTTTTAATATGCATCCCGCGGATATCAAACCGCGGTATTCCGGCTCCAAAGAAATCGCACACGCGATTTCATTTTTTTTGATTTTTATATAATTTGATGCGTACTCCTCTTCTTCTTTAATTGTAATGGACTTATGAGATGTTTCAAGTATTTTTCTCAGATGCTCTCTGTTTTCAGCAACGAGTTCAGACAAAATGCACTCAGACAGCATATGCTCCTCTTTATATTTATTTTTTAATTTAATCATTTTTTCCAACTTCTCAACCGAAGACATTATTTGTTCTTCGGATGCTGAGTAGTTTTCTATTAAACCAAAAAACATAATTTTTTTTATGTCGTGCAAACCCTGCGCGACATTACTTTCAGCTTCAGGATGTTCCGGAGTATTATAATACTCCAGTTCTTTGTGCCTTCCCGGCACTAAACTACTCAATTCTTGTTTTGTGTTTTTTTCAATATTCTCCCTATTTTCCCTACTGAAAAAAAACTTTTTACACGAAATGAACTTTTTAAGAAACAATACGGGGATACCGAAAATTCCCGGCTCCTCATATTTTGAATAATACCAAAGATAATCCCTGAGTTTCTTCTCCAATACATCTTTTACATCTTTTTCCTGACTTCTAGGATTAGAAGCGCCGCCTCTAAAAAAACCGCTAATATTCTCAATATCCTTACTTAATCTCTCAAACGACGCAATTTCTTCTTTTAAAAATTCTTCCATTATTTTTTCCCCTTCTTCCGGACATAAATACATAATGTCCCATAAGACCGAAATATGTCCAAAATCAGACGAATCAAAAGCTGAGTTTAATATATATCTGCCTACTTTTTCTAATAATATACATCTGCCTTCTTTTTCTAAAGAACCCTCCTTGATTCTGTCCGCGTAAAAAGTCAAGTATTTTTTTAAATATCCCCGTATGTATTCCTTACAGATTTCTTTTTTTATAATGTTTACTGATTCAACAATTTTTTCCTTTATTTCTAAAGGAAGCATTTTTTCAGACACTTTTTCGTCCATCTGTCTCCTCCTTTTTTGTCCGCCTATAACGGATTTTAATTTTCAAAAAACTGCGAACATCTTATTATAAAACCGTATAAATGTCAAGCCTGTTATATCAAAAAACCGCCGAAAGGCGGTGTGTATTTTGTTATTCTTCTGTAATGTTTCCTTTTTTAATTATTTTAAATATTGAGATGTCAAACCTGTCCAAAATAATTTCTTCCTTAAAAATATTTTTTTGTTTTTGTAGTGGTCCGAATTCTATTATCGCCGGCTCAACGAGTTTGAAATTTTTACTAAACGGCAACGTCTCCCTTGCCGGAAATTCATAAAAAAATACCAGGTTCCGACCACCAATATTCGTTCCTCTTAAAGATTCACAGCCCCTCTCGCCATTTTCCAAAAATTCTCTAATGCAAGCGTAAAATCGTCCTGTAACTTTTTCTTTCGCAAAATCTTCTGCTTTTTCTTTTTTCTTATCTCGCAAAATAACCGCAATGAGTTTTTTACTCTTGTTGTAAACCCCAACCAGCCAATCCTCATTTTCAAGGACTAAATCGGAAAAACTCTTCCGCAAGGCTTCTTTTCCTTGCTTACTATTTACAAACATTAAGCATTTTTTACTTAATTTCACGATTATTTTTTTTGTTTTCGACTCGTCTTCCTTTTGAAAAATCTCATTTTCTTGAACATTATTATTTTCCATAATTCCTCCTTTTAAAAAATTTTATTATAAAAGAACTATATTTCTTAATTTACTTGGTAGCAAACCACAAACGAGTGTTTTTGTCAACGGAGGAGTGGATAACCTTATCCAAAAACGATTTTTTGATTATCTTCCCCCTTGTCTAACTCAAAAAAATCTGGTAAAATGCACAGGTAATCATAGGATGACAAATTTGAATTTTAACCTTTTAACATTTATGCATATCAGCTGGCTCGGTCAAACCTGCGTCAAATTGCAAACAAAAAATTTGGACACGGATGTAACAATACTTATAGACGGCTATAAACCGAAAACAGGAGTGTTTCCACGCAGTTTAAGTCCCGACATCGCTTTGTTTTCCAACGGCGTTGACAACGCGGTAACTCTTTCGCAGGACCCATTTATGGTTTCCGCGCTTGGAGAAAACGAGGTAAAAAACATAATGATTTATTCCATTCCCGACGGAAACGAAAATATCATATTTAAAATACACGCCGAGGGTATGAATTTGGTGCATTTGGGAAAAATTTCCGTCAAACCTTCGGACGATGTTATTGAAAAAATTATGAACGCCGACATTCTTTTTATTCCGGTCGGCGAAAAAAAATATCTAGACGCGAAAATCGCGTCTTTGCTCGTTTCAACTTTGGAGCCGAGAATTGTAATCCCGCTCGGATTAAAATGCGACAACGAACCCGACTCTGACACCTCCGCCAAATTTGCGTCTGAATCCGGACTGCTTCCGGAAAACGCGGAAAATAAAGTCATTATTAAAAAGAAAGATTTGCCGCAGGAACAAACAAAACTTTTGATTTTGGAAAAAGAATCATAAATATTTTATGGCCTTAAGAAATAAAACAAATGACGCGCGAAAAAAAGAAGAAGAAATGCCCGGATTGATTTTTAATAACATAAAAATAGCGGAGTCCGATGAAAATAAAAACGAATTCTTGATAACTCGCGCGCGAAAAAAAACAACAGCCAAAAAATGGATGTGGATAGGAGCCGCGGGATTTTCCGTGATTATTTTTTTTATCGCCGCGTGGTCTTTCAAAATCAAACTTTCTGGAATACAATGGAATAAAAGTCCGGAGAATGAAATAATCAATAGCGCGCAAAAAGATTTGAATAATTTGTTCTCGGAAACAAAAGAAAACGAACTGCAAAAATTGCTTATCGCCACGCAAATAAAAGATGTCGTTTCACAAATTTTAAATAATGCCGCGGCCGATTCAGCCGCCACTTCATCCATCAATAAAAAATAAACTTATGGCAGCAGAAGAAATCAAGCGGGAGGAAAATATCGGACAAATAACCAAAACTCCGATTGAAAACGAAATGAAACAATCTTATTTGGAATACGCCATGAGCGTTATTGTTTCTCGCGCGCTTCCCGATGTTCGCGATGGTTTAAAGCCAGTGCACAGACGCATTCTTTACGCTATGTGGAATATAGGTCTTCGCCACACGGCAAAATTCCGTAAATCAGCCCACGTGGTCGGCGAGGTGATGGCAAAATATCACCCACACGGCGACTCCGCGATTTACGATTCCATGGTTCGCATGGCGCAAAGTTTTTCCATGCGTCAAACCCTCGTGCACGGGCAAGGTAACTTCGGGTCCATGGACGGCGACAGCGCGGCCGCGATGCGTTATACCGAAGCCAAATTAACTTCACTGGCGGAAGAAATGCTTTTTGACATTGACAAAAATACCGTCAATTTCATTCCAAACTATGACGGCTCGCATATTGAACCGACTGTTCTGCCAGCAAAAATTCCGCAATTGCTTTTGAACGGAACGATGGGCATCGCCGTTGGCATGGCGACTTCCATTCCACCAAACAATCTTAAGGAATTATGCGACGGGATTATAAAAATGATTGATGAACCGAAAATCACAATGGAAGAACTAACGGAAATAATCAAAGGGCCTGATTTTCCGACCGGAGGCATAATTTACAATAAAAAAGATATTTATACGGCTTACGCCACGGGCAAGGGCGGCATCGTGATGCGCGCAAAAGCTGATATTCAAGAAACAAAATCCGGACATTTTCAAATAATTGTAAACGAGGTTCCGTACCAAGTGAATAAGGCAACGCTCATAGAAAAAATCGCGGATTTGGTGCAAGAAAAGAAAATTGACGGAATCAAAGACCTGCGCGACGAATCAAACAAGGACGGTGTGCGCATTGTGATAGAACTCAAAAAAGATTCTTATCCGAAAAAAGTTTTAAATAAACTTTTTCAGCTTACTGAATTACAGACGACTTTTCACGTGAATCTTTTGGCCCTTATAGACGGAATCCAACCACGCGTTTTAAACATTAAAGATATCATCGCGGAATTTATCAAATTCAGGGAAGAAGTCGCGCGCAGACGCGCGTTGTTTGAATTGGAAAAAGCGAAAGACCGCGCTCACATTTTAGAGGGCTTGAAAATAGCGTTGGATAAAATAGACGCTGTCATAAAAACAATCAGGTCGTCAGAGGACAAAGACGAGGCGAAAAAAAATTTGATATCCAAATTTAAATTCACCGACAAGCAAGCGACGGCTATTTTGGAAATGAAGTTGCAACAGCTCGCAAATTTGGAACAACAAAAAATTGAAGACGAATTAAAAGAAAAGAAAACGCTGATAAAAGAATTGGAATCGCTTTTGGCTTCCAAAACAAAAATAATGCAGATTATAAAAAAAGAAACCCAGGAAATTAAAGACAAATTCGGAGAGGAAAGAAAAACACAAATCATTCCTCACGGAATTAAAGAATTCACGGTGGAAGATTTGGTTCCGAACGAACCTACAATCGTAATCATCACGAACGACGGATATATCAAACGAGTTCCGACCGACACTTTTCAACAACAGGCGCGCGGCGGCAAGGGAGTTATCGGCGTCACCACAAAGGAAGAAGATACTGTCGCGCATCTTTTAACCACGAACACGCATGACAATATACTTTTCTTTACCACTCGCGGACGAGTATTCCAATTGCCGGCTTTTGAGATTCCCGCCGGATCGCGCACGGCCAAAGGACAGGCGCTTGTGAATTTTCTCCAGCTTGCCCCGAACGAAAAAATATCCGCGCTTCTGGCGATGAATGAGCTTGAAAACATAAAATATCTTGTAATGGCAACCACGCATGGACTCATAAAAAAGACGGCTTTGGAAGATTTTTCCAATGTAAGGCGGAATGGACTTATCTCGCTTAAATTAAAACCGAATGACAGTTTAGAATGGGTAAAACCGTCCACCGGAAGCGACGAAATTATGATCGCCACGGTGGAAGGGCAGGCTATTCGTTTCAAAGAAAAAGATGTCCGTCCGATGGGTCGGACAGCGAGCGGCGTGCGCGGAATGCGCCTGCATGGAAACGATGAAATAATCGGCATGGATATCGTTGACCCGAAAAATAAAGCAATGGAATTTTTAATCGTAAGCGGACACGGTCTTGGAAAGCTTACACCTATTTCTCAATATAAAGTGCAAGGACGCGGAGGAAGCGGAATAAAAACCGCGGCAGTAACAGAAAAAACAGGCAAACTTATCCACGCGCGCGTTATTAATGTTGACGAAGTTAAAGAACGCGACTTGATTATAATGTCTTCAAAAGGACAGGTAATCCGACTGCCTTTCAAATCAATTCCCACGCTTGGACGCGCCACGCAAGGCGTGCGCTTAATGCGATTTAAAGAAGAAGGCGACACGGCCGCGAGCGTCACAATTTTATAAAAATTGTCATTGCGAGCGACAGAACGGAGCGTGGCAATCTCTGTATCAACTGACATTTTTTGCAATAAAAAATTCGCACATTAAAAATTTAAAGGAGGAATGAAAAATGATGGAACGAATTTTTTTTGTTTTAAAAAAAATATTTACAAGAAAAGAAAAAGTCGTTTTTGGGGTTGATTTGGACGATACTCTCGGCAAAACAAATGAAATGATTATAAAAATTGTCAAGGAAGAATGCGGTGTCTCTCTTTTACAAAATGACAGAAAAGGTTACGGCTATCATTGTTGGGACAACAGGGTATCTGATGATGAATGGCAAAAAATCTTGAACGAATTCCATGAAAAAAAAATTATGCTTGTAGAACCTATTCCGCGCGCGGCATATGTTTTAAACTGTTTAAAAGATTGTATTGACATCCACATTGTAACCGCGAGAAAAATTGAAACAAAAAAAGAAACTGTGGAGTGGCTAAAAAAAAACAAAATTCCGTATAAAAAACTAGTTTTTTCTGAACGAAAAGACGAAGGGATCAAATATGATTTCTTCGTGGAAGACAATCCCAAAACCGCGTCTGCTCTGGCGCGGAAAGGAACGATTGTTTTTTTGCTTGATTATCCGCACAACCAGTTAATTGATGGTGGTGGTAAAGACCCTAAAAATATAATAAGAGTAAAAGACTGGCTAGAATTGGCGGACGAATTATGGGCTATATTACTTAAAAAATAAAAAGGAATAGAACAAAGTCACGATTAACAATTAAATCGTGACTTTTTTAATTGAAATAAATATACCATCATAAATACCCCATATAAGGGTCGTTATGGTTTTGGATTTGAGATTGATTGGTCATCGGAATTTGGGATTTGGAATTTTATATATTTAGTGCCCCCATGAGGAATCCCCGCCCAAGGCGGGTGCGCCTCTGGCGCAGAATTTATTTATGTTGTGCTCCTGCCAGGAATTGAACCTGGATTTCCAGCTTCGGAGGCTAGCGTCCTATCCGTTGAACGACAGAAGCGAATTTTAAATAAATCTCCGCAAAAATCTTAATAATCGGTATATCCTATATCTTTCCAGCTCAACAATCAAATCGTATGTTCCCGCATCTTCTTTATATTCTCCGCCGAATCCGAGTTTAAATCTCGTCACTCCGGCATATTGATGTTTTGAATTATAATTATAAACTTGTTCATCTTTATTATTTATATTTTGCGTTAAGCGCGTTGATGGATTCCCGCTTTCGCGGGAATGACAGAAACAATTACAAAAATATCCTTCGCTGTCATTCCCGCGAAAGCGGGAATCCATCATTTGTGTTTGCCTTTTACGGTTAATGTTGATTTTAGGAGCCACACCGAAAAAATCATAAAATTTATACCCCAATTCTTTTCCAATTTTAATTCCTTCCCATTGCAAAAGATGCGGCGCCATCATATTCCTATATTTATAACTTGAAGCGCCATACAAATAAGTAAATGTATCGCCGAAACCGACAAAAACAGCCGTAGCGATAGGCTTATCAATGTCCGGAGTAAAAATTGTAAGCTGGCGAGCAATATCAGAATTTAAAACTTCACGATAGTGTTTTTCATTATGCAATTTAAAACCGTCTCGCTTTGCTGTTTCATTCATTAAATTCCAAAACAAATCAAATTTTTTTTCTTCTTTCACTAACAAATTCTTTCGCTCCGCCAACCGTATATTATAGCGCGTTTTCGGATGCATTTTCGCGAACAATTCTTCTTCTGATTTCAATAAATCCAAAATCAGCGTGGCGCGCGGGTTTATATCCATTGAGCGGCGAATTAAATTGTCAGGATTATAAATTAAATTGTTTTCTCTCGGCTCAATTCTTAAAAAAATAATGTTTTTATTTTTAAAATAATCAAAAAATAATTTCGCAATTTTTAATTCATAATTCATAATTCCCGGAACAAACAACGGTCCTTTTGGACAAAAAGCGTATTTCCATCCGAACGGCAAAGAAACAAAAACCATTTGCGCCAAACAAAAAACATTTCCGTTTTCCGCGAACGCGATTCTTGCAATATCCTTGCCCTCTTTAATTAAAATATCGCCCCATTCCCATGATTGCGCGAAAGGTATGTTACCGGCGCAAGCTGATAAAAATCCGTTCCATTCATTTTTGTTTGAAATAATTTTTATTTCCATAAACATGTTATGCATGAATTTGCATTAAATTGTCATTCCCGCGAAAGCGGGAATCCATCGCTAAATTGTCTGGATTCCCGCTTTCGCGGGAATGACAATTTTTAATCACATCATAGCCGATTTTAAAATATCTTTGCAAACGCAAGAACGCTCTTGCGGTAAATTTTTAATCATCTCGGAGATAAGGTCTTTTAGATGGGAAATGTTTTTATTAAACACTTCAATAACTGATGTCGCGTCAACGGCTTTGTTTTTATCTCCCTCTTGTCCCAAAAGTCCGGCGTCATAATCGGTAACCAAAGAAATGTTAACATAACACATCTCTAATTCCCGCGCTAAAACCGATTCGGGATATTGAGTCATTCCGATAACATCAAAACCGTATCGCTGATACATATTGGACTCTGCGCGAGATGAAAAACGCGGTCCTTCAATAACCACGGCCGTGCCTTTTTCGTGAGCTGTAATGCTCAACTTTCTGCAAGATAAAATTGCCGCTTCGCGCAAATGTTCGCAAAATGGGTCGGCACAACTGATATGAGCGACTTTCGGACCGTGAAAAAAACTGTCCTCGCGATGTTTTGTTCTGTCAACAAATTGGTCGCAAATCACAAAATCTCCGGGTTTTATATGCGGTTGTAAGCTGCCGGTGGCCGTCGGCGCGATTATTCTTTCCACTCCGAGCTGTTTCAATGCCCAAAGATTGGCGCGATAAGGAATGGATGTGGGAGAAAGACAATGCCCCTTTCCGTGCCTTGGCAAAAAAACAACGGACCTGCCCGCGATTTCGCCTATGGAAATTTTATCGGACGGCTTGCCGTATGGCGTGTCCATTTCAAATTCTTCCGCGTTGTCAAAAAGCGAATAAAATCCTGACCCGCCGATTATTCCTATTTTTGTTTTTGGAAAATCGCTGCTCATAAAATTTAATAATTTATCAACGAATGAATCGCGAATTTTTTTAATTTCTTATCCCCGCGCAAAAAATCCAATTTAATCAAAAAACCGATTCCGATGATTTTGCCTCCCAATTTTTCAATCATCTCGCATGTAGCGGACATAGTGCCTCCGGTCGCGAGCACGTCGTCAACCACGGCGACACGTTCCCCTTTTTTAATCGCGTCTTTATGCATCTCAATCGTATTGGAAGCGTACTCCAATTTATAATTTTTTGAGATTGTTTTCCATGGCAATTTCCCTTTTTTGCGCACAATTGCCAATCCGATTTTTAACTTATACGCCAAAGCCGCGGCTAAAATAAATCCGCGCGCGTCTATGCCGACCACCTTATCTATCCTTTTATTCAAAAATGGACGCGCGAGCTCGTCTATCGCTGTTTTAAACGCTTTTTTATCAGCCAAAAGCGGGGTGATATCCTTAAAATTCACGCCTTTTTGAGGCCAATTCGGGACCTCGCGAATATAATTTTTAATTTGTATTTTCATAAAAAATTATCTTTTTGTTTTTTAAGCCGCTGTTATTCTATCCTGTTTTCAAGCTAAAATCAACAGGCGGTATTGACTGTTTTACCGTGATATGGTTCTATATACTTAAGTTTATTTTCTTTACAAAAGGAGTGAGGCAGTGGCAAAAAAAGGTGTGGCGTGTGTCGGGGGTAAAGAAACTAAAAATTTAAATAACAGGGAGGAATGGGGGGAAGATAAAAAATGTGATGAGGTGGAAAAAAATGAAAATGTAATAGAAGTAGTGGAAATTGACGAAAAAATAGCAATAGAAGAAGAAAAAAATGGAAAAATAAAATTTACCGGAATGATTGAAAAACTCTGTACTAATTGCAGAGAAAAGAAGATGCATCAAGTAGGAAAATATGATAATAAAACAATTTTTCAATGCATCAGGGGAAGTTGCGGCAGGACGTTTGTGGAGGTAGAAAAAATAAAAATAATAGAAAAGTAAAAAAAGTTTCGGGCCTCAAATGAGGCCTTTTATAATTCAACTTTTTCGGCCAACCCTTGCCAAAATCTTAATTTTGTAGTATAATATCAGCGTTAATTTCAATTTAAAAAAATAATCATATGGGTTTACCCGGACATCGCCGGACTTCGTCCGACAAAAGAAAACGCTCGGCGCATTTCGCTTTAAAACAAATCGGAAGCGCTGTTTGCCCGAAATGCCAAAAGGCCTCTTTACCGCATAAAGTTTGCGCTTTTTGCGGAACTTACAAAGGCAAGCAAGTGATAAACGTGGACAAAAGAACGACTCGCGCGTCGCGCAGAGCCAAAACCAAAAAATAATCGTATGTCCGAGCGTCATCTTTCACGGAGCATCGCTCTACAAATATTATTTGAGTGGGATTTTCGCGGCAGAGACAAAAAAGCTTTGTCGGCCATTTTTGAGCATGACTTAAAAGAATTCGGAATCGGCCTCAAAGACACCGAATTTACAAAAAAAATAGTTGAGGATGTAATAAAAGAAATGAGCGGAATAGACAAAATAATAAAAGAGCACGCTCCGGCGTGGCCTGTGGACCAAATTACAATTGTTGACCGCAATGTTTTGCGGGTTGGAATTTATGAACTGACAATCGCCAAGGAAGTTCCTCCAAAAGTGGCAATTAACGAAGCGATTGAATTGGCAAAAAATTTTGGCGGACCTTCATCCGGAAAATTCGTAAATGGAGTTTTGGGCGCGATTTACAAAGAATTATATCCTGATGGAGAGCCATTAGAACCGCAAAAAACGAAAAAATCGGACAAAACAAAATCCGCTGACGAAAAAAAATAATTTTTTTAAATTTTATAAATGTCTCCTATCCCCTGTTTTTTATCATTCATAAAAAACGCGGGATAAGAGATAATATTATTATCTCTATGAAAACAAAACTTGATTCGCCGGAAATCAAAGAAAAAAATTTTTCGGTCCTGGAAGAAAAAATCGGAATTAAATTCAAACATCCGGAATATCTTGTGCAAGCGTTCGTACACCGTTCTTATTTAAATGAACACCGCGATTTTAATTTCGGTCACAATGAACGGCTTGAATTCTTAGGAGACGCGGTTTTGGAACTCGCTGTGACAGAATTTCTTTTCAATGAATATGGAAACCCGGAAGGCGAACTTACAAATTGGCGCGCGGCGTTGGTGAACGCGAAGATACTTTCCAGTATCGCATACGAAATTGGAATGGAGTCCTATTTATTTTTAAGTCACGGCGAATCAAAAGACGCCGGCACAAAAGCGCGCGACTACATAATGGCAAACACCATGGAGTCGCTAATTGGAGCGATTTATATTGACCAAGGATACATTGCGACGCAACAATTCGTTACACGTTGGGTAATTACAAAACTTCAATACATTTTGGAGAACGGGCTTTATATGGACGCAAAGAGCAGGTTTCAAGAAGGCGCGCAGGAAAAAATCGGAGTAACGCCGGTTTATAAAGTGCTGGATGAAGAAGGACCGGACCACGCGAAAACATTCAAAATCGGGGTGTTTATTGATAAGGAATTGATTGCCGAAGGGCGCGGTATGAGCAAACAAGAAGCGGAGTTGGAAGCCGCTGAAGCGGCCGTTAAAGTAAAAGGGTGGAAAGGGCCGAAAATCAACATCATAAAAAGGAAAACCGGAGACCCATTGTAAAACACTCGTGAAAAAATTAAAAATTGGTAATTGAAAATTTTAATAGGGTCGCTAGCTCAGCTGGTAGAGCAGATCCCTCTTAAGGATAAGGTCGTGGGTTCGATCCCCACGCGACCCACATAAATAAAAATCTTTCTAATGCCTCCGTAGTTCAATGGATAGAACATCAGGCTTCGAACCTGAAGATGGGGGTTCAATTCCCTCCGGGGGCACCAAAAACGCGGGGTTCATCCGGTCATTCGACCGGATGCCCAGTCGGATGACTGGGCAATTCCCTCCGGGGGCACCAAAAACGCGGGGTTCATCCGGTCATTCGACCGG
>JAQWDH010000001.1:0-99037 GCA_028705565.1 Patescibacteria group bacterium | reverse complement strand
GTCATTCGACCGGATGCCCAGTCGGATGACTGGGCAATTCCCTCCGGGGGCACCAAAAACGCGGGGTTCATCCGGTCATTCGACCGGATGCCCAGTCGGATGACTGGGCAATTCCCTCCGGGGGCACCAAAAACGCGGGGTTCATCCGGTCATTCGACCGGATGCCCAGTCGGATGACTGGGCAATTCCCTCCGGGGGCACTAAAAGTGCGGGGTTCATCCGGTCATTCGACCGGATGCCCAGTCGGATGACTGGGCAATTCCCTCCGGGGGCACTAAATATATAAAATCCTAAATTCCAATGACCAAACTCCAAATCATAATGACCAGGTTCAGGTTATAGATGTAATTTTTAATTAAAAAAGCCGCGATTTAGTCGTTAATCGCGGCTTTATTGTGTTCCTTTATTTTTTTGACGGCGCGGTGAAACCGTCAACCCTTACTTTATCACTAAATTTTTTAACAACTTCTTCCAGTTCTTCTTTCATTTTTTCTAAAGAAAATTCCGCATTATCCGGGTCGGCGACAGCAACTAAAACAAACGGATTCTCTTTCGAAAACTTATTACAAAAACCGTGATTTAGAGCAATCTCTACTGCCAACTTTGCATCCGCTTTTCCGCTCAATTTATCAAAATACCTCCGACTTATCCTAAAACCCTCCGGTAACTTGTTTTTTCCGACTAACTCTTTTAAATTAAAATCTTCTGTCCCAATGTAATATCCAACCACTGCTATGTGAAATTCTTCTGGCCTTGTAAGTTCTTTATGATACCTGAATGTTTTATTTACTGTTTCGGCAACCGTTTGTAGAAATTTTTTTGCCTTTTGATCGGATTCTTCCTGCGTGCCTCCAAATCTTTTTTTTGCCGCCCCGCAATTTGCGTGTGCCGAAAAAGAATCTATTTTATCAAGCCCGATGCCTAAATAATAATTCGCCAATTCCTCTTCCGTTAAATATTCCCCTGTTGATTTAGTCAATAAAATTCCTGAACCGGCGCTTCCTACGCACCCAGTTACTTCGTCGCCGACGGAACTCAAACCCTCATCCATACAAAGAATCTCGTTCTTCTTTTTTTCTTCAAATAATCTTTTTGCCAACTCTCCAAGACCGCAAATATATTTCTGCCACCCTTCTCTCGTTATTTTTTCCACCAAACCCTTACTATTATTCCACATATTCTCTTTTTGCGCGTCAATTTGAAATTCATTTTTTTTAGGAACATAATAACTCATATTTTCCTCCTTTTTATTTAAAATATTTTCGCTTTTCTCGTTTTTCATAATGTTGATAAAATAATTATTATTATTGTAATAATAAACGAGAGAAAACTTTTTGTCAATGTGCCGATAATAAACCTTAACATCGTCTTTTATTTTTGTCAATCATACCGTTCGCGCTCAAAATATTATTTTTTTAAATCAACAAATCGCGAGCTGTGCATAACTTTACTTGCAAAAACTATTTTTTAATTTCAAAACAATGTATAATACATACAGGTCGAAAAAAGATTTTACATCGATGCTTGTCATGTAAAATATTTTTCAACGGATCGCGTTTTTAAACGCGGCAAAATTTCTTTTCGTTTTAATTAAAAACTAAAACGAAATAAAAATGAAAGGAGGTGACTTTGTATGGCAAAAAAGAAAGCTAAAAAGAAAGTCGCCAAAAAGAAAGTGGCCAAGAAGAAAGCTCACAAAAAAGCTAAAAGATAGTGTGAACAGAACTTAAAAACCCCCTCGTAAATCGAGGGGGTTTGAGTTTTTTTGGCTTTTTTTACAGCAAAACTCTCTGTCCTGACTGTTTTAATTTTTTCGGCAAAGTATCAACTTTTCCAAATACTCCGTCATACCCGGGGTTTATTTTAACCCGTCCGGAACGGGTATTTTTTATGGCGGAAAAAATATTTTTATCCGAGATATTTTTCAAAATTTCTTCGTCTGTCGCTTGCAATAAAATATAAAATTCATTTCCTATATTTTTTATCATCGTGTCGTATTCTTTTTTTACTCTTTTACTCGCGACTCCGACTTCAAAAACTCCGGAAATGATTTCGCGCAAAGGCACAATGTATCTATGCGGAATGAATTTATTTTTCGGAATATCATTTTCATTTCTGTCGGCCAATTTATCCGCGCGGTTTAAAACTCCGACTGTCAATTCTTTTTTGCATTTCGGACAGATATTATGATGCTTTTTCGTTTCCGCCGGAGCGAAACAAATTTTGCAATCCGCGTGTCCGTCATAATGATATTTTCCTTCTTCCGGATAAAACTCTATCGTGTATAAAAATTTTTTTCTGTCGCCTGTTTTAATAATGCGCGCAATTTCTTTAAAATTTATATCGTTTTCATTTTCAAAAGCGAACATGTTCGCTTCGCGCCCCAAATTATTTAAACTGTGCGCGTCGGAATTGGAAACCAAAATTATATTGTCCAACTTTGACCAGCGCCGATTCATCGGCGGGTCGCTGGAAAGACCTGTTTCTATGGCTTTAATGTGAGGCGCGAGTTCTTCAAAACATTCTTCAATTGAATCATAACCTGATTTGGAACCGAAAATGGAAAACCATGGTGTCCACGCGTGCGCCGGAATCAATAAAAATCTTTCGTCAATTTCCAAAAGTATCCGCAAAATTTCCTTGGCTGACAAACCCATTATCGGTCTTCCGTCGGAATGACGATTGATTTTTCGTTTGTCCAATTCAGCGTTGAATTTTTCAACCGCTTCAATATTTGGCGCAAGTATCACCAAATGCAACCGGCGTGTTTTGTCTTTATGTTTGTAAATACAAGAAATTTCAGCGCTTAAAATAAACTTAATGTCAGTTATTTTTAATTTGGAATTATCAACTATATTGTCATTCCCGCGTAAGCCGTGCCTACCGGCAGGCAGGCGGGAATCCATTGCTCGATTACTTATATTCCCATTTTCACGGGAATCACAATATTGAAAAAGATCCCTCGCGTTCGCTCGGGATGACAATTGATATAACCCACTGTTGTTAACTTCAACCAAACTCTCTTTTATATGTTCAAACCACGCAGGATGTGTAAAATCTCCCGTCGCCACAATATCTATACCTTTTATTAAACACGCGGCCGCGATTTTAGGCAATTCCAAATCCTTACTGCACGCGCGCGAATATTTTGAATGGATATGAATATCTAAAATCTTTTGAATCATATATTGACTCACGTAGGGTTTCCCTCATTGTCATTCTCGCGAAAGCCATGCCTACCGGCAGGCAGGCGGGAATCTACAATTGTCTGGTCGTTTATTTGAACGACTGGATTCCCTCTTTCGCGGGAATGACAAATAATAACTGGTTATTATATATTGGCTTTGTCATAGATAAAATTTAATTTTCTTGTCTTATCCAGTATGTCAATGATATAATGTAAATAACTTTTGACGGTTTTTTGACTAAAACCACGCAATTTCATCTCTTGTTTTAATTTGACGATTGGATCATGGCTAGGATAACAATGTTTTGGTTCCATAAGCCACCTATGAATTAAAGTTAATGATAAAATTTTAGCATCAATTCGCCAATATCGTCAAGAGTTCGTTTATCAATAGTTAGGCGACATTTTCTTTCAAATTATTTTTTGCTCATAAGAAAAAAGGCGCTAGCTGTATAAGCCAACGCCTTGCGATAAGACCGGATCTGCTACAGGTTTTCGAGAACGGTTTCGGCTGCGTTTTCGCCGTTGTCGCGATTGTACAGCCAAGTCTCCAGCTCGTCGCCCGAAAGGTCAATTTTCATTACGCGACCCTTCAGGTAATCGAAGTATGTCTGGCCCGAATCCAACAACGCCTGTGCTTCTTCCTCAGTCATGGGTTGAGCATCGAAATGCAGAAACCCCATACCCTGAGGTTTGGAATTGTTGTACAACGCAGCCAAAACCTTCGCCTTGTTCATACCAGAAATGTTCATTTAAACCTCCTTTGAGTTTAGTTAAAGAGCAGATCCTCGCAACAGCGAGAAACCACTCTTTTGGTTAAAAGACGATTTCTCAACTATTGACATTTTAGTATAGCAGATAAAGGTTAATATGTCAAGCCCACGACCGCAAAAAATAATTTGAAAGAAAACGCTACGGGGACGCTGCGCTTTCGCTCCACTCCGTTCCGCTCACCCTCGCCTAACACCGAGTATGCGGAAAAAGGCTCAGCTCGCCTTTTTCCCAAATTCGCTTTTCTCCATTTGGTGGTAATTTAAGCGAAAACCAGCTAAAATAGTAATAAGATTATTCAAATAATAACCAATAAATCCGAAAAGCGAACTTCGCATACTCGGAAACGTTAGCTGAAATATTCCTTTTCTTTTTTGGGCTATCGCCCAATTGTTTTAAAAAATTTAAAAATTTCTTTTTCATTAATTATAAAGGGGTATAAGGTGTTTTCTCCGCTCCGCTACGAAAACGATTTATTTATAAGGGGAAAACGAATACAATACAATTACTTAACTTAAGACAAATATGGCAAAAACAATTAAGATTTTTCTTATCGATGGCGAACCAAACGGATTAAAAACCGCCGAATTGAGCAATTGGGTTGGTCAAGCAATTGTCATTCCTAGAAATAAGCTGAAAGAGATAAAACAGCGTTCTGAATGTAATAAACCTGCTGTTTATTTTCTGGTGGGTAAAGAAAGCGAAGAAGCACTTTTGCCTACTTCGTATATTGGAGAGGCAGAAAATTTATGGAATAGATTATCTACTCACGATAGCTCAAAAGACTTTTGGCAAACCGCGGTAGCGTTTGTAAGCAAAGATAACAACTTAACAAAAGCTCATGTCAGATATCTTGAAAGTAGATGTTTAGCTTTAGCAATTCAAGCAAAAAGATTTGATTTAGAAAACGGTGTAGAATCGTCTTTACCTTCTTTGTCTGAAGCAGATATTGCAGAGATGGAAGAATTTTTAGAAAACCTAAAATTATTACTTTCTGCTTTAGGATATCCAATATTGCAGGGGGTAATTTCGAAGGAACAAAAGAATATATCGGACCCCCTCTTTACCTGCAAAGGAAAAGATGCCGTTGCTACGGGTCGCATGACGAATGATGGCTTTGTTGTTTATAAGGATTCGACTGCCTCATCTGACATTTCGAAAGCGGTGATTGAGCGTAATCAAAAAATCATAGAAAAGTTGTTGTTAAATAAATATCTCGAAAAGAGTGGAAATGATCTATACATTTTTGTTAAAGATTATGTTTTTAATAGTCCAAGTGCTGCATCTGACATTATTTTAGGTAATTCAACGAGTGGCTGGAAAAAATGGAAAACAGAAAGCGGTAAGACTCTTGAAGAAGTCTATAAAAAATAATATATGCCAAAAATTAAGGATATACCAAAAATAGATCGTCCAAGAGAAAAATTTCTCAAAAAAGGAGCAGACGCACTTTCAAAAAGTGATCTTTTGGCGATTCTTTTGGGTAGCGGAATAAAGGGGAAAAATGTTAGACAACTCTCAGAAAATATTATCAAAAAATTTAGTAAAAACTTTTTAAACATAACCGTTGATGACTTGTTGGAAATTTCTGGCATTGGTCAAGCAAAGGCCTTGCAAATAGCGTCCGCAATATCTTTAGTAAAAAGGTTCTACGACGAAAATAAAACAAACGAAATTATTATTAAAAATTCCCAAGATGTCTTATCGCTTACTTACGATTTAAAGGATAAAAAAAAAGAGCATTTAGTTTGTTTGTATCTTAATGCTAGAAACTCCCTGCTTAAAAAAGAAATTATAAGCGTAGGTTTATTAGATAAGGCATTACTTCATCCAAGAGAAATTTTTTATCCAGCCACGGAATTAAATGCCGCTAGTGTTATTTTAATACATAATCACCCTTCGGGTGATTCCTCGCCAAGCGAAAAAGATATTCAAGTTGTTGAAAAAATTGCACAAGCTGGTGAAATAATGGGTATCCCAGTTATTGATTTTATTATTATTTCCGAAAATGGACACTATAGTTTTTATGAAAAATTAAAAAAGCAAAAAACTGATTTTGATTATGTTGCTGACGGAATGCAAGGAACACTTTTTGCAATGTTTGAAGCCGAACGACCATCCTATGAAATAACCGCCGAAAAAATCCAAGAAAATTATTTTTATATTCCACAAGTAAAAGAAAACCATCTTCAATTACACAATCGTAGATATATTGGTAACAAGCATAAACTAATTGAATGGATTTTTTCTATCATAAACAAAGAATGTAGCGGAAATTCTTTTGCGGATATTTTTGCGGGGACGGGTGTTGTCTCCGCCGTGGCGACAAAACATTTTGAAAAAGTGTTATTAAATGATTTTTTACATTCTAATCACGTAATATATCGTGCCTTTTTCGGAAACGAAGTATGGGACAAGAATAAGGTAGATAATATTATCAAAAGTTATAATAATATTTATGGCGGTGACTTAGAAGATAATTATTTTTCTAAAAACTTTGGCGGTAAATTTTTCAGCAATAATTCAGCTAAAATTATCGGTTTTATCAGAGAAAACATAGAAGAAAACAAAAAAAACTTAACAGATCGGGAATATTACATCTTAATTACTTCATTACTTTATACCGCTGATAAAATAGCTAACACGGTTGGGCATTTTGATGCCTATTTCAAAAAAGAATTCGTAAACGACAGCTTTTTTATGAAACCAATTGATCCAATAGACACACAGGAAATATCAATTTTTCAAGAAGATACTAATGATTTGGCTAAAAAAATAAAAGCGGACGTGGTTTATATCGATCCACCATATAATTCCAGACAATACAGCAGATTTTATCATGTACTTGAAACATTAGCTAAATGGGATAAGCCAAAACTACATGGAGTCGCGCTAAAGCCAGATCCCGAGAATATGAGCGATTATTGCCGAGCTAATGCCAAAGATAAGTTTGCCGAGCTTGTACGAGATCTTGACGCTCAATATCTAGTCGTTTCATATAACAACACTTACGATTCAAAAAGCAATTCCTCAAGAAATAAAATCACACTCCAAGAGATTGAGAAGATTTTGCAGAAAAAAGGACCAACAAAGGTTTTTGAAAAAAATTATAGGCATTTTAACGCAGGCAATACAAATTTTAATAATCACAAAGAATACCTGTTTGTAACCAAAGCAAAGATATGAGCAATAAAATAAAAAGATCTCCATTGTTTTATGTCGGGGATAAATACAAATTAATGAAACAGCTGGAAAATTTATTTCCGAAAGAAATAAATAATTTTTACGAACCTTTTGTTGGTGGGGGCACAGTATTTTTAAATATTAAAGCGAAAAAATATTTTATCAATGACATAGACAAGCATCTCATAAACATACAAAAGCTTTTGATTGCCAGTTCAAAAAATCCAAAAAAGTTTTTTAAGGATGCCGAAAAAATAATCCACAAATACAAATTATCGCATTCATACAAAAAAGATATTGTTCCAAACGCTTTAAAAAAAGAATTTAAAAAAACCTATTACGCAAGGTTCAATAAAGTTGGCTATGATAAATTGAGAATGTGCGTAAATAATTTCCAAAAAAATGATCCCCTTATTTTATATATTCTACTTATTTACGGCTTCAATAGAATGTTAAGATTTAATGGTGGTGGAAAATTCAATCTGCCTGTTGGAAATGTTGATTTTAACAAAAATGTAGTTAATGCCCTGAATGGCTATTTTGATTTTGTACATGACAAAAAAATATATATAACCTCAAAAGATTTCAAAAAGTTTTTTTCTGATAAAAAATATTTTAAAAATGATTTTGTATATTTAGACCCCCCGTACTTAATATCCGCAAGCGAATATAACAAATTGTGGAGCAAAAAATCAGAATCAGACTTATTGAAAATGATTGATGACTTAAATAAAAAAGGTGTTAAATTTGCTTTATCAAATGTCACTCATTATAACGGAAGTAAAAATGATTTATTATTAGCGTGGATGAAAAAATACAAAGTACACGAAATAGAAAGCAACTATATTAATTATCATAACAACGGTAAAAAGATAATTAAAGAAGTTTTGATTACTAACTATTAAACCTATGAATCAACGACAATCCGAATATAAGCCATTACTTTTTACAACAACCATGAGAAATCCTGAACGATTGAAGGATTTCTTGGCTGTGCTTGCAGAATACGATGGCAAAATTTTAACAAACCAACTTATTGATAAAGTTGCTAAAACCTTGATTCAAAAAGGCCTATACCAGCCGATGAAAATTACATCGGGCATAAAAGATAAATGGAAAAACGAGATTGAATTAAGTAAAAATGAAACCGCAAAAGTATTTTCCGACAATCCGCAAAGTCATAAAGAAGCAGGATTTGAAAAAGGTTGGGCATCGAGATTTGATACTTGGTTTAAAATTGCTAAAGAGCTTGGCTTTGTTTGGTATTGGCCAAATGAAGAAATTAAATTTTCCGAAAGCGGAAAAATGTTATTAGATAAAGAGAAGCCCGAAAACGAATTAATGGTTTTTGCCAACGCCTTTGCAAAATACCAAAGACACAACCCTTTTCGCAGAGTTTTGAATAAAAATGTCCCATTGATTTTGCTAATACAAACAATAAAACTTTTAAATAATGATCCTGAATACAAAGGAGCTGGCATTTCCAGGTTAGAAATACCTTTATTGCTATGTTGGAAAAACGATGATGCCAAAAGTTTATATCAAGAAATAAAAAAATTGCGCAAAAAATACGGCTATTCGCCAAGCAACGAAGTGATTTTAGAGCTTTGCTATAGATTACTGAATGAAACAAAAAGAGACGATAACTCAATTTTAGGAGATTACCCTGATGATTTTATCCGTAAAATGCGTTTAACTGGTTTGCTTTCTCTGCGCGGAGGTGGTCGTTTTATAGACATAAACACAAAAGAAACAGCAACCGTTGATTATATTTTGAAAAAATATGTTTCTTATAAAAACTTTAAAACTGAAAAAGAATTTTTTGAGTATATCGGTAAAGTTGATCATAACTTAATCACAACACTTTCTGTATTCAAAGCCCCAACAAAAACTACAAAGGCAGAACTAGAAAAATGGGTTAATCATTACGCTTGGGAATCAATTAAAAGTGAACTTCTTAATTTGGCACAGAAAAAATCTTCCAGTGATGATATTTTGAAAATTATTGAACAGCCATTGCGATTGGAGTTTTTAACTTCATTGGCTATCCTCAAAAAATTACCGAATGTTATCGTAAAACCGAATTTTGTATCCGACGACGAAGGGCTGCCAACGAGTTTTGCTTCTGGCGGAAGTCCAGATATTGAATGTCTAGAAGACAAGGACACGGTTTTAATCGAGGTAACTTTACTGACAGGAACACAGCAACATATTAGGGAATCGTTTTCAATACATCGACACCTTGAAGAATATGTAAAAAGAGGCACAAAATCATATTCTGTGTTTATTTCGCCAAAATCTTTTATTGATACCGAACGCTACTTTGATTTTATCAAAAAGGATGGTTTAGAGGTTAGGATTTCAAATATTGATAACTTTGTCACAAGCCTTGAGGCAAAAACAACATTAAACGAAGCAACTTTGTAATTAAAAATATGTTTATCAAAAAAATTACAATTCAAAATTTTAGACTCTTCAAAAGTGAAGAAATTTTTGTAATTGATAATTTGAGCATCCCAGACACTACTGAAGGTAGTGGTTTGAATTTATTTGTAGGAGAAAATGGCTGCGGTAAAACATCACTGCTTGAGGCTTTTGCGCTACCCCTGCTCTCATACAAATCTGATGGATTTTCGTTAAGCGATTTTTTTAATCCGAATGAAAAAACTAATATTCAAGTATTTACTGGGGGAAACTTTGAATTTAGTGGAACAATGCCAAAAGTGAAATACAAAGGAAAAGGCTTTGCTTTTGAGGCGGGATTAAGATCGAGAGAAGTTAAAAGTTACCTATCATCAATTGTTGTAAACGATCAAAAGTATATCAGAGCTGACGGTGAAACAAAGCCAGAAGACGGAAAACCTGATTTGAGAGTTGGTGTAAATAATCCGTGGAGTGGTTCAAGATTTAATGAAAATGACATCTTGTTTTTAGATAAAAATCGTACCTATCAAATTCGTTCTGGCACCTATAATCCGACAAGGTTTGATCGCTTAATGGAAGACTTTGATTTTCAATATCTCAAGCAAGAAAATAATCCTTTCGACTGTAATGAGAAACTAAAAGAAGTTTCAAATAATATTGAGAACGAATTCATAAAAAATGCAATAAATAAATTTCAAGAAATAAGTGGCGAAAACATCTCTTTATTCCACATAAACAATTGGACACCACACAATAAAGCATTTTTTGGTGTAGAAAAAGAAAATAAACAACACATTTCATTGGATGGTTTGGGCTCAGGTTATGAAATGATCTTTTCTTTGCTTTATTCTTTTTATCTTTCGCAACAGAGCAACAAACAATTGATAGTTTTCATTGATGAACCTGAATTGCATTTACACCCAAAACTTCAAGAAGATTTTGTAAAAATACTTTTAGAATTTTCAAAAACTGCACAAATTATTTTAACCACGCATTCTCCACTTTTCGTAAAGCAAGTTTTATACAATGAAAAAGTACAAGTTAATGTTCTAAAAAAAGAAAATAGTGAAGTAAAAGTTGCAAAAATAGAAGATAGAGTATTGCCTTATTTGTCGGCAAATGAAATAAATTTCATTGCTTTTGGATTGCCAACCGAAGAATATCATAATGAGCTTTACGAGGAATTAAAAATCAGAGATGACAATAGTCGCACTGCCCCATTAAACTTAAAAGATTTCGATCTTCATTTTTTTCAGACTGATAAAAATGAGTCAGCGATTTATCCATACAATGGAACAGCAAATCAAATTAGTATTCATACACAATTAAGAACGCAGATTCATCATCGTGGAACTGCTGGAAAGGCAGACATTGAACAAATAAAACAATCGATTGAAAAAATGAGAGGATTTTTAATTTAGAATTATTAGTTGCAGACCGAACCAAACAAACAGTCAAAAATTCCCTCCCCTTAAACCCCTTCCTTTTTGTCTGTTTGTTTGAAAGAAAAGAATAAGGAGTTTTGGATTTTGGGCATTCACCCCTAACCCCTCTGCCCAAAATCCAAAACGGAAAAAGAAATTTTAAAATTTTTTAAAACAAGTTTTCTTATCAGAAAACAAAAGAAAAGGAATACATCAGCTAACACGGCATATCTGGTTACGGCTTTTATACAAAAGCCTCCACCCATATTTTGTTACGCTACGCTCCACAAAACATCAGATATGCCGAAACGTTATACGCAATTCAAAAAATATTTTTCTTTTAATAAGGAATTTTGGCAGGCTTTTTTAAAGGGGAATAAATTTGTTTTTTATTTATTATAAAGGGGTATATGGTATTTTCTCCGCTTCGCTACGAAAACGATTTATATTAAAAAATACAACAATATGACAAATAAACTAGCAATTTTGGGAGGTAAGCCAATTTCAGTTAAAAAATTGGTAAAACCAAGCCCAATTGGAAAACCTGAAATCAATGCTGTAATGAGAGTTCTAAATAAGGGTATTTTATCAAAAGCAGGTCGCGGTGAAAATGTAAAAACTTTTGAAAGAGAATTTGCACAATTTCACAATTTAAAATATGCGATTACCACTACTTCTGGCACCACCGCGCTACATACGGCAATCTGTGCCTTAAATATTAAAAAGGGAGACGAGATTTTAGTACCTGATTTAACGTTTGTTTCTTCTGCCTCTGTTTTCCTACAACAGCAAGCAACGCCAATTTTCGTAGATATTGATACCACCACATTTTGTATTGATACAGCAGACATGGAGAAAAAAATAACAGAAAAAACTAAAGCAATTATTGTGGTACATCTTTATGGTCATCCCGTAGAAATAAATACAATAATTAAAATAGCAAAAAAACATAATTTGAAAATTATAGAGGATTGCGCTCAATCTCACGGAGCTAAATATAAAGGACAGTATGTTGGAACCTTTGGTGATATAGCCTGTTTTAGTTTTTACCAAACTAAAAACCTAACTTGTGGGGAGGGTGGAATGGTGCTTACGAATAATGAAAAATTATTTAAATCCTGTTCTTCTATTGTTGATCATGGTCTAATTGACGGCAATCTCCAGGGCTATGATTATGATAGATTGGGATATAATTATCACATGACTGAAATACAAGCCGCTATTGGGATTGAACAACTTAAAAAATTAAAAAGGATGAATAAACAAAGAGCGAATAATGCAAATAAGTATAAAAAAATATTAAAAGATACAGGACTTATATTCCAAGATGACAATAAAAACATTGATCATGTATATTACGCCTTAACCGCACTACTACCAGAAAAATTTAAAAATAAAAGAGACTGGTTTGTGGATGCGGCAAGAACCGAAGGTGTTGAAATTAATAAAATATACCCAAAGCCATTGCATGAGGCTAAACTGTTCTCTTCCTTTGGCAAGAAAAATCAATGTCCTAATGCCTCCAATATTACCACGAGGTTGTTTAATTTTTATACTAACCCAGGCGTAACAGATAATTATATAAAATTAACCTGCGAGGCCGTAAAAAAAGTTTTAAATTATCTGAATGATAAAAAATAATTTACTGGTAAATTATATGACTAAGGAAATCAAAATAGCCATTATAGGTTATGGAAAAAGAGGAAAAACACATTTGCGGAATTATTCAAAAATAAACGGTGCCAAAGTTGTTGCAATTTGTGATGTTGATAATAATATTATTTTGGACCGTAATATAAAATACTATCAAGATTTTAAAAAAATGATTGATTCGGAAAAAATTGACGCGATAAGCATCTGTACACCAACAAACGAACATTATCCGATTGCTTTATATTGTCTAAGAAAAGGAATTCATGTCTTATGCGAAAAACCAATAACTTTAACCATAAAACAAGCACAAGAGCTGTCATATGTGGCGCAAAAAAACAAATTGACTTTACAGGTTGGCTACCATTTAAAGTTTGACGGTTTAATAAGTAAATTTAAATCAATTATTAATTCTAACGAATTAGGAAAAATTTTAATGATTAGAGCTAGACAAGCACATGATTGGGGTGGACTTAAACCATTTGGATGGTTGTTAAACAAATCAAAAAGTGGTGGTGGCACCATAATAGATAATGCTTCACATTATTTAAACCTATTTGAATACTTATTAGGTAATATTGAAGAGATTCATGCTTTTAGTAATAATCTATCATTTAAAAAAGACGTCGAGGATAACGCGATTATTACTATGAAATTTAAAACGGGTATTTTGGGAGAAATAGAAACATCATGGCAAGATTCTTCCGGAAGAAATAATCAATTGTTGGTATATGGCAGTAAGGCAACGGCGGAATACAAAGAAACAAATATTGAAAGGACGTTAGAAATAAAAAAATACACACAAGATAAAGATGAATGGAATAGGTCGATAAGAGAAAATATTTACTTACCGAAAGGCATAGAACAATTAAGTAAAAAAAATAATATTGATAATAGCAAAGGGTTATTATTTGAAAGTACTGAAAACATGTTGCATTATTTTATTGATTCAATCGGAAAGCAAAAAGCGATCATCCCTAATAATTTTACGAGGACACAGCAACTAATCAATTCAGTTTATGAATCAATTGCTAAAAAGAGGGTGATTAAGATTAAACAAATATGAAATTTAATAGGATTATAATTTTAATATTAGATAGCGTTGGTTGTGGTGTTCAACCAGATTATAAAAAATATCATCACGAAAACTGTAATACACTGGGAAACATATATAAGAATCAAAACAATTTTCACTTGCCCAATCTAGAAAGGATGGGGCTAAATAAAATATTATTTGATGTTAAAAATAATAATTCTATAGCAGGAAAAATGATGGAAAAAGGTAAAGGAAATGACACTTTTGCTGGAGTTTGGGAGATGTTTGGAATTATTTTTAATAAAAGATTCAGGAGTGAAAAAAAAGGATTTTCACAAAAAATTATAGATGAAATTAATTCTAATTTAGACATAAGTATTGTAGGGAATGAATATATCTCTGGATTTAAAGCTCTGGACAAATATTATGTTGAACACATTAAAAAAGTAAGCCCGATTTTATACTTAGCCGATGACGGTGTTGTGTTGCTAGCAGCACATGAAAATATTATTAAACCAAACCGTCTCAACCAAATGAGCGAACGAATTGCGGATATTTTAAAAGATCAAAATATTTCCAGAGTTATCAGCAGGCCATTTATTGGGTCGCCTTTAAATTTCGTGCGAACTGGCAATAGAAAAGATTTTTTAGCCATAAAAGATTTGGATAATAATTCAATACTAAATCGGTTAAGACAAAATAAAATAAAATTCCTGACAACTGAGCATCTTAATAATATTTTAGGTGGCTCTACTTATACTGATTATATAAAAGGCAATTTTAATAACAATGACTTAACAAAAATTATTATTAAATCATTAAAGGAGTATAATCACAAAAGTGTCTTATTGTTTTGCTTACAAGATTTTGACATGTTTGGCCACAAAAAAGATACTGGCGGTTATGCTAAAAAGTTAATTGAATTTGATAAAAAACTACCGTCAACTATAAAGTTTTTGGATAAAAAAGATTTGTTGATCATAGCTGCGGATCATGGTTGTGATCCTACAATAAATTTAAGAGGACATACTAGAGAATTTGTTCCTATACTCTTATATTCTAAATCGTTGAATACGGGCAAGGATTTAGGAATCAGAAATACCTTTGCGGACGTAGGACAAACTATTTGTTCCAATTTCAATTTACCTAAATTAAAAAATGGAATTTCATTATTAAACGAATGATTATGAAATATTTTAGTTATAAACAATACAATTTAAAAGATTTAATTACGTATAAAGAAAAGAACAAATTGTCAGTTGGTTTGTGTTTGCCTATTTATAACGAAGCAGCAACAATAGCAAAAACAATTCAGGTCGTTAAAAGATGCGACAATTTAATAGACGAGATTATTGCCATTGATAGTGGGTCGTCTGACGGTAGTATAGAAATTTGCAAAAAATTCAACATTAACACAATTACCGACAAGCAATCAGCAAAAGAAATAAATGTTTCTTTACAAAGCGGTAAAGGATGGAATTTGTGGGCAAGTTTATACTACTTAAATACTGATATTATTTTTTGGATAGATACAGACATACAGAACGTCGGCGAGCAATTTATAACTGGTGTTGTTGGTCCGATGATTATGGACAACAAGATTAATTTTGTTAAAGGATATTATCATCGCCCCAAAAATGATGCCAGAGTTACGGAAATAATGGTTAGGCCATTTATTAATTTAATATTCCCTGAATTAATTGATTTTATCCAGCCGTTGTCTGGTGAATATGGTGGAAGAAAAAAATATTTAGAAAAGATTGATTTTTATTCAGGATATAGCGTTGAAATGGCGGTATTGCTCCAATCTGTTTTTAAGTTAAAAAGTTCAGAGATTGCCCAGGTTTATTTAGGAAAAAGAATCCACGCGCTACAAAGCGTTATCTCGCTAGGCAAAATGAGTTCTAATATTTTGCATACACTTTTAAGAATAGCTAACGATAATAAGAGGTTAAAAATAGATACAAATAAATTACCAGATACATTAATAAATTTTATATCGGAAAATGGAACTGATTTTATTTCAAAAAAACAAAAAATTGCGGATAAAAAATTACCACCAATGATTAAAATAAAAACATATGGAAAATAAAGTTTGTACCAATGATTATTTAGAATACAGCGACGAAGATTTTATAAACCTTACACACCAATGTTTTGGATTTTCTAATAAAGGTCTAAAAAGACGCTTTAAATACAGAATGACAAATAGAAATATTAGGAGATTAAAAGACTTTATTGGCGATATGCATAATAAAAGAATACTCGCCACCTCTGGCAGCGGGATACCACTATTTAGTTTGTTGAACGAAAGCAACGGCATTCCCAAGTTTATACTCGGCTTTGATTATTCACCAAAACAAGTAGCTTACAATTATCTTGTTAAAAATTCTATAATTAATTTAGAATATGAAGAATTTTTGATTTTCTTTGGTTATAATAAAAATGGCATAAGAACAGAGTGGGTAAAATTAATGAGAAGAAAAATAATCACAAAAATTCCAAATATTTTACGTCCATTCGTTCCTCGTAATCACGAATTAACAAAAAGAGACTTAATATTAAAAAATAATTCAGAATGTTCTTTTTTTTCCGATAAAGAAAATTACAAAAAAGTTAAAAAAAATATTCAACTAATAAAATTTTTTATTTTTAACTTAAATCCATTTTGTAAAGAATCTCTTTCTGATATTTTTAAAAAAGAATCCTTCAATTTTATTTATTTATCAAATGTTTTAGATTGGATATGTTGGCATAATTCAGTACAACATAAAGATATTAAGCGTCTATTTCATGATTTAAAAAAAGTCTCCGAGAAAGGCTCCTCTGTAATTGTGGATCATCTTACACAAAGGAGAACATTGTTATCAGAGATTTTAACCAAAACAGATAAATTAAAAAAGGAAGATTACAGTCTATATATCTACAATTGGGCAATGTATAAAATTTTACTAAATAATATATAAAAATATGAACAATCAAATTCAGAGAGTGACAACCAAGGGGATATTCTATCGTGATAAAAAAATACTTTTTGTTAAAGATCATAAGGGAAAGTGGGAACTACCAGGCGGTCGTATTGAGTTTAGTGAGACGCCAAAAAATGCGTTAAAGCGTGAATGTGAGGAGGAATTAGGTTTAAAAAATATTGAGATTGGTGATATAATCGACTCTTGGTCTTTTGAAGTAACGGCTAATAATACAGATTATCATTTTATTATTCTTGTCTTTGAATGCTTTATGGGTGACACAATAATAAAATTAAATAATTTAAATGATGAACAAACAGAATATGCATGGGTATCTTTAGATGATGTTGAAAATTTAAACATGCGAGAGGGATATAAAAATTCTATTAATAAATATAAGCTATACAAAAAGTTAAAATAAATTTTTTGTAAATAATGTTATGAGACAAGAAAAATATACAATGAATGAACAGGGTGATCCAAAAGAATTAGTGGTTGATAAAATGATTGAAAGATTTAATGATCCTGAAATTCCATATAAAATAAAAAAAACTAAATTGTTGGAAACTGTTGGACTACCAATCCCCAAAACAGATTATTTTGAAAAAACAGAAATTAAACTGTTAGAAGGTAAGATATTTGAAGAATTACAAGCACACGATTCCCCGCTAGTTGTTAGGTTTGCCTGTATGCCAGATAAACTTTCTATGCCTTTTTTCTATTTAGAAAAAGAGATGAACGATGAAGAAATAAATAAAATAGTTGAAAAAATTCATACCTTATTTGAAAGCGATTCAAGTGTTAAGTACTTAATATTACAAGAAGCAACTCCTGCCGAAAAAACAAAAGATAAAATATCAGGAAGAATTTCATTTGAAAAAGGTGAGATGTTGCCCACACAAGAAGTACTCGATATATATAAAGGCGCAAGAAGTACCGGTATATTGAACAATGTTAATGTTAATGATCCAAATTTTCAGACATTCATTAAAAAAACTGGTGAATTTTTAAAACCAACCAAGAAGTTAGACAAAGATTCTTTAATAAAAGAAGAAGAGATTAGAGAAATTTATAATTTTTTAAATCTATATCGAGAAAAAATAGAAACCATTATAAATATAATAACAAAAAGCAAAAATAAATCAGTTAACGACATGACAATTTCTTTGGAGTTTTCATATAGAGACGGAAAAATAGTTTTTTCCGATATCGATTTCTGATTTTTTATTAATAAGAGAATAATGATGACATCCAGTCGGGGATAGAAAGACATTATGTTGAAAACACAAAAAATCTGTCCAAAAAAATTCTCAGCTGTTTACCACCGAAACAAATTTATCACTAATCAAGCGACACTTATTCTTTACTCAATTTAGTAAATAGTCACAAAACCCCATATTTTAACCAAAAAAACTACCCCTTGACATTACTATATCAGTATAGTAGTATAGTAAGTGCTATTACTATATCACTTAACTAACATACAAATATATGGAGGAAATCCTTAAATATCTACAAAATCAGTTAGTCCAAATCCCCTTTCGCTTGCGAACATATGTACAAGATGAACAGGGCAAAAAATATCCCCAAAGAAATATCTATATTAAAATAGATAAATACTTGAGAGATTTTTTGCATAACCCAGAAGCCCACGATCGGTGGATTATTATTCCAGGTCTTCGTGGCGTTGGCAAAACCACTATATTGGCTCAACTTTTTCTAAATCATTATCAAGAAGTTGACCAACAAAGAATGCTTTACATTTCACTTGATGAAGTGGTAAATGTTTTAGGTTCATCTCTCAAAGATGTTTTAACAGCTTACGAAAAAATAATAGGTGAAAGTTTTGAAAAACTTACCAAACCGATATTTATATTTATTGATGAAGCGCAGTACGATCCAAAGTGGGCGTCAGTATTAAAAACTGTTTACGACCGATCAAACAAAGTTTTTGTTGTCTGTAGTGGTTCGTCGGCTGTCTCTTTACAAACAAATCCCGATGTAATTCGTCGTTCAATTTTCCAAAAACTTTTTCCAACCAGTTTCACTGAATTTTTAATGATTCGCGATGGTAAATTTCCCGTTAAAGATCTTAAGAGAAATTTAAAAGAAGCTTTATTTAGTGCCGATTCTGCTAAAGACGCCTACGAAAAATTAAAAAAATATGAACAAAGCGTAATGAGCGCGTGGTCATCTATTGATCGTCATTATGTTGATGAATATTTAAAAATTGGCACATTACCATTCGCAATTCGCATGAAAGATGAAGTGCGGGTTTACCAAACAATTTCCTTGCTCTTAGACAAAGTAATTAACCAAGATGTTCAGAATTTGGGCCGTTTTGATA
Organism: Patescibacteria group bacterium; assembly: GCA_028705565.1. GTDB lineage: Bacteria > Patescibacteriota > Patescibacteriia > Magasanikbacterales > GWA2-37-8 > STF2-47. Next base: position 80,046 of record JAQWDH010000001.1, on the reverse strand, counting down.
ATAAAACACTCGGTTATATCAAAAGAGTGTTATTTTTATTAGCCGAATCCGATGTGGTAAGCGTACAAAAACTTTCCGTGACACTTGAGACAACCGTGCACACTATCGCTAATATTCTTGAAGTACTGGAGCAGGCGGAGTTGCTTATCCGCATTATGCCGTACGGCTCAAATTCCAAAAAAGTTAGAAAACCATCCCGTTATCAATTTATGTCATCGGCGATGCGGTCGGCGTTTCTTTCTGTCGCCGGTAATGAACAAATTTTCATCGGTCAAAAAGGCCGCCTGATGGAAGATATCGTGGCTATGACATTACACCGGGAATTTGTCGCCAGCAGTCGCGGCGCTCTCAATCATGACGGTTCAAAAGGCGGCGCTGACTTTATTCTAACCATCGCGGAAAAAAGTATAATTCCAATTGAAGTTGGTATGGGTGATAAACTCGGTACACAAGTGAGAAATACAATGAAAAAAGTACATTCAGCCAAGTATGGTATCGTGATATGTAATAATGAACTGACATTGTTAGAAGATGCTAATATTGTAAAAGTCCCGTTGGATTATTTCTTGTTGATATAGTGTGAGCGATATGGCTACGTGGCATTCACCCCTACCCCCTCTGCCCCTTCGCCATATTGAGTGAACGGATTCGCCCCCCCCCACAATTGAACGACGAACGAAAAAAACAAAAAGTGTAAAAATTTTACAACGCCTAACACGGTATATGCGGTTCAGAAAATAGCGATAAATATTATTTTCAATGGCATCGCCATTTTCTTCTCCCATATTTTTGCTCCCGTTGGTCGCAAAAACATCGCATACGCTGGAACGTTATGCAAAATAAAATTTTTATACTTTTTATTTTTTTGTGATTGGTGATTGACGAAGGGGGGGGCGAATGTGATTGAGTAAATTGGGAGGAAGTATAATACCCCATCGTATTCTCGGACGAGACGAGTTATCCTAAATTAAATCTATCTAATGCACACCTGTTGCCTTAACCACTTGACATTACTATATCGGTTGAGTGATATAGAGCCATACAGCACACCATAACCGTAAAAATTACTTATTTCTTACAGTTTTTCACGGTTATCTTGACAAAAGAGTGAAAATAGTGTATAGTAGAATTACTATTCACTATTAACAATAGATATGCCTAAAATACTACATATTTTTAACACAATCTCCAAATTAAGAGAACGCTTCTATACCGTGGCTGTTGGTAAACAGGCGCTTTTAAAGTTAATCAGCGAAGCCGAAGTAGCCGAGCAAGTATACAACTCTAATGCTATCGAAAACAGCACACTCACATTGGAAGAAACCGAAAAAATACTTTTACAGATAGATTTGGATCGATACATCTCTGAACGAGAAATGTTTGAGGCAAAAAATTTAGCGCGAGTAGTAACATATATTGACCAAAGAGCCAAAGAACAGGAGCTTACCCTGGAAATAATTTTGTCACTTCATAAAATGTTGATTTTAAATATCCGTGATGATATTGCCGGAAGATTTAGAAAAGATAATGAATTTGTGCGCGTTGGCAGCCATATCGCTCCTAACCCCAAAGAAGTAGTCGGTCGGCTGGAAAAAATGCTTTCCGAATACAATGCCACGAGCCATGAAAATATAATCAAGAGGATTGCAAAATTGCATCTGGCTTTTGAATATACCCACCCATTTTGCGACGGTAACGGCCGAATTGGACGTGTAATAAATAATTATTTATTGATACGTGAAGGATTCGTGCCGATAAACATCAAATTTATTGACAGAAATAAATATTATGAAGCGTTTAGAGAATTTGATGCCAAAGGCGCGACGGATATTATGGAAGAAATAGTCGGCAAGGCGCTTACCAATAGTTACCACAAACGGCTGGCGTATTTAGAGGGCGCGCAGATTATGACACTCGCTGAATATGGAAAAATGAATAAAATTTCACACTCTAATTTGATCAATAAAGCTACGCGCCAGACAATAGAAGCCTTTCTGGAAAAAGGCGTGTGGAAAATTGGTGTCACGCAAAAAAGTGATAAAAACAAACCAGAAAAGCACATCTAAAATATTATAATTGATATGGCTATAGAGCATACCCCACTTACCCCTGCCTGCCTACCGGTTTACATACCGTAGGTATGCGGGCAGGTCTCTGCCCCTTCGCCATATTGAGTGAACGGATTCGGCCCCCCTTGCCCCCCGTGATTGAACTGTAAGCGAAAAAAAAACAAAAAGTGTAAAAATTTTACAACGCCTAACACAATATATGCGGTTCAGAAAATGGCGATAAATAATTTTTTCAATGGAATCGCCATTTTCCTCTCCCATGTTTTTGCTCCCGTTGGTCGCAAAAACATCGAATATGGCGAACGTTGGCTGAAATAACAAAAAATATTCTTTATTTTTCAAAATTTACTTTTCAATTATGGAGAACTTATTTTCACTAAAATTAGTATGACTTGTTAAGTCTATTGATACCATATTTCATTTATGATACGGCATCGTCATAAATATGAAGTATAGAAAAATTTTACTCGAGCAACTCAAAAAACAGCCCTATTTCACTAAATATGAAAAATTCAGAAAACAAAAACGAATACATTCCGCCTCAATTTTATTCCGTGGACGGATTATTTGAAATAATTTCAGCGTTAGAAAACACCAACGATCCGGTTTTTGCTGAAACATTTCCTGGGGCTCTGCTTTTTGCAACCAGAAAAGAAAAAGATGTGGCAATTGATGAAAAATTAATGCAAAAACTGGAAATGACGGCTGAATCAACTTTTAAGCAAGGGCTTTTGCTAAAAGAACACTATAATAAAATTATTGAACGAATAAAAAATCTAAAAGTAAAATATAAGATTTCAAAAAATACATTACATGACACCTGATAAGCTGCGTAAACATTTATTTTGAAGCCAAGATTAAAAAGTAACGCGCCAACCAAAAACTAAATCACGATTTACTCCACCGAGCGAAAATACCACAAGGCAACAGCCGCTCGCCTTTTGATTCCGCGATAGTTAATTCCCCTTTTTCAATCTCTCCGCCGTATTTCTTTTTCAACGCCAATAAATTATTTTCATACGCGATGGACGAATATCCGGAAGCATAACCGTTGATAAGAAAAAACAACGGCTCATCGGATAAAATTTGTTCGCACAACTCCAACAAATTCAAAAAATTCTCTTCTATTTTCCACATCTCTTTGTTTGGTCCGTGCCCAAAGGCGGGCGGGTCCATAATAATTCCGTCATATTTTTTTTCGCGCTTTATTTCTCGGCGAACAAAAGTCGCGGCGTCATCCAAAATCCAACGAATCGGTTTGTCTGCCAACCCTGATAATTCGGCATTTTCTCTCGCCCAACCGATAGCTGTTTTAGAACCGTCAACATGACATACATCGGCGCCGGCTCTCGCCGCCGCGAGCGTGGCTCCGCCTGTGTAGCCGAATAAATTAAGTATGTTGATATGTCTGCTGACTATGGACTTTTGACTATGGATTAGTTTATAAATCCAGTCCCAATTACTCGCCTGCTCCGGAAATAAACCCGTATGTTTAAAAACAGTCGGCCGAATCCAAAATTTCAAACCGCCAAACTCAATTTTCCATTTCTCCGGCACACCGAGTTTTAATTTCCAAAAACCGCCTTTGCTTTCATGCGAAAAAACAGCGTCTGCTTTTTGCCACGCTTCTTTTTTTAACATTTTCGGCCATAACGCCTGCGGGTCCGGACGGGATAAAACATATTTTCCATATCGTTCCAATTTTTCGTTTTCTCCGCTGTCCAAAAGCTCGTAATCGTTTTCCGCGCGCGTTGTCAAAATTGTTAAATCAGACATAATTTAAACTTAATTCAAATACATTTTTCTTTTCTTCCCAATTTTCTTTTTTACCGAATTTTTTTTCCAATAATTTTAAAACACAATCTTCTCCGCAAATTTTTTTCTCAACCAAAATTTTTGCCAATAAACCCAAAAAGAAAATGTTATAATTTTGCGGCTTTACCGATTGTTTTTCCAAATCTTTTTTATAATCTTCGATATTCAGCATCTTCACGCTTTCTTTTTGATATTGTTTTGTTCTGTTATCAGCTTGCTTTGACAATACAACCAAAATATCCGGCATTGAAAATTTTGGGTATGTGATTTCTTTATCACCGATTGTAATGTAAGACAAAGAAACTCCACCGCGTTGTTCCAATCCGTAATTTGGAATATGATTTACAAAAAAACCGTTCTCAAACGCGGCCTGGCAAATTATGTCTGAAATTGTTTGCACTCCCTGTCCGCCGTCTCCGGCAATAAGTATTTTGATTAACATATCAAATGACACCGATTTTAAAAACTTTTTTTAAATTTTCCAAATATTCCAAAGTTTCTTGCCCTTTGGTGCGCCAATTCGTCGGACAAAAAGACAAAAATTCAATCAAAGAAAAATGTCCCGCCTGTTGCGTTTCAATCGCTTTTTTAATAAATTCGCGCGCTTGTTTAATATCATTCACGGCCGTACGCGCCAAAAACGCTTTCGGGTCTGCCACTTGCCGCATAAGCTCGGGCCCTAAAATCGGAGCGTTCTTACAGCCATCCGGGTCTGTAATTGTTTTTTGTCCTTTTAAAGTTGTCGGCGCGGTTTGCCCTCCGGTCATTGCGTAAACCGTATTGTTTACGACTAAAACGGTAATCGGCTCATCTCTTTTCGCGGAATGTAATAAACTTTGCAGACCGATTGCATACGCTCCTCCATCGCCTGTGTATCCCAAACAAATTGAATCTTGCCTCGCTTTTTTAAATCCTACCATTGTCGGACTCACGCGCCCGTGATGAGTGTGGAAAGTGTTAATTGGCAAAAAATTTATTGCCAAAAGAGAACATCCTATATCCAAACCTAAAACAGCTTGCTTTGATAAACCCATTTCTTCCAAAGTTTTTCCCAACGCCAAAAGAACAATCGGATGTCCGCAACCTGCGCAAAATTTTGATGGAGAATTTTGATTATTATCATTCATATCTCATTTAATTCATTGTTCATAATTTATATTTCCCCGCTCACGACTCGCAATCCCGCGACAAAATCAACAATCGCTTCGGTTTCAATACCCAAACCGGGATATTGCATATACGCGAACTCGGCGCAAATTTCCGGAGCAATTTGGTCGCGAATTATTCTCGCGAGCTGTCCCAAACTTGATTCTACCACGACTATTTTTTTCACGCTTTCCTGTCCGGCGATTTTATCCAATTTTTTTCGCGCCAAAGGCCTTAAAGTAATCGGACGAAAAAGTCCGGCATTGATTCCTTTTTTTCTCAATTCATCAACCGCTTCTTTTGCCGCGGCGCCGACAATTCCGTGCGCGACCAATAAAATATCCGCTTTGTCTGTTTGATATGATTCGCAATCGGCTATGTCTTCCGCGACTTTTTCAAAATCATCTTTTGCTAATTTTATTTCCTGATAAAGTTCTTCTTCAAAAGTATAGATATTCGGCCAATGAACAACGCTGTCTTTCGGCACCAAAGCGCGCGGCGAAATATTTTTAATTTCTCCAATTTTTGCGAAATCAATCACGCCTTTGGTTTTAAGCAAATAACCGTCAGTTAAAATTATCGCCGGAAAACGATAATGCCAAGCGTCGTTAAACGCCTTCCGCGTAAATTTATAAAGTTCGGATAAATTAGAAGGGGAATAAACAAAGCGCATACCTTCGCCGTTTCCTCCGAAACACGACAAAATAACTTCTTGTTGGGAATAAATAACCGTTCCCGAAGATGGACCGCCTCGCTGAGCCGCCACCATTACAAACGGCAAACGCATTCCTTCTGCCATAGAAAGACCGTCTTGCATTAAAATATTTCCAGGACCAGAAGTCGCGGTGAACGCTTTTTCACCGCCCAAAACAGCTCCGCAAAGGGCAAAACCGGCCGCTATTTCATCTTCGGTTTGCAGATATTTTTTTCCGCTATTTATCCAACCGCTCAAAATTTCCGAAGCCGGAGTAATCGGATAACCAAACATAAAACCTGCGCCCGAATCAATCGCGGCTCGGACAAACACCTCTGAGCCGGTTAAAAATTGTCTTGAATTTACCATAAATTTTTTAAAAAAATATTGCCTTACGATTGCTGCGCGGATATTATTTTATGTTATTTTTTCTTCTTTCCGCTTCTTCTAGTTCTTCTTTCGTGTTTACTCCCCACCACTCATTCGGGTCTTCAAGTTTTACGAATTTTATCGGCGCGTTCATCTCTCTCGCCATTGACACCGCGGCCGGCAATCCGAATTCTCCCAATTTTCTCATTTTCGGCATACGCGGAAAAATTTCTTCAAACCAGTTTCTGTCAAAACAAAACGTTCCCGTGCTGATTTCTTTTATTTTTTTCTGTTCTTCCGTCAGATATTCTTTTTCAATTATTTCCGCTCGTCCGTCCTGGTACCTGATTATTCTTCCATATTGAACCGGCGATTCAATCTCTGTCGTCAATAAACTAAGAACATTGCCGTCTTTTTTGTGATTCGCGAAAAAATTTTTAATCGTTTCCGGACGATAAAAAGCGCTGTCATCTCCGTTTACAACCAAGACACGCTTTACAAAACTCGGTAAAACTTTGATCCCCGTGTAAGCGGCATGCGCGGTGCCAAGCTGTTCTTCTTGAACCGCGTAAGAAACTTCATCTCCAAAATAATCCATCAATTTTTCTTTTTGAAAACCGATAACCAAACATATTCTGTCTTTCTTAAATCCGATTTTTTTGCAAGTTTCAATAAAATAACTTATTATCGGCTTGCCGCCCACTTTTATCATCACTTTCGGCATATCCACGCAGTTAAGGCGGGTGCCTTTTCCGGCGGCCAAAATTACTATGCCGGCATCTTTGAGAGAATTGGAAAAAACATTCATACTAAATTTTAATTTCATTATTTTAACGCTATGTCGGCCAATTCTTTAAATCTTTTTTTAACTGTTTCATCGGCGAATTTTCGTTTTTGTTCCATCTCATCGTAATCCCCGATTTCTTGCCACACAGCTCTGCCGGCGAGAAAACCTCCTGCTCCGTTTGAAATAGCGTCTTTCAGTTGATTTTTAAAAACATCATATCGCTCTCCGCGCGTGAGAAGTATCCACGGAGTTTTGCCGACAAGTTCGGTAATTTTTTTACATCCTTCCGCGTCTCCCGGGTATTCAAGTTTCCAAACATTCGGCAAAACATCGGCCTTCAAAAACATTTTCAAAGATTTTAAAATCCATTCGCCTCGGCTTTTGTTCAATTCTTCATTTCCGTATGTGACAATTTCCAAAAAAAGAGGTAGGTTTCTCTTGTTGGCATCCTCCAACGCTTTTCGCGAGGTTTCAATTTGCGCCGCGCAATTTTTCGCCGCCGGGTTGAAATACACCAAAATTTTTGCTCCGGACGCGCCTTGTTTTTTTAATTCCTCGGCCGTGTATTGTAATTCCGTAAAACGCTCGCCGGATGTTTCCTGATAACCTGTTTTTTCCAAACAAATCAGATAGGGTTTGTCGGCTCCGGATTTTTTGTAGGCTGGAACTCCGAAATCCGGGTCTAGCAACATTCCGCTCACAGTTTCGTTCGCCGCGCCGATGATTGCCGCTTTGGTTGAAACAACATCTTCGTATTTCGCGGATTCCGGATTATTTTTATTTACGTATTTTTTAAAACTGCCGCGGTGGTCCAGCGCGAGCATAAGAAATTTATTTTGTATTTGAAATTCGCGTAAATCCATATTATAAAATTATTAACTACTTACAAACTGCGAAAGGTATAAAAATACAAAAAAATGAATTATTTTTTTCCTTCCCACTCTTCCAAAAATTCTTTTATAAATTTTTTTAAAAATTGTGAACGCTGACCGGCGATGTTGCGCGCCGTTTTGGTGTTCAACATTTTTGGAAGTTTTAAAACTTTTTCAAAAAAATAATTAAAACTCGTGCCTTCTTGTTTACGTTTTTGATAATCAGCTTTGCTTAATTTTTTTCGCGGCTTCCTTTTCGGGTCGTGTATCATTCTTTTGATGCGTCCGCCAGTGGCAAAAGTGCGCGCGATACCGATAGCGCCCAACGCGTCCAACCAATCCGCGTCTTGTATGATTCTGCTTTCAATTGTTTTAGGCGTTTTTGTTTCGTCCCCGTTGTATTGCGCTTCGGAAACGATTTGTAAAATTTTTTCCTGTTTTTTCGGTTCTATACCCATCACATCCATCATGCCGTGCAAAACCAAAGAACCTTTGAATTCGTTGAATTCATATTGTTTGTAATCGCCAAGATCATGCAACAACGCGGTTAATTCTATCAATTCCAAATCGCCGCCCTCTTCAATCTGCAATCTTTTTGCCATTTTCCAAACCCTCTCCACATGATACCAATCGTGGCCAGTCGCTTCATTATATAATTTTTTCTTTACAAACTCCGCGGTTTTTTGAATAAGATTATCGCGCATAAATTTAAAAAATCACTAAAATCTGCCCTTAGATTATCACATTTTTATCGTTTAAGTCAAACAAAAATTTTGGCAACAAAAAAATTGAGTACAAGGTTCTCGGCATCGGCCTACTTTTGCCTTGCGGCTATCATCAGCGCTGACCGGCTTAACTTCCGTGTTCGGGATGGGAACGGGTGTGACCCGGTCGCTCATGACACCGAGAACTTCATACTCAATTTTGTTTTATAATGGCTTTCCGCCAAAGGCGGACCCGCCTCTGGCGGGAACTTCCGTGTTCGGGATGGGAACGGGTGTGACCCGGTCGCTCATGACACCGAGAACTTCATACTCAATTTTGTTTTATAATGGCTTTCCGCCAAAGCCTGCCTGTCGGCAGACAGGGCGGACTTAAAAGGGTGCAAAAAGCACCGCTTAGCGCTTTCGTAGTATGCTTGACTTATTAGTACGCCTCTGCTCAGTTTATTACTAAACTTACACATAGCGCCTATCAACCTTGTAGTCTACAAGGAGTCTATGACGAACATTAATCTTGAAGACGGCTTCACGCTTAGATGCTTTCAGCGTTTATCCGTGCCGAACGTAGCTACCCAGCAATGCCCTTGGTAGGACAACTGGTACACTAGAGGTTCGTCCGCTCCGGTCCTCTCGTACTAGGAGTGAGTCTTCTCAATGTTCAACGCCCGCAACAGATAGGAGACCGAACTGTCTCACGACGTTCTGAACCCAGCTCGCGTACCGCTTTAATTGGCGAACAGCCAAACCCTTGGGACCTTCTTCAGCCCCAGGATGCGATGAGCCGACATCGCTGTCGATTATTCCATGATTTCTCATGGGGTAGACTATATCTTCTGCTTGTTCCGGATCGTAGCCGACTTAAACGGCATAATCTCGGTTTTTGTAAAACAAGCGTCGGCGTGTTGTTCCGACATAAAAGGTCGGAACCTCCCCTTTCGGGTCAGTCGTTACGGGGTCATTAATCAAGTTTATAATTAAAAATTTTTATAACATACGGCCGCACTATTTCTTTAAATAGCGCTGTGCTTGACGATGTTATTCTTATACGAAAATACTTCTTGTCCTTATTTAGCGCGCCTGACAAGTTAAATTGCTTTTTCAATAATTGAAGCAAACGAATTTGTTCTTCAATGTTGAATTGCTGCGTGTTTAGATAAATAGATGAACGGCTTTTACTGCCATCGTCCATAAACCATACCGCGAGCGCTAATGGTGTCAATGTGAGATTACAAGGAATTACTTTTATACTATCCCTGTAGAATTCCCTGTAGAGCGAAGTAAATACAGGCAAACTGCGTGTCGTAAACCGATAAGCAATTCGTTTTCCATTACAACTTCTCGCTTTCGGAGCCGTTAAAATGAATGGGCGTAATTGATTATATTTCCAATCAACATACAATTTTTGTTTGATTGAATGATTTACTTCAAACAAAGCATTTGTTTTTCCTTCTGCCAATCTCAAATTTCCATCTCCCAAGAGACTTCCGATAAGTATTGATTTTTGTGTTTGATTAAGACTTCCCACGGTGTTGCCGATTAAATGGATTATTATTTTAATTATACCATACATTTAATGACGGGTTCACCGTTATAAGCCGAATTTTTGGTGCAGTATCACTACTGCAGCACCCCGATGTATTAAGGTGCCAAACCTAGCCGTCTATGTGGACTATCGGGCTAGATCAGCCTGTTATCCCCGGAGTAGCTTTTATCCGTTGATCTTCCACCTTCCTATATAGGATGGTCGGTTCACTAACTTCCGCTTTCGCGACTGCTCGGGTTGTAGCCCTTGCAGTAAAGCCAGCTTTTGCGTTTGCACGTCCAGCTCGATTTCCATCCGAGCTAAGCTGACCTTTGTAAACGCCTCCGTTACATTTTAGGAGGCAACCGCCCCAGTTAAACTACCCACCAGACACTGTCTCCTCCGGCTGATTCAAGTCGGAAGATTAGGCATAAAATTAAGTAAGGGTGGTGTCTCATTGTCTCCCGACTAAGTCGGGATTCCACCTACTCTGAACATATTTAACCTTATACCAATGCCAAGTTGTAGTAAAGCTTCACGGGGTCTTTTCGTCTAGTTGCGGGTAGAAGGCATCTTCACCTTCCTTGCAATTTCACTGAGTCCCTCGTTGAGACAGTCCTCAAATCGTTATACCATTCATGCGCGTCGGAACTCACCCGACAAGGAATTGCGCTACCTTAGGACGGTTATAGTTACCGCCGGCGTTCATCAGCGCTTCAGTTCAAGGCTACGCCGCACCTCGCTATGCTCGGGCGGAATTTCCAAATTCCAATTTCCAATGATCAATTATTGTGTCCGGCTCGACCGGACTCTTAAATTGAAAATTGGTAATTGAAAATTGGTCATTCCGTACCAAACGCAGTGAGGTACGGCTCACCTCTCTCTTTAACGTTCTGACACTGGCCAGGCATCACCCCCTATACTTCAGCTTACGCTTTTGCAGGGAGCTGTGTTTTTGGTAAACAGTCGCTTGAGGTCTTTTGTTGTAATCCAACCGCACCTCGCTATGCTCGGGCGGAATTTCCAAATTCCAATTTCCAATGATCAACTATTGTGTCCGACTCGGTCGGACTCTTAAATTGAAAATTGGTAATTGAAAATTATATTGGTCATTCCGCGTCAAACGCAGTGAGGCACGGTCGGACAGGCCTTATCCCGAAGTTACGGCCGCTGTATTGCAGAGTTCCTTAACGAGGGTTCTCTCATACGCCTTAGTCTACTCGACTTACCCACCTGTGTCGGTTTACGGTACGATTACATGCAGCTTAACGATTTTTACCTTTTCTAGGCACCTTGTTATTTTAAGTTGACTCCACCCGAGGGCTTTGTCTCCGCCTTGCGGCGCGCGTATAACCAAAACACGCTTAAAAATTAAAGATGCGCAGTAAAAACCAAACTGCATATAGCGCTGGAATATTAACCAGCTCTTCCATCGGTTACCCCGCCTTGCGACGGGCTGGCCTTAGGATCGGCTAACCCTGGGTCGATTCTCGTTGCCCAGGAAACCTTGGGTTTTCGGCGGGCAGGATTCTCACCTGCCTTTTTGCTACTTATGCCTGCATTCTCGCTTCCTAACACTCCATCCCGGCTCACGCCTAGGACTTCTGCGCAGTTAGGAACGCTCCTCTACCAATACCCGTGCCTCGCTAACGCTCGCCACAAAATTTACAATTTACAATTTTCAATAAATTTTAATGACCCAAAATGAAATTTAAAAATTGATAATTGGATAATTGATTGAAAATTGATAATTACCTGCCGGTAGGCAGGATACTTGAAAATTTGTGCTGAACATTAGTGAAGCACGGATAGTCCGCAGCTTCGGCACCATGTTTGAGTCCCGTACATTTTCGGCGCTAAAACTCTTGACCAGTGAGCTGTTACGCTTTCTTTAAAGGATGGCTGCTTCTAAGCCAACCTCCTGGTTGTATGAGAACTAGAACCACCTTTGTTACACTTAACATGGATTTAGGGGCCTTAGCTTGCGATCTGGGCTGTTTCCCTTTTGACAATGGCGCTTAGCCGTCACTGTCTGACTCCCAAATTTTGGCTACCGGTATTCGGAGTTTGATTGAAAATGGTATCCCGAAGGACCCGATTTTCATCCAGTGCTCTACCACCGATAGAAACATTTGAGGCTAGCCCTACAGCTATTTCGAGGAGAACCAGCTATCACCGAGTTCGATTAGAATTTCTCTCCCATCCACAACTCATCCCCGCGTGTTGCACGGCGCGTGGGTTCGGACCTCCCCCCGCCTTTCGGCGGGGTTCATCCTGGTCATGGATAGCTCACCCGGTTTCGGGTTATATACGTGCCACAAACCTCGCACCATAAAGATACAAGGTATACGCCCGTTAAGACTCGCTTTCGCTACGCCTCCGGACCATAGGCCCTTAAGCAAAGCGGCACACATACACTCGCAGGCTCATTCTTCAATAGGAACACGGTCGGTCGCCACATCTCACTTCATTTGACGTGTAAGAATTACCAAACTCCAAAAATCAATAACTAAATAAATTGGAAATTGGAAATTCCACATCAAACAAAGCGAGATGTGGTTGACCTTCCGCTCTTTGTAAACGCACGGTTTCAGATACTATTTCATCGCCCTCTCCGGGCTGCTTTTCACCTTTCCCTCGTGGTACTTGTCCACTATCGATCACCAAAAGTATTTAGCTTTGGACCATAGTCGGCCCGGCTTCGGACGGAATTTCACGAGTTCCGTCCTACTCAAGAATAACGGCTATGATTTTGTAACTCCTTTCGCGTACGGGACTATCACCCTCTATGGTTGCTCTTTCCAGAGCATTCTACTAGGAAGGTTATTCAATCATCTGACTGAGTAGGCAGTCAGCGCCAATATCTTACAACCCCATATAAGCAACGACCTATCCCTTTAATCTTTAATACTAGACTAATCCTAAGACCAATCATTCTCAAAGAAACACTTATATGGTTTAAGCTTTTCCCTTTTCGCTCGCCACTACTAAGGGAATCTCTATAGATTTATTTTCCTCTGGCTACTGAGATGTTTCACTTCGCCAGGTCTTCTCCATACACCTATGTATTCAGTGTACAGTGCCGATGCATAACACTGGAATTTTCAATTATTTTCAATAAATTTACAATGCGGCAATTTTCAATAAATTATTGATAATTGGAGTTGATTGTAAATTGAAAATTGTAAATTGGTAAATTCCGGTGCTACGCACCGGCGGGTTTCCCCATTTGGAAATCCCCGGGTCAAAGGTTGCTTGGGACCTCTCCGAGGCTTATCGCACCCTGCAGCGTCCTTCATCGTCTTTTGGTGTCAAGGCATCCGCCATGCGCTCTTGTTAAAATTGCATACTACGAAAACACTAAATTGTGCTTTCTTATTTTTCCCGCGCGAATAAAATCAGCGCGGGAGTTCTACCCTTTTTGTTGAAACTTACTAATTGATTGTCAAAGTTCTTACACCCGCTCAATTCTTTTCAATCGTTTTGAACGAGGCAAAAAATTTTCATTCGCGAAAATTTTTTGCTCCGTTCAAAATCATTTTTAAAAAATAAAGAACCGCTTGACAGCGGCCTTCAAAACTATTCGCCAAAAGTATGGCGTCAGCCGCTTGAACACTCTAAGTAAATATTTAATATCTGTAACATTTTTTATTTGATATTAAAGCGTCCGTTAAGGACTTTACCCAGAGGTCCAAACTTGCTTTCGCGATTTTATTTTGGACTTGGCTCTCCTAAAAAGAGAGATTTTTATGACAAGAGAGATGTTATCATATTTTAAAATTTTTGTCAAGAGGGTTAAAATGAACCTGTGGATAAGTGCCGTAATCATACACTTTGCGCGAACATTTTTTGAATGGAACTGACCGCCGCCGAATTTCGTATTTCGCTTTGCGAAATGCGCCGCCGGTTTACATTTTTTGATTTTTGGAACAAATTTACCACCAGTTAAAGACTAAAAAGTTTTTTTTGTTTCATTAAATTTATCGCACAATTTTAAAATATTTTCACAAATTAAAACTTCGCTACCCCTCATATAATAGCAAGGAGTTGATTTTACATAAGCCTCCACCGCCAAGGATCTTTGTGTAGCAATTGGTATAGAATCTATAGAAGATACTGGCAAGGTGTTATTAAATATTCTTCGAGATGTACCCCGTATTTTTCTAGATAATTCCTCATATAAGTGCCAGCTAAATTTATTTGCATCCCAACGCTCAACATAGATTGATTTACTATCTTCATCAATATGAGGGTAAACAAAAAAACCCACAGAAAAAGGCTGTCCAGGTTGCGTAAAGTTATAAAAATCAGCGTTACCAAATTTATCTTGAAGATAGGGTTTTGATAAATAAATTGAAGCTATTCCACCAATGACAATATTTTCTTGAAGATTTAATAAGGTTTTTTCATCTGAATACATTTGAGCGCCAAATTTTTCACTAAGAGTAAGTGCCAATCGTGTTTTGCCCATTCCACTCGCGTTGCCCCAAAAAATAATACTTTTCCCATTCATGACAGTGCTAGAAGAATGCAAACAATAGATACCAGTTTCTTGTCGAACGCCTTCAAGTAAAAATTCTATCAAAGAAACAATATCTTTATCTTCATAAAAAATATTAGTGTATTTTGCTTTAGGATATTTTAGAAAAAAATCGGGTTTTCCAGTTTTAAGTGTGATATTAGCCACAGCAGACACTGAGTCATATAATATTTTACAATTTGGTACATATCTTTGTAAAAACTCAGATTGTTCTAGTTTTTTTATATTAAAGTCCGTTGACGTTATCAAAACTTTGGCCCCAGCAGAATCAATTATTATGCGACGCTTGTTCATATATTTTTTCTAAACTTTTAATTTTTTTATTCCAATCCCATCCATTTATAACACTCCTTCTGGCCGCCATTCCAAGTCTGCGCTGTAATTTTTCGCTGCGATACAATTTCAGAATTGCACGCGCAAGATGAGCGCTGTTTTTGGGTTGCACAAGCAACCCATTTTTATTGTGATGTAAAAATTCTTTCATGCTGCAAGCGGTTGTGGTAATAATTGGCAAACCGCAAGAAGCCGCCTCGAGCATTGTGGTTAGTATTCCCTCCCTATCATAAGATGGAAAAACTGCTATACGCGCCGAATTATAAAAATCAGAAAGTTCTGATGAATTAACATGGCCAACAAATTTAATCTGACCAGAAAGTCCTAACTTTCTACTCAGCGCTTTTAATGGCGCCTCCTCTGGGCCAGTGCCAGCAATAACAACTCGTAAATTGGGAATTTGTTTATATATTTTGGATATTGCCTCAATAAGATAGCTCAAGCCCTTGATTGGCACGAGACGACCGATATATAAAACATCATACTGTTTTAATAAGCTTGGATTAGGCTTGAAATAATCAGAACGAACACCATTTGTAGCTAAATTACATTTATTTAATTTCATCTTCGATTGCCACTGATTTTTAATATATTTCGAGACCGCAACAAGACGATCCGGAAGAGAAAGACATGCCTCATAAATCGGGTCTATATAAGAAGGGTAACCATGAAGATGCATAATAGATTTTTGTTCTCCTGGCAGACTAATTATGTCCAAAACATTATGAACAACTACCAAGTCAAATTTATGTTTAAGGAAATATTTAAAAGCTAATTGCCCAACACGCAAACTTTCCAAATGCCATCGACACCAATTAATGCCTGGCGTTATATGATATATCCAAGATAAGTATTTCGGCACATCAATATAAGCTATTCGAACATCTTTATTTTCAACGCAAAAATTTTTAAAATATTCACTTTCCTTAATGAACGGGGCTCGGGTTGTAACTATTGTCACACTATGACCTCGCAAAGATAAAAAATGAGTATGCTCAAGTGGAATAACTTCACCTCCGCCGATATAATAACTTACTCGCGGTTGAAAGATTGCTATTTTCATTTGAATATTTTATTTTTCTGCAATATATCTTACCAGTGTCTCAATTTGTCCTTCTCCAGTTGGAAAATTAATCCATGATATATATTGAGACAATGAGTTAACATCAACAAAATCTCTTTCTGAAGTTTCAAATTCTTTTTTAAATTCATTAACAGTTTCAATTTTTGCCAAGTATCTTAATTGAATATAATGAGTGCCCTCGATAGATTCATTTTGTGGATCTTTCACTTCCATATATCCTATAAGCCTTGGTTCTTTTAAAGTAACATAGGCCTCCTCGGCTACCTCTCTGCGCAAAGTATCTTCGGGTTTTTCCCCTATTTCTGGATGTCCACCGGGAAAACCCCATCCTCTTTTATTTTTAACAATTAATATCTTACCAGCATTATCAATACAATACCCCACAACTTGTGAAATTCTAATATTATTCGGGATAGAATTAGATTCAGTCCATTCTAAAAAAACCTCTCTACCATCAAATACCAAAGTTTCTTTTTGATTCATATATATTAAAATATTTAATGACTTAAATTATCAAATATAATTATTTGTTAATTTCCGATGAATATGATGGAGTGGCGAAGGTATTATCTTTTTCAAAGATGTCCCATAATTCTGCGGGAAGATTGCCTTTTTTCTTCATATCCTCAAATTTATCACCAAAAATTAACTTTAAGCTAGCCAAAGCTTCTTCAGTAGAATCAGCAGTATGAATTACATTACTTTGAGTAAGCAGAATAGAAACTTCGTCTTGATTAGGGTGCTCTTTTCTTTCCCACAATTCTACGTCCTCTTGTTTCACAGGAGGCTCTTTTTGTAACCGTTCTCGAATAATACCATTCTTGTCGCCTGTTTTTTTCAAGTTTAGAAGAACTTTTTGCGCTTCCAAGCCCTTGCCACCAACCATCAAAACAATCACTTCATGTGTAGTAAGATATTTTTTCATTGTATCATAAAAGTGCTCGTTTTTACTTTCTTTATATATACTATCCACAGCCATTTCATTTAAGTGAACCTTGTCGCGGTATATAACCTCTAGGCCATGTTCTAATAAAATAGTTTCAATTACCGGCAGGTCTTCCAGAAAATCCGGTTTAATAAAAGCAAAGGCAATCTCGCGTTTTGGAATTACCTCTTTTATCTCCGGTGCATTTTTTAACCTTTCTATATCCATATTTATATAAAATCACGATTCTAAAAATTTTTTTACAAGCCAAATGATTCCATTTGCTCCATTTTGATTTGCAATATATGTACAGTGCTTTTTGTATTCCGCTGTTCCATTACTAACAGAAGCAAAATGAATTTTGGGATCAGATATAACACGCGGTACACACTCATCATCGCTGATTAATAGCATATCACGGGATTTAAAAAATTTATATCCGATTTGATGAAGGGTATTGAAACGATTTGTCTTCAAATTACCGATAAGAATTTTACCCTGCAATAAATTTTTTTTAAAAATTACTAGTTTAAACTTATTTTGAAATTTTTTTTGAAGCAACTTATATATTACCTGTAAAGCTTTGATGTTTTTTTTACCTCGAATCCTTATGTATATACTCGCTGTAAAAATTCTTTGGGGAGTAATCAATATCAGGGCGGAAATACATTTGTTTGAAAGATAATCCTTGTTGTCACTCACCTTAAAAGTAAACTTGCGACCAATTTTTGTTTTTGACCAATTTCGCAAGAAATTGGTTATTTGTCTATTAAGTTTCAGAGTTCCTCTTACTGTAACTTTTGAAGGCATCGACATATTCACTTTGTAATAAGCGCCATCTTCAACAATAATCGGACCATTAAGCTTAAGTGCCCGATACAATGACAAAGCATCTTTAATTGGTCTGTTGGTATTAATACCAAATAAAGTTCCTCTATCCTTATACAGACCGATTACTTTTTTAAGATTGGTTAATAATACGTTTCGATCTTTGACCGTAAGCGTACCATCAATATCAAATAAAATAAGTTTATTGATGTATTTCATTTTTTGTAGTGGCAGTAACCTGCCATTGTCCTCTTGGTTTAAATGAGTTAAATTTCACAAGCAGTAATTCTATATTAAGATACACATAAAAAATCATCTTCATAAATAAAAAGACCATCCATCGTAATCTATCAACCAATGAAGCCTTCGGCCATTTTTGCCAGTCTGTTTTTCTATTAAGCAACGGCCAAAGATAATTATATTCGGGAAACCAACGGTACATTTTTTCCATTTCAATATTTCTTCGACGATAAGTATTAAGCCAATCATGAAATGAACCTACGGTATAGGAAAAGCAGTGCGCATCTTCAATTTGTTTTATTGCCCTTTGGCCATACTTATCTAAAATATAACTGGACATAAAAATATCGTCAACATAAAGAAAAATATTTTTCTCAGAATATTTAAGCAGCTCTCGCGTATAACTATTCTTCATCGCTCTACCTAAAATCTCTTTATTTTCAGGGAAAAACCATTCTTTCGTCGCAAATAACCGTCCATGAAAATAATATCGTGGAGTTAAAATTTTTTGAGAATCATACAACAAGCCGATTTTTTGAAAAATAGATTTATTATACTGATTCTCCAATGTGATAGTTTTGGCATAAGCGACAATACACTCGGAATGATTCTCTAGATTTAATAAAAGGAGCTCAATTGATTTTTCATCTATCGTACTATCTGCGTCCGGAAATACATAAACATCTGCTGGATATTTTTTGACGATTTCTCGCTGGGCATTAACGAGTCCTTCACCACTTTGAATAATTTCAAATTTAATATCCTGGTGCTTTTCTTGAAAAGATTTCGCTAAAATTAGTGTTCTGTCCTTACAGCCATTTATACAAACAACGAGAACCATTTCGGCTCTACCACTATAGAGCATTGATCGATAAATAGAGCCAAGGCTTTCTGTTATAGTTAATTCTTCGTTCCTTGCTGGAACACCAATAATAATTCTTTTTATTTTTGACATACCAAATAGATATATGTTGCCAAACGGTTAAGTAGTGGAATTTTTTCTAAAGCGTTATTTAATGGTTTAATTAAAGAAAATAATTTTGGTGAAATAATTATATTGTTTTTTAGCTTAAACGGCATTGGGAAATGGTAAATGTTCAACATCTGCTTTTTTAGCACAAACATTTTGAAACCCAAGAACCTGGACATGCTTTATCATCTGTTCTGATATATCTGTAGCCGTAACCATGCAACGCTGAGACAGTTTATTTGTTATTCTTCCCTTTTATGTTATATAAAAAGCTGTCCTGTATAGCCAGTGTTTCCGTTTTCTGCCACGCTTCGCGCGGCCGAATCAATCGGCAAATTAATTCTGGTGCCGGGGAGAGGATTTGAACCCCCACGGGATTTCTCCCAACAGGTTCTAAACCTGCCGCGTCTGCCAATTTCGCCACCCCGGCATCGCCGTATTATTCAACCACAAAACTTCAAAAAAATCAATTAAAAATCCTCAGCAAACACCGAGGATTTTTAAAATTTATCGCGAATTTTGAAAATTTTCAATTAAATTACGATCTTCCCCTGAAAGGTTTTCTGTCTCCTCTACCGCCGCGTCCGCCGCCGAAATCTCTGCGCGGTTCATCAACATAACCTTCAGGTTTTGGAAGTAAAACTTTCATGCTTAAATTTATTCTGCCGAGATTGTCAATTTCTTTCACTTGCACTTTCACTTTGTCGCCGAGCTTCAAAACATCACTCGGTTTATTCGTGCGCGCCCACGCGATTTCACTCACATGAACCAGTCCGTCTTGTCCCGGCAAGATATTCACAAACGCTCCAAAATCTTCCAACCGACTTACAGCGCCTTCGTAAATTTCTCCGGCCGCGACTTCGTGCGTCAGTTCTTTAATCCAATTTAAAGCTTTTTCCATCGCCACTTTATCCACGGAAGTGACAATCACGCGTCCATCATCTTCTATATCTATTTCCACACCTGTTTCAGCGATGATTTTATTTATCATTTTGCCGCCGGGACCGATGACATCGCGTATTTTATCCGGATTGATATTTATGGTGATTATACGAGGAGCGTACGGCGACAATTCTTTTCTCGGTTCTGAAATAACTTTTGCCATCGCGTCCAAAATTTTTAAGCGCGCTTCTTTTGATTGTTTAAATGTTTTTTCCACTATTTCCCAAATCAAGCCATCGGTTTTTGTATCCATTTGAATTGAAGTGACGCCGTCGCGCGTGCCTGCAATTTTAAAATCCATACCACCCGGTCCATCTTCCACATCCTGTAAATCGGTAATTATTTTCCAATCTCCTTTTCCATCGCTCGCCAAACCCATAGCAATACCGGCAACTGGTTTTTTTATAGGGACACCCGCATCCATCAAAGCCAAAGTGGAACCACAGGTTGAAGCCATTGAACTGGAACCGTTTGAACCGAGAACTTCGGAAACCACGCGAATAGCGTAAGGAAAATCTTTTTCCAAAGGCAAAACCGGAAACAACGCCCTTTCCGCCAAAGCTCCATGCCCGATTGCCCTGTTGCCCGGACCGCGCAAAGGACCTGTTTCGCCGTAAGTCGCCGGCGTATCATTATAATGATGCATATACCGCTTAATCCTGTCCTCTTCCATCGTGTCCAAAGTTTGCATATCCCCGGGAGCGCCCAAAGTGACAACAGATAAAACTTGCGTGTCGCCGCGCTGAAAAAGACCTGTTCCGTGCGTTCGCGGAAGAAGTCCGACTTCAATATTCAAATCGCGGACATCTTCAATTCCTCGTCCGTCCAACCGCTGATTTTTCTTAAGTATTCTTTCCGTAATATATTTTTCAATATAAACTTTTATTCGCCCCAAAACTATTTTTACAATCGTTTCATCCGTTTCTTTTTCTTTTAAAATCTTTTCAATTTCTTTGCTGAATTTGTCCACCATATTCACTCTTTCGGCTCTGTTCTTTTTTGGAGAATCAAAAATCCAATCATCCACGTGACTTTTTATAAACTCATCAACTTCTTTTTCCGTTTGTTTTAATTTTATTTCCCGTTCATCGGAATTTTCTTCCCAATTTATTTTTTGTTGTCCGACTTCGGATTGAATTTTTTTGATAAAATCCAGCGCCGCGGACAAATTTTCAGCGCCGAATTTCATTCCTTCAATCACTTCTTTTTCCGAAGCTTCCTTACAGCCGGCTTCAACCATAATAACTTTGTCAGGCGTTCCTGCAACCACGATATCAGTGTCGCCGCTTTCGCGTTCGGCGATATTCGGATTTAATTTCCATTCACCGTTCACCCGCCCCACTCTCGCGCCGGCTATCGGTCCGTTCCAAGGAATCGGCGATATTGCCAAAGCCAAAGAAGCGGCTATCATTGCCGGAATTTGTGAATCGTTTTCACCATCAAACGACAGCGCGGTTAAAATAACCTGCACATCGTTGCGCATCGCTTCATTAAACAGCGGCCTGATGGCGCGGTCAACCAAACGTCCGGAAAGTATTGCTTCTTCGCTTGGTCTGCCTTCGCGTTTGATAAATCTACTGCCTTTGATTTTGCCGGCGGCGTAAAGTTTTTCCTCAAAATTCACCATGAGCGGAAAAAAATCTATGCCATCGCGAGTTTGCTTGCTCATTGTCGCTGTCGCCAAAAGAACGGTGTCGCCATAGCGCACCAAACAAGAAGCATTGGCTTGCAAAGCCAGCTTGCCGATTTCCACGGATAAAGTTCTTCCTCCCCACTCCATGGACCAAGATTTTATACCCATATATTTTCCTTTCGGAAGCTGCTCTGAAAACTACAGACCTCAAAATTTATTTGAGAATCTATCTGTTTTCCGACCAGCTTCATTAAATTTAATTATTTTTTATACCTCTTATTATTGTTCAATATCAAAAACTTCGGTTTGTCTTCGCTTAAATCAATAAAATCATCAACTTCTTCTTTCAACTTGCTTGATGTCGTGTCGCCAAAAGCCATTACTTCCACCTGTTTGCCTTGATTTCGCAAATAATCAACGAGCGGCAAATAATCTCCATCTCCACTTATCAATACAACCGTGTCTATACTTGGAGATAAGCGAATGGCATCAACAGTTATACCAACATCCCAATCCGCTTTTTTTTCACCGCCGTAAAAAATTTGCAAAGGTCTTTCTTTGGTTTCAATGCCCAAATTGTAGAGCGCGTCAAAAAACGGCTGTTCTTCTTTGGTCTCTGTGCGAACCACATAAGCGATGGCGCGAATCAATTTACGCCCGGCGGTGGCTTCTTTCACGATATTTCCAAAATTAACTTTAGCCCCAAAAAGATTTTTGGCGCTGTAATACATATTTTGTACATCAATAAACACCCCTACTCTTTGCTCAGGGTGTTTCAAAGGATGCGATTTTTTATTCAACGGCTGTTTCATTTTCTTTTTCGTTTAATTCAGTGTCTTTTTCCAGTTCTTCCAACTCTTCTTCCGCCGGCTCAACGGCTTTAACCGCGGCTCGCGGCTGTTTGATTTTTAATTTCTTTGTTAACTTCTCGTGGCTTTCCGGGTTTTCGGACAATAAATAGCGAAGAAGATGGCGCCTTGAGCTTACTTTGCGCAAAAGACCTCGGCGCGAAGAATGGTCTTTCGGATGATTTTTTAAATGGCCTATTAATTCGTCAATCTCCGCGGTCAAAATGGCTATTTGCACTTCGCTGGACCCTGTGTCCCCGGCGTGAGTTTGAAACTTTTTAATTAGGTCCTGTTTCTTGTTTTTGTTTAGCATACATGCTTTTGTTAACCGAGCTCGTTAAGAGCATGTTTCCTAACAGTTCGGTCCCGCTTATAAATAACGCGGAATTATTAAACACCTCAATATTACTCCTATTCCCAAAAAATGTCAATACGGTGGACGGTGGACGATACTGTCATCCCGAACGGCAGAGAGGGATCTCTGTCCGGTGGCGGGTTAATTGGCCTGCGGACTATTGTCTATTGTATAAGGCGTTCAAGAATAAAATTTGAAATTGCGTAAGACGCCACTACTATAATCAATCCGATTATCGCGGCTTCCATTATATTTTTGGCTTTGGTCAACATTTCCTCATTGCCGTGCGCCGTCATCCAGCGAATTCCCGAATACAGCATCAGACCTAAAAATAAAATCGCCAAAATCGACAAAAACACCGACACAATGCTGTTGGCAGATTTATAAACGGAAGATTGCGAATATTCCGCGACAGAGCCGGTTTCTTGCAAACCATAATCGCGCGCGAACGCCGGAACGCAAATCAAAATACCAACCGATAAAATTAATAAAAATTTTTTAAACATACTTCAAATTATTTTTTGACATTTGAATTTTTGGCTTTATTGGAAATTTGAAATTAGGATTTTGAAATTGAAAAAAGGACTACTGCTGCATTCGGGATGACAGCATCGTCTACAGTCCATAGTCCATAGTCCGCCCGTCCATCATCCGTTTATTATACCACTCCCTTGATTTTTTCGCCAAAATGTATTATTATATTTGGTATGTTTTGTTTTAAACAAATTTCGTCCCCATAGTTCAATGGATAGAACACCAGCCTTCTAAGTTGGATATGTAGGTTCGATTCCTACTGGGGACACTGATCTGCCCTCCGATTTATGCGCCAATGGCAACAGACAGGGTTGATTAAAATTCAAAAAAGTCGTAAATTAACAATACATGGTGGCTATAGTTTAGCGGTAGAACAGCGGGTTGTGGTCCCGCTGGTCTGGGTTCAACTCCCAGTAGCCACCCGATTATGTCTTCAATAAAAAAAATACTTTTTGTTTCGTGTTCGGCCGGTTCCGGGCATACTGCCGCCGCCAACGCTCTTTTTTGTTATGGACGAAAAAATTATCCGCTAATTGAATTTGAGCATGTTGACATCAACGATTACACTGGAAAATTGATGAAAAATTTTTTCTCGTCTTTTTATGATTTTTTGATACGGCACTTCCCGAATCTTTACGGAGCCGCCTATTACGCCACCGACAGTTTTCTCTTGCCCGACTCTCTTCCGCATAAAATGAAATCAATGTTTCGCGTAGTGTCAGGCAAATTTTTAAAAAAAATAAAAGAAAGCCGACCGGATTTAATAGTGTCCACTTATTTTTTACCGCCTCATTTTTTGCCTTCGGATTTTAAAATTCCGATTGATGTCGTCATCACCGACTATCGCGCGCATAAATTTTGGTTTTCCTCATCCGCCAGAAAATTTTTTGTCGCCACAGAAGAAATGAAAAAAACTTTTGAAAAAAAGGGAATGAAAGCGTTAGCGAGCGGATTGCCGGTTAATCCGGAATTTTTTAAACAAAAAAATATCGCGGAACTGAAAAATAAATTGGGAATAAAAAAAGAATGGCCGACGATACTTTTAAAACCATCACAGGTGGGAGGGATAAATTCCATTGATATGACGGAAGCGGCGGAAAAAATTTTGGAAATCGGAAATCTTAACCTCATTGCCATATCCGGAAAAAATAACAAAGAATTATATCGCGGATTAAAAAATATCAAGGAAATACCGACAACGCGCTACATACCTTTGGAATACGCGGACAACATTGACGAATGGAAAAGAATCGCGAAAGTTGTTATAACCAAACCCGGCGGCATGACAACGGCCGAATGTCTTTTTTTAAACAAACCGATGATTATTATCAATCCAATACCGGGGCAGGAAGAACATAACGCCGAATTTTTGGTAAAAAACAATTTTGGCGTTCGCGTTGACACGATTGAAGAACTTGTCGCTGAAACAAAAAAGGCGTTGCTTAAAACGCCTTCTGAAAATAATAATTTTAATTGCGCGAACCCAAACGAAATTATCTTCAAAAATCTTTTGGGCGGCTAATACTGCGCTGTTGTAGCTTCAAGGAGAGAATTCGTCACAAAATAAGTAATGGCGTAAGCCGACAAAATAATAAGCAACCCTATCACCGAAGAAGTGATAATGCTTTTCGCCTGGGTTGTCTTTTTTTCGTCCCCTGCCGCGGTCATCCACAAAAATCCGGCGTAAAGAATAAGCACTAAAAACACGGTGCCAAGAATTGATAAAGCGATTCTAATTATGTTTCCGACAGTCGCCGCCAAACTTCCGCCACCGGTGGCAGGTTCATATCCCGCTTCCTGCGCTACACCCTCGGTAAGCTCGTTGATGTTTAACACGGCCAAAGACGCTGTCGGAGCCAAAATCGCGAACGCCAAACTTAAAATCGCCAAACCATGCAATATTTTTTTATTCATAAATATAAAATTAAAAATTGGTTTAAATTTTAATTTGACGCGCCAGCCTCCGATGCCGCGCTGCTTCCGCCCGCAATTTTTGTCGTTACAAAAGAAGTAATGGCATAGGCTGATACCGTGATGACAAGACCTATTACCGCGGCTTTGATTATATCTTTCGCTTTTGTTGTTTTCTTTTCATCTCCGGCAGCTGTCATCCAAAGATAACCGGCATAAACCATTAAAATCAAAAACACGGTGCCGAGCGTTCCCAACGCGATTTTTATTATAGTTCCAACGCTTGATGTAAGATTGCTTTCAAGGCCAGTATCGCCTGCGGCCTGTTGTAAATTTCCCATAGCATCTCCGAGCCCTTTCGCTTCCGCGCAAGCCATCGGCAATAAAATCAAAAATGAAAAAACAATTAAAACTGCTATATATTTTTTCATAAATTTTAAATAAAAGTTATTTTTTAAATTGGAGAACATTCGTTATCAGCATAAAAACACTCACCATCGGCGACGCAATTGCTTTCTGTTCTTTCTTCACAAGGTATTATTTCAGTACTATAACAACCATTTACACTGTCATACATACACTCTCCCCCCGATAAACAATTACTCTCAGTCCTTTGCGCGCAAGGCGCGGTTGTCGTTTGTACTTCTTCGCCACCACCTGTCAAACTTCCAAAAACGAAATTCGCCAAAGCGTAAGCCGCGAGCACAAGCACCAAACCGACAACCGCCGCTTCCATGGTATCTTTCGCTTTTGTCACTTCATCCGATTTGCCCATCGCTTTCATCCAAATAAAACCGGAGTATAAAATCAAAAGAAAAAACAATACGCCGAGCAGAGCGAGTCCGGCTGATATAACGGAGCCGATTACTCCGGGCACTGTCGTTTCGCCTCCGATGCTTCTTTGCAGTCCGGCCGTGTCAGCCGCTCTTTCAATTCCGTATTTATCGCTTCCGTTTGTGGCAAAAACGAAAATCGGCGCGACTAAAACCAAAACCGCGGCGAACAAAAATATTTTTAAAGCTCTTTTTTTCATAAAAAATAATTCCTTTTTTTAATCGTTCCATTATTAAAAATTCGTCCGAATATTTTAAAAATAAAACCATTAAAAAATCAACGAGCGAGAACGGCGCGCCTGTTTCCCATGATTATGCCGACGAAACAAACGCGCCTATCCGCTTTTTAATTTTATACTCCTGTTGTAGCGCTCATTAAGCTGTTAATGACAAAACTGGTCAACGCGTAAGCCGACAATATAATTGCCAAGCCGATTACGCCGCCGAAAATCCATTTTTTGGCATTTCCGGTTTTTGTTTCATCACCGCCGGCAGTCATCCAAGTGAAACCGCCTATCAAAACTATCACGACCGCAACTATACCCAAAAGTCCCATGGCCACTTTTATTATTCTAGCTATGGTAACGCGTATATCGGAAGTGCCTAATCCTATTTGTTGGGCTGGCTGTAAACATAACGGGTCATTCGCGCCGCAAGGATTCGTTTGAGCGAGAACCGGCGTCGCCAATAACAAAACAGACGCCAATACCGCGAACACTAAAAATTTCTTTATCATATTCTCACCCCCTCTCTAAATTAATGATTAACTAATAACTCATGCTGTTATTTTGCCAATTGGACAGAGATTCTTCGCTTTGCTCAGAATGACAATTGGTGAAACCCAAAATGAATTCTAATTCAAGTTTATTATATCACTTAAATACTTCCGCTTAAAGCCTTTATTACAGTTGACACCAAGAAATAACTCGCTAAAGCGATTGCAACACCAACAGCGGCCCAAATCATTGTTTGCGTTCCTTTTTTTACTTTTTCCGGATTGCCGGCGGAAGTGAGCCATTGAAAACCGCCCCACACGAGCATCAACAAAGCCAACGAACCGAGCGCGCCCAAAGCGCCTTTAATAACTTGCCCCAAAATAACCGGCAAGTCCGTAGCTCCGCTGCTCAAAGGATTTACAAGACGAATTTCTCCGGAAGAACCGGACTCTTCCGTTTGCCCGCTCGCGCTTTCTTCCGATTGATTTGGCAATGATTGTTGTTGTGTTGTTGATTCTATCGCGCAAGTTCCTGAAAGCGGCTGGCATCCGGACATCTGGCAATTCGCTTCTGCCGCGGCTTGGGTCGTGTAATTATCACAACTGTCGGCGCAAACGCACATAAAACTTGCCTCGTCGTTACTTGATGAACTTTCGGAAATTTCCGCTTTCGCCGGAACAGCCGAAAAAGCAAAAAAAACACCGAGAAAAAATACAATCGCGATTGATGTTAAAACTTTTGTTTTCTTTCTGAACATAAAATTTTTGTTATTCCGACTATTAATGTTTCAGAAATACATTGCCGGCACTACCGAACCATGGGATTGCTTCGTCGCTTACTTCGCTCGCTCCTCGCAATGACAATTTATAAGTCGTCTTATATTTCATTTATCCCAAAATATCAAAAACGAATTTTACCAAAATATAACTGCCAAGCATCACGACGACACCCATACTTGTCCAAATAAATATGCTTTTTGCTTTTACAATTTTTTCTTTGGCTCCTGCCGCGGTCATCCACAAAAATCCGGCGAAAATATAAAGGACCAAAGTTATTGAGCCGATAAAAGCCATCAACGCGTTTATCGCGCGACCAACAAGCTCCGATATATCTCCAAAATTCATCGGGTTCAAACTTCGGGCTTCCGCGCGCAAATCAATACCCGAAGCCGACGATTGTCCTCCGGCGGATTCCTCTTGCGTGTTTTCAATAACTTCCGGACTGGCCGATGGACAATCTCCTCTTTCCACGGTTCCGGCGACGCAAGCGCTAAAAACTCCTATATTTTCTCTAAGCGTGACTGTGGAACATTCGCCGGTTAATTTACTTTCACATTTATAAACAACTGCCCCACCGGAACAAACTCCCCATCGCATCAATATATTTTCTCCGATGCATATCGGCTGACAACTCATACTCGCGGTCGGGTCGCATGTTAAAGATTTTTCATCGCAACTTGTTTCGCGAAAAGATTCACTTCCGCTGTTGTTTACGATTCTCTCGCGCTGAACGCAACCGTATGGAACCAAAACATTACCGGCAAAAACAGGCGTTGAAAACGCAAAAAATATTATAAAAATGAAACAAAAGAAAAACAATGAACGCATAAATTACAATTTAAACTCCCCTTTTACGCCAACAGCATCGCCTAAAAAATTGATTAAAAGATAAGCGCCGAAAGCCACGAGCAACCCAGTTACAGCGGCAATCATTATGTTTTTTCCTTTTTTTACTTCTTCAGGATTTCCGCTTGACATCACCAAAGTAAAACCGCCGAAAACAAACGCGCCTAAAGCCAAAGCGCCGATAATGGAAAACAGCCACCGGCCGATGTTAATCGCCAAAATTATAAAAACATCCACGCTTCTGCATTCGCCGCTCAAATTATCTTCGGTGGCGCATCTCGGCAAAAACGCCCCGACAATTCCTCCGGACGATGCCTCGCTTTCATCCGCGGCGCTTTGTCTTTGAATTGTTTCATATCTTGCGCGCCAAGCGCTCACATTGTTCGCGCAACTTTCATCCGTATTTTTTAACAAACAGGAACAAAAATCAAAATCAAGACGAGCGCATATCGCTTCGGATTGTCCGTTGCATGTGTCTTCCGAATTATTGGTTGTGCATGTCGCGTCAAAACGATGCCCTGTTAAATTTTCCGCGGTTGCCTGTTCCAAATTACTGGAACAAAAACACCTATTCGCCGCCTGCGCGACGGGAACTGAATAAAATGTGAAAAAAACGCTCGCGAGAAACACAACCGCGATTGATGTAAAAATTTTTGTCATTCGTAATTCATTATTCATAATTCATAATTCATAATTCATCGCCAACCGTCCACCGTCCACTGCCTACAATCTATAATGTCTGATTCACTTTTGCCGCGGCGCGGTCCAAAATTCCCTGCCTGTATTCCAAAATTCTTGACGGTTCAGCCGGTGTCTGCAACCATTCGTGCGCCATATCGGTAATCGCTCGCGCGGCTGATTCATAATTTTTACCTTTATACCAACTTTCCGCGACAAGCAATTGAGAAATAAACGGGTCCAAATCCGGATTATCTTTTTGTTCTGTAATATAAATTCGCATAGCCGTTAATCGCCCTGACTGATCCAGATATTCTTTGTTGGCTTTGGAATGAGCGATATAATTTATGAACGCCCACGCTTCATTTTGATATTTTGATTTTGACACCACGCTTTGAACCCAATAATTCGCGGCGTTTACCGGTTTTTCCGGATTCAATTGCGGCATTGGGATAATGCCAAAATTCAATTGCGGAGCGAGTCCTTTGATTACGGAATATTGATGCTGATAACCGAAGAAAAAAGCAACCGAACCGTTTACAAACCTATCCAAAGCATTGCCCATTTCTTCGTTCCAAGTATATGTATCGCGAGTTGAATTGGCAAAATCGGAATAAAAATTCATTACGCCCATTGCGGGAGATTCTCCGCCCGCGCTGAATTGCGTAACGGAGTTGAATATCGCTTTACCGGAGCTGTCGGTGAAATTTAATCCGCTTTGTTTGAAAAGTATGTAAAGTATGTCTTCGGCCGACGGTATATTATTGCCTGTTCCCAAAGCCGCGCCTGACTGAATTATTTTTCCGGTGGTCTTGTTATATTTGGTAATTTTTTTAACAGCCGCTTGAAAATCTTCCCAACTTGTCGGCGTTTCGGCTACGCCGGCTCTGTCCAATAAATCTTTATTAAAATAAACCGCCATTGTGTCAAAAGATAACGGCAAACCATACGCCTTTCCGTCAATCACAACATCATTTTTTACAGCGGAAACATATTCTTTGTCTATCTGGCTGACTGTCGGCAAACTTTGCGTTTCCATTGATATAATCGCTTTTTCGCCAACCATTCCTTTTTCAACTGTCGTGCGGGCTATCTTCGCGCTCGCCGGCATAGACGCTAATTTCGTTTGAAATTCTTTCATCCAACGATTGCGGACTGAAATAATATCCGGTCCCTTGTCTTCCGCCAATTCTTCAACCAAAAGCGGATATAATTCTTCATAACGAAGCTGGCGTAAATTCACGGTTATTTGCGGATGGTCAATTTTAAATTTGGCAATCAAACTTTTTAACGCGTCCACATCGTCAAAAACCGTCCAGTATTCCAAAGTAACCGGCTTTGCCGCCGCCTGTTCTTCCGGCGACGCTGTTTTACAGCCGAATCCAGTCGTGATAAAAACGCTTGCCAAAAAAATTAACAAAACTTTTTTAAACATATTTAAAAATTTTTTAATCGTCGTTGCGGAATTGAAAATTGACTGTTAATATTATATCACACTTTTAAGATATTTTCTAAAATCTTCCGCCAATTTTTTATCGCGCAACGCGAAATCAACATTTGCTTTAAGATAGCCGAGTTTGGAGCCTGTGTCGTAATAAACTCCATCAATCAAACGCGCGTAAATCGGCCTCTTTTTCAAAAGTTTAAAAATCGCGTCAACAAGCCAAAGCTCATTGTCTTTTCCAAGCTTTGTGCTTTCCAACGCTTCAAAAATATCAGGCGTTAAAATATAACCGCCCAAGCTCGCAAGCAATGACGGAGCTTTTTCCGGCCCTGGTTTTTCTATGATGTTTTTCACCTGGTAAATATCTTTTTCTATTTTCAAGCCGTCTAAAATTCCGTATTTTTTTGTTCCTTCTTTGTCCACCTTATACGCGGTCAAAACCGGGTCGCCGTATTTTTCAAAAACATCAATCAATTGTTTCAGTTGCGGTTTTTTTTCCGCGTAAAAAAACTCGTCTCCCCATACAACCGCGAAAGGTTCGTCTCCGATTATATTTTTCGCGCAAAGCACGGGCGTTCCGTTGCCATACGGGCCTTTTTGACGAATAAAAATAAAATTCGCCATTTCAGCGATTTTGCCGACTTCTTTTTCCATTTCGTCTTTTCCTTGTTTTTTCAGCCAATTTGAAAGTTCATAATTCGGACTGAAATGATCTTCCACCGCGCGCTTGCTTGGACCGGTGACAAGAATAATATCCTCAATTCCGGCGCGTACCGCTTCTTCAACGACATATTGAATAATCGGTTTATCCACGACCGGCAACATTTCTTTCGGCTGCGCTTTAGTGGCTGGCAAAAATCTTGTGCCAAGTCCGGCAACCGGTATAACGAGTTTTTTAATGTGAGACATACAATATATAAATAAATTTCAAATATCAAATTTTTAATCAAGCTCAAAACCAAAATGTCAAAAACGGTTTAAAAATTTAAGCATTAAAATTTATTTAAAAAATTAAAAATTAAAAATTTTTTGGACGACGATATTATTATACCAAAACCCGGATTTAAGGCAAACTCTGAATTTTCACCCCATTGTTCATTTTATCACTTCCCAACTTATCAAAACATACTGCTTGCCAACAGGAAAACCCGGCGGAGGACCGTAAGAAAGATTGGAATCATAAGTGGAGTTCGTATTTATATAACCCGATGTCACCACTCCTGCCGCGGAAGCCCAACTCCAAGTCCAAATTCCCGCGCTTATGACCGAACCGTAAATATACAAATTATCCTTTTTGTTTCCCGGATAATCATACCTTTTAGCCGCGCCGCTATGAGCGAGAAGCGCCGCGTCAATTTCCAATTCATTCGGGGAATTATATGGAACTAAAATATTTTGGTCGGCTATCAAACCCAGAACATGGTTACCATCTTTAGCGTGATAAGTGATATTGCCATTTATAATTATGGACTTGCCTTCGGCCGTGCCTATGGTCGCGCGTCCGTTCACTGTTCCGTCAACCCACACATTGTCTTCCACATAAATATAACCGTTTGACGGCATATCATAAAGAGTCGCGGTATCAAAAGTTTTTGCGTCTATGCAATATAAATGATGATGGCTGTCGCCGATATCCTTGCCCCAATAACAATCGGCTGTTTTAACTTTTCTGATGCTTATTTTTCCGTTATCCAAAAATTGCAAATGCCACCCTTGCTTTCCGGATGAAGATAAATAAATTCCGCCGTTGTCAGGATCCGCGGCCTCCTTTATTTCTCCAAGTTTGGCGGTAACCGCGTCAAAATCAACCTCTGGCATTGGAAACTGCCAATAATCGCTCGGTTCGCCATCGCCCCAAACCCCGTCTCTGGTTTGATTACTGCATCCGTGAAATACTTTGCAAGTATAAGTCGGCATCATACTTGTGACTGGCGCGTCGCAAACTCCGTCAAAACGAATGCCGCCATTGGAATGAAATTTTCCATGCGTTGTTTCCGTGTCTCCTATCCAAACATCCGTGTCAGTCAAAAAAGCGTAATCAGTCAAAGAAGGAAAACCTATTCTGGCTTTTATTATTCTTAAACTTTCCACCTGCGTATCCAGCCATCCTGTGGATTCCACGGTTACAACCGTTGAACCGCTCGCCGGCGGAGTGATATTCAAAGAAAAATGTCCGATAACATTTCCGTCTTTATCTTTATATTCATGAACATAAGGACCTGAAATCCCTGTCCCGTCTTGATAGTCATCGTCATCGTGCGCCAAATGCCAACGGTAATAATTTATGCCGGCATCGGCGATTTGAAAAGCCATCTCGCGATTATGTTTTCGCGTTGAAGCGCGATTTTCAAAAATCGCGTAGCCCGAAACGCCGACAACAATAAGAGTAAAAGCGAGCGAACCGAAAACAAGAGCGAACAATAAAATGCTGCCGGATTTGTCTCCGTAAAACAATTTAAAAAAATTTTTCTTCCTAATTGACATAATTATTTAATTCCCTTTCAAATTTCTAATCATCGTTTTCGCTTCAATGCGGAAAGGCACGGGCGACATATTCGGGTCTTCTTCCAAAATCAATGAAATTTTTACCACTCTCACTTGTGTCACATTGATCGGCTGGGCAAGCGGTTCTTCCGAGCCGCTAAAGTTTTCATTATAATAATAAAAAACAGGGTCGCTTCCATTGGCAACATCATGCGCGATTATTGTTACCGCTTCATTTGCCGGATTGTACGAAATAGGAGACCCGCTCGGCTCAATCACTCCTTTTTTAAAATTTGTTGCATCTTTAAAATATCTGACTCTCTCAGCCAAACCGTCAGCGTCAATATCGGAATAAAAAATTATTTGCTGGCTCGCGGCCGATTCCAAAGGATACGCTCCAACGCCGGAAATTTTTGCGGTGCGCAATTCGTTCCCAAAATCCTGCGCGGTTTTTCTGCCTTCATTTTGAGTTGATAATTGTTCCCAAACGACATTTTTTGAATAATCGCTGAAAAGATAAAGAGATATTATCGCTATCGCCAACAAAGCGAAAATAGCGACAGCCACGATGGCCTCCAAAATCGTAAAACCTTTTTTATTAAATTCAAAATTCATAATACTATTCTACTAGCTCGGCGATAAATTAACGACCACATCCATATTTCCGGAAATATCCAACGGTCCGCTGCTTGAACTGTAACCAGAACGGCTTACTTCCAAATTATAATTTCCTGATGAAAAACCGTAGAAAAAAACTTGACCCGGAGGAGTGCAATTGTTCGTAAAAGTGAACGCGGCTTCTGACAACATCGGCGTGTATCTGTCGTCTTCCGTGCTTAAATAAACTCGGTAACGCATATACCTTCTGCCGTTATGACCGTTATAAATTAAAGTGGAAGTCGTGGTGTAGAAAGTGGTGGAAGCGCCATCCGGACCGATAAATTCCCACGATGCCGGATTCGGAGAGTTGTCAGTCGCGATTTGAAAAAGAATGGAATTGACTCCCGTGTCTTCCGGCTGAGCAAGCGGCTCCCAAATTATATTGCGAAAATTAACGCCGGCTCCCAAATCAAAAGTTGACGACTCAAGCCAGCCGC
This sequence comes from Patescibacteria group bacterium, assembly GCA_028705565.1. Lineage (GTDB taxonomy): Bacteria > Patescibacteriota > Patescibacteriia > Magasanikbacterales > GWA2-37-8 > STF2-47. The sequence continues at coordinate 46,030 of JAQWDH010000001.1, read as the reverse complement.
TCGTTAAATACCGCGAGCTTACTTTTTTTAATTTTAAATCTCCATCCGGAGAATCGGTTTCCAAATTTCCATTGTCTATGAAATATTGATTTTCATTTATAAAATCGCTTTGCCCTCCTCCACCTGACCAATCTGTCTGGCGAGTATAACCCAAATCCGTTGATAAACTTTCGTCATATCCGGTTCCTGTTAAACGCGCGAAAACATCTGAAAGCGGCAGACCGGTTCCGGCATCCTTTACTTTTACCAAAAGCGAGTTGTCTGTGTGAGCGCGCAAAATTAAAGAAACATCTTGGCTTAAACCGGGAGTTAAATGTACCGGCGACATAGGTATTGAACCGGCGAGGTCGTAAGCCGTGCCGGACGCGCTTAAATAATAATGGTCCCATTCCATGTTGACAAAATTTTTCTCGCCAGAACCGTCTGTAATATGCGAACCGTCAAATTTATAAATTGTCGGGTCAACGCCTATTATTTTATTGCCGTAGATGCTGAAAGTTTTGCTCGCCAAAGCTGAACACGACGGGCTTAAAGTTTTTACAAGCATATTGCCCGTATGATCAATGGAAAAATTAATTTCAGTAATGTATTGGCTTGCCACGGTGGAAGGCAATTTGGTCGGATACGGATTTTGCGATGTCGGAGAAATTGTGTAATCGCTTGAATATCCGGATTTGCTCACGGTGATATTATAGCTGAAAGTGCCGGTGGGCGTATCTATCACGCGCAACATTCCGTCATTGTCCGTCACTTCATTGATAATAATATCCGGCTCAGCGTTCGTGTTTTCTATATGAATGTTCGCTCCGACTACAGGCAACCCGTTCATATCAAAAACATGAACGAAGAGAGCGCCGTTGTCGCTTTCACCTTCAAAATTTTTCGGGGACACAAGCGTGCTTAAAATCACCGGCTCTTGCTGATTGCAGTTGGAACAAATTATGGACATCTCCGCCAATTTATAATCCGCCGGCGCGGTATCATTCGGAGTTCCGCCGATGATGCCGTCAAACGGGTCGTCAATATTGCGAACCGTGGTTGTAATATTGAAAATCGTATTGTTGCGCGTGACGGTTTTTTCATGCTCTAAAACTCCGTCCGGTATTCCGCCGACAACGCCGACTTCGTCAAATTTTAAGTTTCTAACCACTTCCAATTCCTCGCTTAAAATTGAAGTTTCCAAAATTCGCATGCGCGATTGATAAACGATTTTAAATATAAGCTGGGTTCCTCCATAGACACCGAGCGCGAACAATAAAAATACGGCTGTGGCGACTACCACCTCCAGTAACGCGAATCCTCTGATAAATTTTCCATTCATTGCCATAATTCTATTATACCAAAAAAAACAACTACTTACACGCGCGCAACGCGCATTGACAAAAAAATAAAAATTATATATACTTTTTTTAAGTTTAGTTCTTTAAAAGGAGAAGTATAATGGCAAAAGTATGCGAAAATACAGAATGCAAAAGAAATAAAGAAAATGAAAAATTTTTGTTTTCTGACAGTTATTGTGATCAGTGCGGAAAAAAACTCGGGGAGACACCCGACCCTAAATGTATATGCGGCTCTTTAATATTTCCGCACGAAAAATACTGCACTAAATGCGGGAAGGAAATTAAAAAAAACTAAAACCTGAATTTACGAAAAATATCCGGCGGACGCCATTCTCCGCCTTTTTTAATACAAAAACTTGATTTCATTTTTTATTTATGATATAAATTTATCAAGAAAATGCCCGGATGGCGGAACTGGTAGACGCGTTGGACTTAAAATCCAATGGAGCAATCCGTGCCGGTTCGATTCCGGCTCCGGGCACAAAAATAAATCGGATGGTTGGGCTTGTACTAAACCATTTAAGCCCAAAACAGTCTAAATGTTCAACTCATCGCATTTGGTGGGTTTTTTCTTTTTGGCTAATTTTAGCCAAACCAAACCCTTGACAAAATCGCCAAAATATGCTATAATTGAGTGTTCTTTGAAAAATTTATATTTAAGTCTGCGACCTATCACGAGAGGGTTATTAACAAACCAATTCGTGAGAGGTCGCAAAATACGATTTCTGGCGATCGCCGGCCAATGGCGAAACGGAAAGGAGAGAAAAAATGATAAAAGTTGTTCTCGCCGGTCCGCCAAGGTCCGGTAAGAGTTGCATGCGCGAGGGGCTGAAACAGGCCATCCGCGCAATCCCCGGAGCCCCCTACCCCTATGTCATCACGGCTTGTCCGGACGGCGAAGGGGCCTGGTTCCAGGAAACTGTGAACCAAAATCCGGAACTCGCGGCGGCGTGTAAGGCGGTCTATAAAGCTAAATTCACGCCGGAATTTGTAGAGCGCATCAAGACTTCGGTCGAGAAGTGCTCGCTCGAGCTGACGCTCGTTGATATTGGAGGTATAACCTCTGTTGAAAATGAAAAAATCTGCTCGGGGGCCACTCACATGGTTATCCTCGCTGGCGACACCAGCAAGATGCCGGAGTGGCGCGAATTCGCCAAGAAAGTCGGTGGTCTGACCGTGATTGCCGAGATTCATTCGGATTATCACGGGACGGAGGATAAAGTTGAGGGCGTTGCCCAAGACGGAATCCTTCGGGGATCAGTTCATCACCTCGAAAGAGGTGAAAAGATTGCCGAAAGACCGCTAATAAAAGTGCTCGCGAGTTTTCTCGTCGAGCTTACCAAAAAAACATAATATTTTATCAGACCACTACTGGTGAAAAAAAATAAAAAATGCCGTTTAATGGTGAAAAAAACGGCAAAGGAGAATTGCAATGAGTACATACAACATCGTCCTCACCGAGGGCACGCTGAAAATCGGGTTCGGTTCGCCGGCCCAGAACGACCAGATCGTCAAGGACGCCGAAGCGCGTCTAGACGAAATGGCCAAGCTTGGAGAACTCGGCGGCGAAGTGATCCGGATTAATGGTCCGGCTTCACTGCCGGTAGCGATGGTGCTGGCACACAAGCTGGCACACCGCTACCAGGCGGTGGCATGCTTTGACCCGAAGCTATCAAAGTATGTCGTGGCGATCGCCCACGGTGACAAGTACACTGTCGGGGACCTGATCGACTAGCCGGTAGTCGCACAATCCTCACATAAGTGAGTTGCTGGAAAATCCACCAGCGTCAAAATATGGGTAAAAGGTTTTTGTCCCCGTTTGCGCCTTAAGCAAATGGAGAGCCCCGAGGAAGCAGAGCCTCAAAAAAATAAAAGAGTTTCGGAAGTTCTCTAAAAAAACTTCCCCCTGTTCTCCAGATGTGTATCTGGACTGATGAGTCCGAAAGGACGAAAACAGAAGAACTTTGAAAATTTAAAAATGTTACTCCCGATATTATTCGGGATTTTATTGTCGCGTCAAACAAGGCCATACTGGAATTGTTTGACCCACAACCAATCCGCTTTATTTAAAAGCGGAAGAGAGAGGAAGGATGAGAAAAAACCATAACAAAAAAAACAGGGAGGAGGGGAAACAAAAGTGTAATGAATATAAAAATTTTTTTTCACAAGAAAAGGAGGACGAAAAAAATTTTATATATACTATAATAGACCTATATTGTATGTCTATTATAGCGGGGCATACACCCCCGTTTCCTGATATGGACAATATAAAAATAACAGAGAAGATAATACGTCATATTATAGAACAAAGGATGCATAAAATCAAAAGATCTCTTTCTTTAATATAATAACCATCCATTGTTCTTAACCGCGTCAAACAAGGCCATCCCAAGGAATTGTTTGACCCAACAACAAATCCGCTTTAAAAGCGGAAAGGAAAAAAAAGAGATGAGTGAAGAATATTATGATTTTAAAGAATGGGAAAAAGCTCTCGAAAGAGAGCTGGAGAAAATTGAAGAAGAAAGAAAAGTAGTAGTAGTAGTAGAAGAAGACGAAGAGGATGTAGAAGAAGAAGAAGAAGAGAAAAAATAAAAAAAAATAGTCGTGTCAAACAAGGCCATCCAAAAGAATTGTTTGACCCAATACACCCACTCTTGACGATTTAAACATAATCGCCGAGGGTGGGTTCTTTTTTTACTCGTTTTTTTTGTTTTATCCGTTTCTCACTCCGCAATAATCAAACTTGTCTTTTATTTTTTCACAGATATTTTCCAAATCTTCCCTTTGCAAATATTTTTTACCTCTCAACCCTTCGTCCATCAATTCATTTTCATCGGAAAAACGTTGGAGATAATAAGCGCGCGAACCGGCGAGCGATTCGGCGATTTCCAAGATGTCTTCTTCCGCCAACAACGGAAAAACCGTGGTGCGAAATTCATAATCCACGCCTGAATTTTTAATAATATCCACCGAACGCGCGATATTTTCAAAATTCAAACCGGGTAAAAAATAATTATACGCTTCTTCTTCCAAAGGCGACTTCACATCCATGGCGATATAATCCACCAATCTTTCCGCCAATAAATTTTCCAAAACTTCCGGATTGCTTCCATTCGTGTCCAATTTTACCAAAAGCCCGAGCGATTTTATTTCAGCCAAAAATTTTTTTAAATCCGCCTGCAAAGACGGCTCCCCTCCCGTAACGCACACGCCCTCCAAATAATCTTTGTTCGTGTTCAAATAATCCAAAACTTCTTTTTCGGAAAAAGCCGGCGATTCAAATTCCGAAATTGTCGTTAAACGCGGATTGTGGCAAAACGGACAGCGAAAATTACAGCCTGAAGTAAAAACCGTAGCCGCGACTTTCCCGGGATAGTCAATCAGGGTTAATTTTTCCAACCCGCCGATAAGCATAAAACGAAATTAATAAGTAATGTGTCGCCATTCCGACCATGTCGGGATTCGGACGATCGCAATTGTCATCCCCGTGAAAACGGGGATCCAAACAATCGCAAATGGATTCCCACTTTCGCGGGAATGACAACAGAGATCCATACTAATCCTGCCCGCCCCTTTCAACACGGCGCGAATGTTTTTCTCATCTTAAATTCTTCCTGCTTGCCCCTATGCCACTGGCTTACGGGACGAATATAACCGACGATGCGTGAATACACTTCACACGGCTGGGCGTTCGGACACAACGGACAATTATGATGTTCGCCTGCGATATATCCGTGCACGGGACAAACGCTGAAAGTCGGAGTTAAAGTAAAATAAGGCAAACGGAATTTTTCAAAAACTTTCCTCACTAAACTTTTTACGGAATTCGTGTCAACCAATTTTTCTCCGATGAAAGCGTGAAACACGGTTCCGCCGGTATATTTTACTTGCAAATCATCCTGTAATTTTAAAGCCGCGAACAAATCTTCTGTAAAATCAACCGGCAATTGCGTTGAATTTGTGTAAAACGGTTCTGCTTCGCCGGACGTGATTATATCTTTATACTTTTGTTTATCTTTCAAAGCCAAACGATACGAAGTGCCTTCAGCGGGAGTCGCTTCCAAATTATAAAGACTGCCTGTTTCTTTTTGATATTTTACCAATCGGTCGCGCATAAAATCCAAAACCTCCGAAGCGAACATCACCCCCTCTTTCGTGGAGATGTCTTTCCCCAAAAAATTCAAAAGCGCCTCATTCATTCCGATAAGTCCGATTGTGGAAAAATGATTGCCCCAAAATACTCCTCTTTGTTTTTTGGCGTTGGCGAGATAATAATTGGAATAAGGATAAAGTCCTTTTTCAACAAAATTCTCCAAAATTTTTCTTTTAATTTCCAGCGACTCTTTCGCCAAATCCATAATTTTTGTCAAACGGTTGAAAAAATCCCTTTTTGTTTTTGACAAATAACCTATGCGAGGCAAGTTAACCGTAACAACTCCGATACTGCCCGTAAGCGGAGCCGCGCCAAAAAGTCCTCCGCCGCGTTTATAAAGTTCGCGATTATCCAGACGCAAACGACAGCACATACTGCGCGCGTCTTCCGGCTTCATTTCAGAATGGATAAAATTGGCGAAATATGGAATGCCGTATTTAGCAGTCATTTCCCAAATACCGTTATAATTAGGATTATCCCATTCAAAATCCTTGCCGATATTTATTGTCGGAATCGGAAAAGTGAATACGCGACCGGCCGCGTCTCCTTCCAAATAAACTTCGGCCAACGCCTTATTCAAAATATCCATTTCTTTTTGAAATTCTCCGTATGTTTCTTTCTGCGGTTTTCCGCTTTTAAGCACCGGCAAATTTTTCAAATGCCCCGGCACGTTCAAATCCAAAGTAATGTTGGTGAACGGCGTTTGAAAACCGACTCTGGTCGGCACATTGCAATTGAAAAGAAATTCCTGCAACGCCTGTTTTACTTCTTTGTAAGATAAGTTGTCATAACGGATAAAAGGAGCGAGCAAAGTATCAAAATTTGAAAGCGCCTGCGCCCCTGCCGATTCTCCTTGCAAGGTATAGAAAAAATTTACAACTTGTCCAAGAGCCGGACGCAAATGGCTCGCCGGTTTGGATTGAAGTTTTCCTGACACGCCTCCGAAACCGCGCGCGAGCAAATCATATAAATCCCATCCGCAACAATATGTGCCGAGAATATCCAAATTATGCAAATGAAAATCTCCGTCCTGTCCGGCCTTGCGAATCTCCGGAGGATAAATTTTATTCAGCCAATATTTTTTTACCACATAAGAAGAAACGTAATGATTCAAACCCTGCAAAGAATATGTCATGTTGCTGTTCTCTTTCACATCCCAACTCAACTCGCCGATATACTGCCCGACCAAATCAATGGCTTCGTCTGTCGCGACTTTGGCTTCGCGCATATTGCGATGCTGTTCGCGATAAATAATATACGCCTTCGCGGAATCCAACAAATCATTCAGCATCAAAACTTCTTCCACAGTATCTTGTATGTCTTCAATCTTCGGTGATTCTTTCTTTTTAAAACGACGGTTTAACAAAGACACGACTTCGCGCGTAAGTTTGCGCGAAAGCTTGCTGTCGCCGGCGTCAGTTGCCGTGAGCACTTTAAAAATCGCGTCATAAATTTTTTTCGGATTGAATTTATCCAAACCACCGTTTCTTTTTTCCACGGTTTTGATGTGTTTTTTTTCTTTTTTGACCATCATAAATTTAAATTTTTAAATTTGTAGTTTTTATCGTATTTATAATTTGTAATTTATAATTCATCCGCCGCAACCTTAGTATAACATAGTATAAACTATGCGCAAAATAAAATCAAAATTTTTAAAAAATTAGAAAATAATTTAACGAATATTGTCAACTTATTTTATCCACAGGGAAATCGGACGTGGACTGTGGACGTTGGACGTTGGACCATAGACTATAGACCATAGACCATAGTCCGCAGACCATAGTCCATAGACCGTAACAAGCAGTGGACTTTGTTCGTTTTTGGAATTATAATAACCATATTAACTGTCATTCCCGTGAAAACGGGAATCCATACAATCAGACAACAGATTCCCGTTTTCACGGGAATGACAAGCATTATTTAACATTGCTATTATGGAAGAAGAATTACAAAATGAATGCCCCGACCGAATAGTGGAGCCGCAAATAGATGGGGAGAACGCCGAAGAAACGCTTTTGGAAAATACTTTGCGTCCGCGCCAGCTGTCTGATTTCGTTGGGCAAAATCAAATCAAAGAAAATCTGAGCATCGCCATCCAGGCCGCCAAAAAAAGGCAAGAGTCGTTGGAGCATGTTTTGCTTTGCGGCAATCCCGGGCTTGGCAAAACCACGCTCGCCCACATCATCGCCAAAGAAATGGAAAGTAAAATCAAAATGACTTCCGGTCCGGCTTTGGAAAAAGTCGGCGACCTTGCCGCCATACTTTCCAACATGCAGGAAGGCGAGGTTCTTTTTATAGATGAAATACATCGCCTCAACAAAACCATTGAGGAAGTTTTGTATCCGGCTTTGGAAGATTACGCTTTGGATATTATCATCGGAGCCGGACCTGCCGCGCGCGTGATTCGCATTCCGCTTCCGCGTTTTACTTTAATCGGCGCCACCACAAAATTAAGCTTGCTGTCAGCTCCTTTGCGCGACCGTTTCGGTTTTCATTTTCATTTGAATTTTTACGAAGAAAACGAAATAGAAAAAATTTTGGAACGCAACGCGCTATTGTTGGAAGTTGAGTCCGCTGAAGACGCGCGCCGGATGATAGCTAAAAGCTCGCGCCGAACTCCGCGCGTCGCCAATCGCCTTTTAAAAAGAGTTCGCGATTACGCGCAAATCAAAAACAACGGTTTGATAAATACCGACACCGCGTCAGAGGCGCTGAAAATGCTTACAATAGACGGATACGGCTTGGATGAAATTGACCGCCATTTGCTTAAAACTTTAATTGAAAAATTCAACGGCGGACCGGCCGGCTTAAACACTCTTTCCGCCGCCATCTCCGAAGAAATGGAAACAATTGAAACCGTTTATGAACCGTTTTTGATTCAGCTTGGATTTTTGGAACGCACCGCGCGAGGACGAAAAGCCACGCCAGCGGCGTATAAACATTTGGGGTGCGAACAGCCGAAAAATACCTTGCTGTAATTTTTGCGTTTATTAAAAATTTTAATTTTTTATATGGTCTCCGCTCCTATTTATATTTTTCTATTTATTTATTTCGCGTTTTTGGCGGTATTCGTTTTTTACTCGTTAGTTAATATTTATCATTTAGTGAGTACCGGCGCGCTTACAATGGTAAGCTTTGTCGCCACTTTTTTCGTTTCGGCGCTTTCGGTTATTGTTTTATTTTTCACTTGGCAATTTCTGCAAAACGCGGATTGGCAACAGCCGATTACAGTTTGGAACAACGAATGGATTTCATTCAATTCTAATTTGTTTTAATATGACAGCGGAAAAAATCATACATCCGAAATCTTACGAAAAAACATTCAAAATCGTGCGCCGAGACCTTATCACTTTCGTTCCGCCGCTCGCGCTTTTTATTTTGCTCGCGGCAGCGCCCGTGGGAGTGAACTTTCTTTTGCAGAGAATATTCCCTACTCTGATGCAAAGCCCAACCGTGTTTATCATTCTCATTCTTTTCGGAAGCGTCTACTGTCTTTCCGTATTGCTTTTTCTTTATTCTTATTTTATTTCGTTTTATCTGGATATGTGGGTTATCACCAACGACAGGTTGGTTGATATTGAACAAATCAGCTTGTTCGGACGCAGCGTTTCCGAAGTTGACCTTTACCAAATACAGGATATTACTTCGGAAGTGAAGGGTTTTTTTCCTTCCATATTTGATTACGGCACCATAACCTTGCAAACAGCCGGCGCTGTGCCTAAATTCATTTTAAAAAACGTGCCGGACCCGAACGGCTTGAGAAAATTTATATTGGATATGGCTTCGGAAGACAAAAATTTTCACGGAAGATAAAAATAAAAAAACCGCCCTATCATTTAACAAGGCGGTTTTTATTTTTAACTTTTCTTCGGCAATTGCTTCTCAATTTTTTCTTTCGCCGCCAATAATTCGTCAAGTTTTTCCGCCCATTCTTTTTTCCACTCATTCGTGTTCTCAATATTACCCTTTTTTGCGAACGAATTAAATGTATTTTTTTCTTGATGCTCTTTTATCAGCTTATTGATTTTTTTTAAAACTTCTCTTTTTTTGTCATCGCTTTTAAAAACCGCCTCGGAACGCGATTGAATATTCATTTTTTGTTTTTCTATCGGCTGTTTTTTGTTTATGTTTTCCGGATTGACGAATAACAATGTTTCTTTCATATTAAATTTAATTAATAAAGTAAAAAAAATAGTTTTTTAATAATATTGAGTCAAAAAGCGATATTTTGACGAAAGCAGTTAGTAAATTTTTTCAATTTCCACTCCTGTGTAATAATACTCCAGAATTTGGTCGTATGTCCAGCCGTCTTTGTCAGCGCGCGAAGCCGCATCCTGCATGCTTATGCCGACACCGTGCCCCAACATTTTTTCGCCTGTGTCGTAAAAACACTCCACGCTCTTAATCCACGGCTTTTCCGTTCCGCCCCAAACTTCTGCCCAAGAACGAGTATGCCCGTCAGAATGTCCAAAATAAGGCGTAACCACGACATTGCTTCCATAAGTAACCATCTCGCCAAAAGTCGCCTGCTCCGCCTGCGCCACGCGCGGCATCATAGTTTCTGAATTGTATCCCAAATAAAGCTGGTCGGCGGTTGTCGCGTATAAATCAAAGGTTCTTTTGTCCGCCGGCACGCCGTTGTTCAAATGATAATACGCGTATGAACGCGCCGCGACAAGCATCGCTTTAATATATTCCATCGCCGCGCCTCCGGATGTTTCGCCGATTCCCGCGATATACAAATCCATCGGCAATTCATTGACGACAAAAGGCGCGTCGCTTTTTGGAGAATATATGTATTCAAAAATTCCGCGATAAGCGTTAAAATTTACACTTCCCTTCCAACTTATATGACGCTCGTAGTCAGGCAAAGTAAAATAATCGTTTAAATTATACGGCGTTAAACGGACAAAATCGCGCGAATTAAAACTCAACGCCTCGCTTGTAAAATTGTAAATTCCGTCTCCGTAATTTAAAGTCGCCGAAATTCCGGCTGATAAAAATCCCTTTAAAATTCCTCCGCTCCAAACTTGGTAATCAAAAGACGATTTGAATTTAACCGGTTTTTCGGCCTTGAAAAGGCCGATGCGAACATTCGGTTCGGACACGAGCGTTCGCGCGCTCGTGAAAACCGGTTCAGTATATCCTGATGGCGCGTCAGCCGTTACAATTACCGGCAATTCCAAAATTCCGCCGTCCAAAGTATGCCCGTCAGCCGTAAGTTGAAAACGCGCGACATAATTTCCTTTTTTTGCCGGCGCGCGAAAAACAAACTCCACGCGCAACGATTCGGTCGGAGCCGTTATTTTATTTTCAGTTTTTATTTTAACCTGCGAAACCCACGACTCATCCGACAAATTCGCTTTAATCGCGGTTGAATTCGTTCCGTCTTCTTCCGCGCGGCTTCCGGCTTCTTGCCAAAGATAGTTATTCCATTTTTTAGTTCCTGAATTGCGATATTGAACGATAAAATTTATTTTTTCTCCTCCGGAAGCAAATATCTTGCGGGCGGAAAAAGCCAGCATATCGGATTTGTATTCTTTGTTTATTTCCACGGCCTCATCTTTTATTTCGCCGTCTCCTCGGCCGTTTTCTTCCGTATCAATTGACGCGGCGACGACGTTATTTTTTACGACTTTAATTTTAAAATAAAAATATGTTCCTTGTATCCAAGTTTTGTTTTCCGCCGCCAAATAAAATCTCTCCAAATAATCTCCGGTTTTTTGCGGCGCGCTAAGTTTAATTCTAACTTCCCCGATTTTTCCGGGGCTTATGGAACTACTGATTTTTACGGCTTGCGATTTATTCATCCAATTTTTGCCCGCAAAAACGCTTTCGCGATAATTCGGCGCGACAGTATAAACTGAAACAAAATTTTTACCGGTCGCGGACCAAGTCGTTTTGCCAGTATTTTTAATTCTTACAACGATTTCTTTCGTTTCTCCGGCTTTGATTGTTATCGGGTCTGGAATTGATTGGCTTACATATTTACCGGCATAATTTTTATCTTTAAAAGGCGGGGGCGTAAAATCCGCCGCGAAAACCGGCGCGCAAAAAAACATTAAAAACAAAAAAGAAATAAAAAAACAGTATCGCTTTATTGTATACGCAACGACAACTTGAGATTTGATATTTGATATTTGAATTTGATTTGACATTGGAAATTGCAATGACAAAAAACGTCTATAGCCATTATAACATAATAATTCCTTCCCGTCTGTGTGTTGTTGACAATACTTCGGTTTTTGTTATTATACATTCAGCACCTTGAACAAAGGAGAAAAAATGAAAAAAATCGGAAAAATTGTATTAAAAATTTTCGGATGGTTTGTTTTTTTTGTCGGATATTCCCTCACTATCGGCGCAATTCCGACACTGCACCTTTATGCTACTGTAAATAAAATCTCCGTACTATTCGGAGTATCCGTTTTCCTCGGGCTTTTGATTGATATCTCGTTGTTGATATTATTGTTAATATGGCTGATGAAAGGAGTTGGCGAGGTAAAAGAGGAAAAAAAGGAATAAACGACAACAGCCCTTAATTCAGGGCTTTTTTTTATTCCAAAAAAGCGGTAAAATGAATATGAAATTAAACGGTCATTGGTCATTGGTCATTGGTCATTGGTCATTGGTCATTGGTCATTGGTCATTGGTCATTGGTCATTGGTCATTGGTCATTGGTCATTGCCTGCCTGCATACCTACGGTATGTAAACCGGTAGGCAGGGGATTTGGGATTTATTTTATGTCTCTAAAACGGCAAATCGCTTTCAACACGGCAATTCAACTTGCCGGAAAATCGCTAAACACGGGAATCGGGCTTTTAATTGTGGCTTTGATGACCCGCTCTTTGGGCGTGGAAAAATTCGGCTGGTTTGTGACCGCCAGCAGTTTTTTGCAATTTATCGCGGTGGCGAACGATTTCGGATTTACAGCCAATACCGCGAGCATGCTTTCTGAAGAAAAATTTGATAAACAAAAAATTTACAACACTCTTTTTACATGGAGATTTTTAACCGCGTTTTTTTTCAACGGCTTGTCTCCGATTTTAATCCTGTTTTTTCCATATCCAGCTCCGGTCAAAATCGCCGCGGCCATTCTTTCTGTTTCTTTTTTCAGCACTGCTTTGAATCAAGTGCTTGTCGGATATTATCAAACAAAATTAAAAATGCACATTCAGGTTATCGGAGAATTTTTATCCCGAGCGACAATGCTTGTCGGCATCTTCGCCATTGCTTATAAAAATTACGATGGATTTTTGCCGATGATGGCGATTGTTTCAACGTCATCTTTAATTTATACTGTTTTTCTTTGGCTCAAAAGTCAAAAAATTCGTTTTCAAATTGATTGGGGAATATCACGCGCGCTTTATTATAAAACTTGGCCGATGGCGATTGAAATTATCTTCAACGCCGTTTATCTGCAAGGCGGAAGAATTTTACTGCCTCTATTTGTTTCGCAAAGCGAAGTTGGATTAGCAGGCGCCGCGTATCGCGTCACTGAAATAGTAATACAGGTTGCCGCCATGGTAATGGGAATAATGCTGCCTCTTACCGCGCGCGCTTGGTCGCAAAATCTTCGCGATGAATTCAAGCTCCATTACCAAAGAAGTTTTGATTTAATCTTGATGTTGCTTATACCAATGGCTGTCGGTATTATTACGCTCGCGACTCCAATTATGAAACTTATTGCCGGCAACGAATTCGTAAACTCCGGTAAAATACTCGCACTGCTCGGCATCGCCATTGTTGGCACTGCTTTTGGAAATGTCTTTGGATATTTGGCCTTGGCGATAAACAGACAAAAAAATGTGATTTGGATTTATCTTTCCGACGCGATTTTAAGCGCGATCGCTTACGCGTTTTTAATCCCGAAATACGGCGCTTATGGCGCGGCGATGGTGACTGTTTTTTCTGAAATTTACGCCGGTTTATTTTTAATGATTACGGTTAATCGCTTCGCGCGATTTTGGCCAAGTTTTAAAACTTTTTTCAAGATATCTCTCGCGAGTTTGACAATGGGCGTATCGGTTTATCTCCTTCAACCGATGAATATCGTCTTATCAATCGCGTTTGGGATAATAATTTATGGTGTTTTAGCCTTGCTTCTCAACATTATTTCCAAAGAAACAATAAAAGAAATAATATCTCGCCCTCCTAAATCAAACAATCCGGTTGCTCAACCTTAAAAAATTTGATAAAATACATTAAAATAACTGTGTTTTAATATTAACCAACATTTTTATGGATTTTGCCAAGATCCGCAATATACTTTTTTTTAGTTCGCTCGGATTAGTTACAATTTTATTTCTTTTTATAATCAAACCGTTTTTTTATCCGGTTTTCTGGGCCGCGGTCATCGCGACTCTGTTTCATACTTTTTACGCTCGGATGAATAAATGGATAGGACACGCCGGCATCAGCTCAATTATCACAATGGCCGCCGTAATCATAATTATTATTCTTCCATTGGGATTGCTCGGCAGCTTGCTTTTCAATGAGTCGGTTGATATTTACACCTCAATGAATACAAACGGCCATATCAAAGAAAGCGTGCAAAACACATTAAACTCAATTAAACACAACCCCTACACGCAACAGCTAAATATTGACGAACAATTTTGGACTGAAAAATTCGCGGAAACCGCGCAGAGCATCACCAATTACTTATTCACCGCGTTGAAAAATCTTACGCAAAATTCTCTAATTTTCGCATTGATGTTTATCATAATGCTTTACACGCTTTTTTTCTTCCTGCGCGATGGGGAAAAATTTTTGAAAAAAGCGATGCACTTATGCCCGCTTGGGGATAAATATGAAAAACTGCTTTACCAAAAATTTACCTCTACCGCGCGTTCCGCGTTAAAAAGCACGTTGATTGTCGGCGGAATTCAAGGCGCGTTAGGCGGATTGTTGTTTTGGGCGACCGGAATTCAAGGAGCGCTGATTTGGAGCGTAATTATGATGGTCTTCGCGATTATTCCGGGTGTGGGTTGCGCAATTATTTGGCTTCCTGCCGGTATCATACTTCTCCTTACAGGGCAACTCTGGCAAGGATTGGCGGTTTTGGTTTTCGGATTTTTGTTTATCAGCACGATTGATAATTTATTGCGTCCGATTTTAATAGGCAAAGACACGCAAATGCATCCGCTTCTAATTTTATTTTCAACTTTGGGAGGAGTGATTTTCTTTGGCGTTTCCGGATTTGTGATAGGGCCGATTATCACGGCTCTGCTTTTGTCTTTTTGGGAAATGTATGACAATTATTTCCAAAAAGAACTTTCGCATAACGGAAACTGAAAAAAATTTATCGGTATGATTTTTATAGAACGTAAAAGACGCTCTAAAATTTTTAGATTTTTATCGATTTTTTTTGTATCAATCGTCTGTTTGCCTTTGTCCGCTTTTTTTTACAATATTATTTTCGCCTCTTCCAGTTCAGCGACAATTTACGTTCCTTCAACCATAACGGACACAAAAATACTCGCTGATTCAAGTATTTCAAGCGAATATATTTCCGACACGATTACCATGAGCGCGGCTCCTGGCGAATTTGAACCCGCAACTTTTGTTATTCACGCGAATGAAACCATTACAGGTTTAAATGTCACTTCAACTGATTTGATTGGAGACAACGGCACGATTGCCTCAAGCAGTTTGGACATCAGAGTTGTAAAAATTTGGTATCAAACAGGATATACTCTTTATGATGTTTCCAACAAACATTTGACGCCGGAACTGCTTGTCAAAAATGACGACTTGATTAAAACTGAAGATTCGCAAAACTACGCTTTGGTGGACGGCTCCTATGTTTTAATAAGCAACGCAAGCGGCATTTCAGGCGTCGCGGACCAGTGGCACATGCTTCCATCGGAATTTCATATTGAAGATACATCCGAACTTCAACCGATTGATATTACAGCAAACACGAATAAACAAATTTGGATTACGGTGGAAGTGCCGACCACCACAACCGCCGGGACTTACAACGGACAAATTCAGCTTACATCCGATGTCTTCACAAAAAATCTTACTTTTAATCTTACGGTGTTGCCGATTACTTTGGACTCGCCGTCGCTAACTTATTCTTTTTATTACGCAAGCAGACTCCATGTCAGCGGATACAGCGAGATTTCAGGAGATTGGAAAAATACTGCTCAATTCACCGCTGAGCTGCAAAATTTATACAATCATGGTATTACAGCTCCTTTATATTATGCGCAATATCAAGCCGCGCCTAATGACGGAAGTCTTGACGACGCGCTTACAATCGCCAATTCAGTCGGTATGGACACTACTACGCTTTTTTATGTTGGATGCAGTTTGGCCGGATATGCCACCAACGCGCTAACGCAAGCCGCGGTTACAAGCACAATAAATATCGCGACTACGACTCTTAACGGAGATGTTGATGTTTATTGTTACGGGTATGATGAGCAGGAAATTAGCACTACCACTCGCGCGCAAATTGAAGCCGTGCACGATGTCGGCGGAAAAGTTATTGACGCGCAAGCAAATTATTCAATGGCTGAAAGAGCCGCTGATATTTTAGATATAGCGATAGTTTATGGCGTGTTGCGTCCAGATCTTGCGGCAACATACCACAGCTATGGCAATAAAATATATTCTTACGCAGACCCTCAAGGCGGCGAGGAAAGACCTGAAAAATACCGCAGAAATTACGGATTGATGCTTTGGCAGGCCGGTTATGACGGCGCCGCCGACTGGGCTTATCAAGCATATCACGGAAACATTTGGGATGATTTTGATTATGTCGATCGCAAAGATGGAGCGTTTACTTACCCGACAACGGATGGTGTTATAGACACGGTTCAATGGGAAGGATTTCGCGAAGGCGTGGATGATGTAAAATATTTAACCACTTTAAATAATTTAATCGCCCAAGCAAAAATTGATGGCGTAAAATCAACCGTTTCTGCTGAAAATTATGTGCGTAAATTAAGAGAAAAGGATTTAAAAAATGAAAATTTGGATACCATTCGCGCGGAAATGAAAAATTATATTCTCTATTTTTTAGACGAGGGTTCGGCTCCAGAATATGACGCGTATTGCGGAAACGGAGTCAAAGAAACCGGCGAGGTGTGCGATGACAACGACACAGGAAACGCTGTTTGCGTTGATTATAGCTACACGGGCGGAACGCTCGGATGCCGTGATGATTGTTTATCGGTTGACACTTCTTTATGCACGCCGGCTCGCCTGTCAATCGCTTTCGCTTCTTCTACTGAATATAATAGTTCATATATCAACAGAAGTTGGACTCTTTTGAATATGACGATCTCTTCCACCGGTGATTCAAGTATGTTCATTACTTGGGGGGATAACAAACCGATAGGATATTGGAAATTTGACGAAACTTCCGGAACTTCCGTGTCTGATAGTATTGCCGGACATACAGGAACATTTGACTATGGCGATTACGGCACTGCCGATGCCGGCACCACGGAATCTGTTATAAAAGAAACATCTTATATAGTTCTCAGCACAAATAACGATTTTTATAACAATTGGATTTTTGAAGCGACTTCCGGGGCTGCGGATGGTTCAACCACGACTATCAGCGATTATACGGCGACCAGCGAAACGGATAAAACCATTACTTTGGCATCCGCGCTCACCGGCTTTGCCACCGGAGACAGTTTTCATATTTATAAGAATACAACTTTACCGCAATGGGCGGCAGGAAAATTCGGAAACGCTTTGCTTTTTGACGGTATTGATGACTTTGTTTCTTTAACCGGCCCTTCATCCACTGATATGACAGGAGATGATTTGACAGTGGAAGCGTGGATAAAACCGACTTCCGTGGATTCTGATTACAACATCACATTTATCGCCAACTTTCCTCAATACCAAATGTATTTGAAATCCGATTACACCGACTTGGGCGAAAATGATATACGCGCCGAAGCCGCGGCGCAATTATGCATGAACAACACCGACTGGCCGATTGTAAGCAGCACATCATATATTTCAACCACAACTTGGAATCATTTGGCGGTCACATACGATGGAACGACAATAAAATTTTATTTTAACGGAATTTTAGAGGACTCGGTAAGTCAAACCGGAAATATATGCGATTATTATGATGGATACAGCCAGTTAGGCAGATGGACAAACGGCGCGGTTCCAAGCTCCAACGCGTATGCTTATTACAAGGGTTTGCTTGATGAAGTAAGAGTTTGGAAACGTGCGCTTTCACAAGATGAGATTCGCGCTTCCTACAACGCAAGCGTTTACAGCAATCCGTCTATTTTATTTTCCGGATTAACTGAAGGCAGCAATGAATACACTGTTTACCTCCGTGACACTTCCGGAACCAACGCTTCCACCACTCGCGCTGTAAATGTCGCGCCAACATCCACCAACGCAAATTTTGATTTGACCACGCGCGGCTTTTCAACTTCTTTTAATGTTTTGCCAACTTCGGAGTGGGATTGGATGAATGTAGCGGCGAATCTTCTTACTGTAAATGTTTCCAGCACAAAAAGTTTAACACTCGGCACTGCCGCGACAAACACAATAAAAATTATTCCTTCCATTGGAGAAATCACTTTGGCTTTTAATGACAGCGACATTTCCAACGGATATACCGACCAATGGACGGCATCCAGCACAATTTCCACGACCACGATTGATTATGTTGTGGCTGTTTCAAAAAATAATACATGGTATTCAATAAAAGTTGACGGTTCTCATTTTAATTCCTACCAATCCGACTCCGCCGGTAAAATCACTTTCACTTACAACGGAGGATTTTCAGCAAAAACTTTTACCGTGGCCGAAGACACCGAAGGTCCGTCCGCTTTTGTATTATCTTCTCCAAGCGATTATTCAACATTGGGAAATGAACAGCCAACTTTTATATGGAATGCCGTGTCTGATGCGGATTTTGACCATTATGAACTTTATGTGGATAATGTTTTGAAAGACGATAATCTTACCGGCGTTTCAAAAACCGTATCTTCAAAAATCGGAAACGGCAATCATACTTGGTATGTAAAAGCCGTGGATAAGGCAGGAAACAAGACGCAATCAACATCAACATGGACAATCGCGATTATCAGCGGAGGTGGAGGCATTATACCGCCATCATCATCTTCCGGTTCTGGCAACATTACGGAAAACCTCGGTGGAGAAGTGAAAAAAATATTTCAATCCGGAGCGACCGGCGTTATAAAATTCCTGCCGCAAAGTATTGTCGGCACCGCTGTTCTGGAAATTATAACTTTGGACCCGATGGAAATTATAAAAAATCACCCCCTCCCGACCAATCTTAATATCCTTGGGGATATTGTTTCGGAAATTAAAGCTATTGTCGGAGGAAAAGAAATTGAAAAAATTAACAACGAAATGAAACTTTCATTTACTTACAATGAGGAATTGGTAAAGAACGGTAAAATCAAAAAAAACGCTATGGAAATTTATCGTTGGGACGAAACAAAAAAAATATGGGTTCCTCTTAAAAGCGACAATACTCTTGCGAATGAAATAACATCCAAAACAAAAAATTTCGGTCTTTACGGTGTTTTCGGGGAAAGTTCAGCCACATCAACGACATCAACTTTGTCCACGTCAACTCTTGAAAAAGATATCAATCTCGCTTCTTCAACAATTTTGACGTCTTCAACGATTCAAACCGTTTCCTCATCTTTAAAAACAACACTCGGCATTCCGGATAATTTTTCTTTTGAAAGATTTTTGTGGAGAGGCGCGGTTGGACAAGATGTAAAATATCTGCAAATATTTCTTAAATCAATGGGCAAAGATATTTATCCCGAAGGAATAATATCCGGATATTTTGGAACTCTTACAAAAAAAGCAATTATCCGTCTGCAAGAAATATACGCGGAAGAAATTTTAAAACCGCTAAAACTCAAAAAAGGAACAGGTATTTTTCATATAAAAACAAAAGCGTGGACTGAGAAAAAAATCAATTCCGCGCAAGGAGGATAAAAAATGACAAAAAAAATAAAAAAATACCTAGTTGAATTTTTTCGCGCGGTATTTTGGTTGGAACTTGTTCTTTTAACTTTTCTTTTTTTCGGATGCCGCGTCTATGATATGATGCGAGCGTCAAATGGAAAAGAACCATTTGGAAACGGTTTCTTTTGGGAGATGTTCATTTATTGTGGTACCATACTCGTCCTGTTGCTGACGATTGTTTATAAACTCGGGTATAAAGATGAAGAAAAAAAGTGAGCAATAAACACAAAACCCTCTTGGAGAGGGTTTTTATGTTTGATGCGGGGGCCGGACTTGAACCGGCGACCTTCAGGTTATGGGCCTGACGAGCTGCCAACTGCTCTACCCCGCGATGTATTTTGGACGATGGACTATTTTGGACGATGGACTATAGACTATAGACAGTGGACTATTGACCATAGACCATTGACCGCAGACCATTGACCGCAGACCATAGACTGTAGACCCTAGACCATCTGACAGACAAACAGACACTGAGAGCAGGTGAGCGGAATCGAACCGCCGTCTCGTCCTTGGCAAGGACGCATAATAACCATTATACTACACCTGCGCATTATGAAACGCACCCATATCATACTAAAATAAAAATTTTTTGTCAATATAAAGCATTGACAAAAATTGTTTTTCGGTGTAAGGTCAACTTATAATAGTTCTTTAAAAATTAAAATTCGCCATTGGCGAAAGGAGTAAAAAATGACAAAAAAAAGTAGTAAAAATAAAGATAATAAATATAAAAAAAAGAGCTGGGAAGAAATGATGAAGGAGGTTGAGATAGAAATTTCAACTTTCATTGACAACCTAACAATAAATATGAAGCTTGAAGAGGCGGAAAAAAAAGCCGAAAAAGAATTAAAAAAAAGAAATGCATTGATTAAAAAAATCAGTCAAGAAATAATAGATTGGAAAAATGAAATAAAAATTTATAAAAAAATAAAAGAACATCTAAAAAGTGAAAAAGAAAAAAAAGAAATTGAGGAAAAAATAGAATATGTAGAACAAAAAAAATTAGTATTGGAACAACAAAAAATGAAAATAGAAAAATTTAATATAGAAGAAAAAACAAGATTGGAGGAAACAGAAAATACTTGTATCAGGTTCCTCCAAAAAAACGACAATACAATAAATTAAAAAACACACCACTGAACAAGTGGTGTATTTTAATTAAAACTTTTTAATTGTTTTCGCTCGGTGGAGGTTCATTCGGAGTTTCCGATTGCTTCATCGGCTGGACTAAAAAAATTTCCGTCTTCTCGGTGTAAAACACGATTTTAGAACCTCCATCTTTTAATTTCAAAATCAAGCTGTTATTTTCTTTTTTAATAATCTCTCCAATAAAATTAGTCATGCTTTTAAAACTTCCGCCAACTTCCTGCCCGCCTGCCATTGTTTTTCCGTTTTGACCGATTTGTCCGCCGCCGTTGCGATTAAATTGTCCGCTCGGCCTGTTGGATGTCCGTGTTTCGCCCCTGTTTTCAATGCCTTGCGTAGTAGTTTGCGAACCGTTGTTTTGCGCCCCATCTCCAACCGGCGCCCTGCGCGTGCTCGTGCTGAAATTAAAATCCTCAATTTTTCCAATCATAATTCTTGTCGCGCTCACGCTTCCATCCTGATTTAATGTTCCAAAAACCATAACATTTTTCCCGAGAGTCAAATCATTATCAGTTCCCTTTACGCCGTTTCCGTTTTTATTAGTGCTCGTAGGCGCGTTGATTTGATTTTCCAAATTCGTCTCACCGCTTTTATTTTGCTCTTTATTTTTTTGCGTTTCCGAATTTTTTATTTCACAACCGGAAACGACCATAATGCCGACGAGTAAAATTGTCAACAGGTGTTGTTTACGCATATTGAAAAAATAAAATAATAAATTAATAAATCCGATACCCCGACCAAGGGACTGTCGCCGAATAACGAAAATCGTTCATTCTGTCATTCCCGCGAAAGCGGGAATCCATCGTTCGATTATATGGATTCCCGCTTTCGCGGGAATGACAATAATTGGAGTTTACCCCGTCGGATGACGGGGCGGGAATGACAAACACATTCGGCGACAATCACGTTACTGATAACGCAAAGCGTCAATCGGGTTAAGTTTCGCTGCGCGTTTTGCCGGATAATATCCGAACACTATACCTATCAAAGCCGAAATTCCAAAAGCCAATAAAATTGAAGAATAGCTCACGACAGTTGTTAAACTGCTGAATATGCTTATTAGCCATGCCGCGACTTTTCCCAAGACAATACCTATCACACCGCCCAAAAATGTAAGGGAAACCGATTCAGCTAAAAATTGCAAGGTTATATTTTTGCTGTTCGCGCCCAATGATTTGCGCAAACCGATTTCTCTTGTTCTCTCGGTCACTGTTGTAAGCATCATATTCATAATGCCGATACCGCCGACCAGTAAAGAAATTCCTGCTATCGCGCCTAAAAGCAAAGTCATTGTTTCAGTCACCGAAGACATTGTTTCAACCATATCAGCTTGATTCATAATGCTGAAATCGGCCGCTGTTGAATCGGCGATATTATGCCGTTCTAAAAGTAAAGCGGTGATTTCTTCTTGCGCCAAAGTCATTAAATTTTCTTCTGATATTTGCACATTTATAGTACTCACTGATTCGCTTCCGGTAAGATATTGTTGAGCCGTGGTAATCGGAATATAAATCAAATCGTCAGAACTCCCCATTCCGCTTCCTCCTTTGGCGACGGTTGTGCCAATAACCGAAAATTCTTGACTGCCAATGCGAACTTTTTGTCCGAGCGGATTTGATCCTTCTCCAAACAAATCAGTTACCGTTGTCGGACCTAGAACAGCCACTTTTGAACGCGATTTTGTATGCTGTTCAGTTATGCTGGAACCGTTTTCAATTTCAACGTTTTTCACGCCGAAATAACTTTCGTCAATTCCATAAATACTTGTATTTGTATTCGTCCCTTTCGCTGTCACCTGTTTTCTTGAGCTTACAGTCGGAGCGACCGCGACCGCCTCCGCAATTGATGTTTTTATCGCTTCAGAGTCTTCCATTGTCAAACTTGTCGCCGAACCCATTCCGCCTTTAACTATATTTCCTGATTGTTTTTGGTTCCCGGGCATTACTGACAATAAATTTGTGCCAAGCGACTGCACTTGATCCGTAATATTTTTTGTTGCTCCCTGGCCAATAGAAATCATTGCAATTACAGAACCGATTCCGATAACAATGCCTAAAATAGTCAACGCGGAACGCGACTTGTTGGCAGAAAGAGAAAACATTGTTTCTTCAAATAAATCCGAAAATAACATAAATTGATTTGGAATAATATGAAATTATTTTTTATATGAATGACAGCCCAAACGATTCTAACTATTTGGCGAATCATACATTTACTGTCATCCCGAATGAAATGAGGGATCTCTGTCCCATTTGCAATTATGGGATATTACTAACCGGACAGAGATCCCTCATTTCATTCGGGATGACAAATTAATGGGAAACACTGTGTAATTTTATAATAATATTTTAACAAAATAAACAATTTAATTAACACCAACTATTATTATTTCTTTTTATCGGAAATAATGGCGCCATCTCTTATTTCAATAATTCTATCCGCGTGGTCAGCCACATATTTGTCGTGCGTGATTAAAATAATCGTATGTCCGTTTTCCCGATTAAGTTTTTTAAAGGTTTCCAATACAATCTGCCCTGTTTTTGTATCAAGATTTCCAGTTGGCTCATCTGCTAAAATAATACCAGGGTCATTCACCAAAGCGCGAGCTATCGCCACCCTCTGCATCTGTCCTCCTGATAATTGATTTGACAAATGTTCCCACCTGTCTTCATCCAAACCAACATCGCGCAAACATTTCACGGCTTTTTCTTTTCTCTCCGATTTCGGAGTTTGCTTGTTATAAATAAAAGGCAGAGTCACATTTCTTAAAACAGTTGAGCGAGGCAATAAGTTAAATGACTGAAACACGAAACCGATTTTCTCCGAACGGATCGCGGCCAAATCTTCATCCGACATATCAAAAACATCTTTTTCATCCAAAAAATATTTTCCGCTTGTCGGTCTATCTAAAGCTCCGAGCATATTCATTAAAGTTGATTTTCCCGAACCGGACGGTCCCATTATCGCCACGAACTCGCCTTTTTCAATTTCAAAATTTATATCTTTCAACACTTCCACTGAATTGTTTATTCCGAGTTGATAAATTTTTGTAATATTTTCGCATTTAATCATAACTTTTGCTAATTTTTCCAAGCAACGAATTAAAATTATCTCATCATTCTCATCATATCTCCGCCCACGCCCGGACCGGAAGAGCTGTTATTCGTGGTGGTTTTACTCGTGGAGGCGGCGCCTGTTGAAATTTTTTGAGCAATAATTTCCTCGCCATCTGTCAATCCTTCCGTAATTTCAGTCATTGTGTCATTACTTGCGCCAATTTGCACTGTTTTACGGACAAGCGCCCCGGCTGAATCAAGTTGTTCAACATAACTATTCGTCCCCTGCGTTTTTACGGCAGAACTTGATACCATTAAAACATCCTGCTTGCTTTCTAAAATTATACTCGCGCTTACGCTCATACCGGGTTTGATTCTTTCGTCTTGTATATCAAAAACTATTTCAACATTATAGCTCACGACTCCCTGGCTGGTTGTGCCCAACGCGTCCACTTCCGCAACCTGGCCTGTAATTGATAAATCATCAACAGCGTCAAAAGTAAGAATAACATTCTGTCCGACTTTCACTTTCGCGACATCAATTTCATTAAGCGAAATTGTGGCTATGCGCTGTTTTGTAATAATTGTGCCTAAAACCGCCGAGGCGGAAACCGAATCGCCTTTTTTTACATCAAACGCCACGATTGTTCCATCAAAAGGCGCGTAAACATAATAATCAGCCAATTTTTCTTTCGCGTCAGCGAGCGCGTATTCTTTCTGTTTAATGGATAAGTTTTGAGAACGAACATCCAACGGGTCGGCGCCGGCTTTCAAATCCGCGAGCGACCCTGTTTTTTCAGCGATGGTTCTATCGGCGTTTATTATGGTTTCTTTGTTCGTTTGAAATGTTTGTTTTGTTGAAAGCAAACTAAGTAAATGCGAATTTGTCTTGCCTGTGTAACTGCTTAAACTTGAAAGGTGGGTAGTAGCGAGAGTTTGTGTTTTTAAATTTGCTTCTGTGAATTTATCAATATAATATTGAACTAAGTTGTTCGCGCTTTTTACCGCTTCGGCGATTGTTTTTACACTATCATAAGTTTCAACAATAAGCGCTTCTATCGTTTCATTATCCGAAAATCTGCTCGCTGATTTATAATCTTGAAAATTTTTGTTATACGCCTCTCGCGCCGCCTGATATTTTACATTTGCGTCATTTTTATATTCCAACGCTTTTTCATCAAACAATCTACTTCTTACCTGCTCGGCGTAGTATTCAAAGTTCATCTGCGTATTTGTATAATTATTACTGTAAAGCAAATCCTGCATACCTGTCATAACAGATGGGATATCTAAAAAAGCGTTCGCGACTCCGTTAAATCCGTCGTCATACGCTTTTTTTAAACTTTCTACGGCTTTTTGTTTTGATTCTTTTGCCTGTTCCAACGAATGTTCAGCTTGCAAAAGCGTAAGTTCATCCGCCGGTTGCAGTAATTTTTCCAATGATAATTTTGCCGTTTCCAAACTTTCTTCCGCGTCGCGTACTGTTTTTAACGCTTCTTTTGTGTTGAGCGACACTAAAAGCGTTCCGCTTTTTACTTCCTGCCCTGTTTTCGCGCCAACATAAGTTACATCTCCGGAAGTTTTTGTTTTTATGTCAACTTGACTGGAAGCGGAAATTTGACCTGTGCCGCTGATTGAAGTTGTTAGAACGCCTCGCTCCGCTTTTGCGGTTATATAACGCACAGATTCTTCGGATACGAACCATTTTTGATATCCGAAATATCCGCCAGTTCCCAAAATAACCAAAACAATCAAAGAATAAATTTTATGTCTCCAAATTAAACCGAGGATTTTCTTCATAAAAAAATTTAATTTAAAAAACTATTGTCATTGCGAGCGACCGTAGGGAGCGCGGCAATCTAGTTTTATTTTGTCATTTCCATACTCATTTCACTCGGTCAAAATGATAATTATACAATTGTCATCCCGAGCCATAGAGAGGGATCTCTGTCCAAATTATCCAATCGCCGGTATAATCTAATAGAGATTTCTCGTCGTCCCGATGCGAATCGGGACTCGCTCGGAATGACAACAACGATTCATAATTTATCTCGGCATCAGCGGAACAAAATTTCCAAAACGCTGATGGACGCTACGTTGTATAATAGGCATATCGTCAGGACGCGCGACCCGCATATCTCGAGCTATGAACAAACCATTTTTTCTTTCTCCAATAACCATGATAAAATCTCCCTCATTTATTTGTTCTCGCAACCGAATTTTTAATTCGCTTAAATCAATTTTTTCAACATTGCGAGGTGTCTGCGCGACTATATAATTCTCGCCAATTTCCACCACGCGGCCGGCGATGCCATTCTTCCTTGCTTCCATATCATCACGAAAAAATGGACGGAAAAAAACTCCGGCCGGATGCTTGCCAAAAGTTCCGCGTTCAATTCTTTCCGGAATATTTGTAAAAGCCAAAATTGTGCCGGCAAGCATTATAAACCCCAAAAGTCCAAATGCCAAATAACTGAAAGGTTTTTTATAAGAAACACCGCTTCTTTTTAATATCGCGGCGGCGGCAAAAATAAAAATAACCAAACTTGCCGCGAGCAAATACGGAAACGATTCTAAAAACGCGAATACGCCGCGGCTGCCGAAACTTAAATAAATAAGGTTGTCCGAGGCTTTAAGATAAAATAACGCCAAGCAAAAAAATAAAACAGCCAAAAGAATGCTTAAGGCAAAAGCGCTGCCAAGTCCCAATTTTTCGGCGAGAAAAATATATTTTGAGCGAAGTTTGACGCGTCCGCTTTTTATTTCGGACATTACTTTTTGTTCAATTTTATTATCTTGTTTATTATCTTGATTTTCCATATGATTATCTGGTTAAAAATTCTTTAAGGATGTTTTTTCCGCGCATAATCAATATGCCGACAGTGCTTCGCGGAATACGCATTATATCACTGATTTCTTCGTATGATTTCTCTTCAAAATAATACAGCAATAACGGCTCGCGATATTTTTCTTTCATTAAAGACAAGCTTTTTCCAATTTTATTTTTAAGTAATTGAGCGTCAAATTCTTTTTTCACGTCAATTTTTTCGTCAATTATTTCCAGCTCTTTCGCGTCCAAAGAAAAAGCTTCTTTGCGGTGTTTCTTGATATAATTCACCGCTTCATTGTGAGCGATGCGATAAATCCAAGAAGAAAATTTTTTATTTACATTAAAATCGTAAAGATTTTTGTAGGTCTTGATAAATACATCTTGCAGGACATCTTCAAGCTCATCCGCGTCATGAACGAATTTACGCAAATAATGAGACAGTTTTGTTTGATAACGCCTTATAATTTCTCCGTATAATTCTCTGTCTTTTTCCCTTATAATGGCCGCTAACCGCTCATCTGATAAAACCTTTAAATCTGATAAACCGGTTAAATTGGTTTTGGAAGTCATATTGAATATATACAATCTAAAAACCGCTTTTATTTCATTTTCTCGCGTTAATTTTAGTATAAATCAGATGGAACAGCAAGTCGCGAATCAAAAAACCCCGCGACTTTGTCATGGGGTTTTGTAATTTGAAATTTGGCAGTTATAATTTATTTTTACTCTGTCGCCTCAACTTTTGTCATGACAACATCTTCAATCGGCCTGTCGGAAGAATCGGTTTTTGCCGCGGCAATCGCGTCAACCGTTTCAATGCCTGAAATTACTCGTCCGAAAATGGTATAAGAATTCGGCAAAGGATAGTCTTTGTGCATAATAAAAAATTGACTTCCGTTCGTATTCGGACCTGAATTTGCCATTGCTACTACACCTCGCGCGTATCCTCTTTGATATGAAGATGTATTTGGATTCAATTCATCGGCAAATTTATAACCGGGACCTCCGCTACCGGTGCCGGTCGGGTCTCCACCTTGAATCATAAAACCGCTAATTACACGATGGAAAATCACGCCATCATAAAAACCTTTTTTGGCCAAAGATAAAAAATTATTCACGGTATTCGGCGCGTCATCTAAAAATAATTCAATGGTGATATCCCCTTTGTTGGTTTGGATTTTTACGGTCGGCATAGTATTGTTTTTAATTTGTAAATTTGTTTCTTGTTCCGCCGGTGTTAAAACCGTTGAAATTTCCGATTCCGAATTCGGCAAACCCGATTCTTCCTGAACCGCCTCTTGCTCTTGCGCGTTGTTTGAAATTTCGTTCGCTGCCAACTCGGCGTTTATTTTTAAATCATTTTTATTTGACTGAACAAAAAACATCATCGCCAATCCGCCAACCAACGCCATCGCTATCACCGCGCCGATTAAAATATTATATTTGTTTGAGTTCATAATGTTATTTGAGCGGGTGACCGGAATCGAACCGGCGTATCCACCTTGGAGGGGTGGTGTAATAACCATTATACGACACCCGCGTTTAAAGTATAAAAATTATAATAAAATTCGGTAAAAAAGTCAACTTGACCCTTGACTGTTTTTTATTTTTATGTTATAATAAATTCCATTCTACAGGCACCACTGCCGTAGTAAAAATATCATAATTTTATGAGTTTTGAAAATTTTAACGACGAAGAAGAGGAAAAATGCGGTTGCGGATGCGAAGAGGAAGAGTGTGAATGTGAAGAAAAAGAATGCAGAGACGAAGAAGAAAATGAAAACAACGAATAGGTAATGAAAATCACCCCTGACAAAATTGTCGGGGGTGTTTTGTTTTTAAGCACGGGCCGAGTATTCTCCGGTTTCAATATTCACCAAAATTTCTTCGCCTTCTTTTATAAAAATCGGCGCCTGAATTTTTAATCCGTTATCCAAAGTTATTTCTTTTGTCACGTTTCCGGACGCGCTGTCGCCTTTTACCGCAGGTGGAGCTTCCACGACTTTATATGTGATTTTTTTCGGCAACTGCACACTTACCGGAACTTCTTCAAACAAACCGACTATTACTTCTATTCCTTCCTTTAGATATTTTGCTTCATCGCCGATTAAATCGCCATTCATTTCAACCTGTTCATAATCGTTCATATTCATAAAAACATAATTTGCTCCGTTTTTATAAAGATATTGCATGGTTTGAAATTCAACTTCCACGATATCAACGCTTTCACCGACTTTATAAGTAATCTCAACGACTTTGCCGGCGGCCAAGCTTTTCATTCTTGTGCGAACAAAAGCCGCGCCCTTGCCGGGGTTTATATGTTGAAATTCCACCACCACGAACAAATCGTTTTGATGGCGAATCACGACTCCTTTGCGTATTTCATTTGTTGAGGACATAAATAAAATTTTTAATTCCTACCAGTAGGCAGGTTTTAATTTTATAACTTTTATTTGGAATTTGATATTTATTTATTCATCAAACTCTGTCTGGTCTTTCGCGCTTTGAAATATGGTTTCGTTAATGTCTTTCGCCCCGGAAAACAATAATACCACGCGGTCAACGCCCAAAGCAATACCTGCCGCTTTTTTACTATAATTTTCACCTGCCGGAACGCCAGATTTCAAAGCATTGATAAAATCTTTGTCAACCGGATAACTTTGCTTTCCAAGTTTTTCTCTCAACTTTTTATCTTCGTTCAAACGGCGTGATTGGCATTCGGCGTCCGTAAGTTCTCCAAAAGCGTTTGCCAGTTCCAGACCTCCGAAATAAAGTTCAAATCTTTCCGCGTATCTTTTATCATTATCGCATAAACGCGACAATGAGCACATTTGCGCCGGATAATCGTAAATAAAAATCGGTTTTTCCAAACCCAATTTCGGTTCTATTTCGTTTAAAAAAATTTTATAAAACAAATCCTCGTAAGCGTCATTTTCGCAAACCGCGAATCCGCGCTCTTTGACTAAAATTTTTATTTTTTCAATTTCCAAATAATCGTCCAAATTCACATTGATAAAAATTTTCCAAATTTCTTTCATGCTTTTTCTGTCCCACTCGCCGCTGATATCAATCTTAAAATCTTTATAATTGATTTTTTTCACGCCTAATTTTTCTCCGAGATATTTAAACAAATTTTCAGTATCGTCCGCTATTTCCAGCAATTCGCCCGGAGCGCGATACCATTCAATCATTGTAAATTCCGGATTGTGCCGGCCGCCAAATTCTTCTTCGTCGCGGAAACAATGGCAAATTTGAAAAATTTTTTTATAACCGGCCGCCAGTAATTTTTTCATTGCGAACTCCGGCGAAGTGTGAAGAAAAAAATCAAACGCCGCGCCTGACGGATTATGTATTTGTGTTCGCATTGGGTTCAAATACGGTTCCTGCCCGGGATAACGCGCCGCTATCGGAGTGTCAGTTTCTAAAAAATCTTGCGACCAAAAAAACTCGCGTATTGATTTTATAATTTTCAATCTCGTATCATAAATTCCTTTCAAACGAGGATTGTCTTTAAGGTCTAACCAAGTGGACATATGTAAATTACAACAAAACCATCCCGACAAATCGCGGGATGATTTAAAAAAATTAACAGTTGTCATCCCGAGTGAAGCGAGGGATCTCTGTCCTTTTATTATCCATACTGAGTTTGGATATATACAATCGCGAATTGATCCCCGCTTTCAAGTATGCTTGGGGTGGTAAATAATTAGGTCTATTTCGCTTCGTAGGACATAAGCGACGCTTGTCGCGCGCGTTTTATCGCCATAGCCACTTTACGCTGATGTTTGGCGCAAAGTCCGCTACGCCTGCGAGGAGCTATTTTCATATAAGAAGAAACGAATCGGCGTAAAGTCGCAATATCGCGATAATCAATCGCCATTTTCTTATTGGCGCAGAAGATGCAAGCTTTTGCTTTTTGTTCTTTCGCTGTTAATGCCATAATAATATAACTTTATAAAAAATTTAATAATTTTTAAAATGGAATATCCTCAACTTTTATTTCTTCTTCAATCACCTCGGCCGGAACCGAGTTCTGTTCTGAGGAAGCCGGCATCGCGGCAGACGCTTTAGGCGCGTAAGACGCCCCTGCTCCTTGTCCGCGAGAATCAAGCATTATCATACTTTCACCGACAATTTCCGTTCGGCGTCTCTTGGCGCCGTCTTGCGCGGTCCATTCTCTTGTTTGTAATCTGCCTTCAATATAAATTTTTGAACCCTTATGCAAATACTGGCTGGCTATTTCCGCTAATCTCGCCCATACGACAATATTGTGAAATTCCGCCTGTTCCTGTTTTTGACCGTTGGCGTCCGTCCACATCCTGTTGGTGGCGATGGAAAATGTTGCCACCGATTTTCCAGTAGTCAAACTTCGCAATTCCGGGTCGGAAGTAAGACGCCCGATAAGCGTAGCGCGATTCAAATCCATAAAATTCAATGATTAAAATTATTAAATTTGAGGAATAATGTTTCCTTCCAAAATTTCATCCAATCTTTTATTGATATCCTCCATATCAACTTTTTTATTTTCATCTGTTCCGGATTTTTCCGCCACCCTGTCAACCATAGTGGTGATTCCGGTCGGGCTTGTGTTATAAACGATTTTTTGAGAATCAACCGCGGCTTCGTTAAAATGCGTGAGCATAACGCGCAAAACATTGCGTGATAAACGCAATTTTTCTTCAACTGTTTTCACGTTCTGTTTATCGGCGGAAAAAATTATATTAAAAAAATAACCGTATCGTATCTGTTTAATCGGATACGCAAGGCGAATTTTGCCCATTTTCTTTAATTCAGCGCTTTCGCTTAACGGTTTAAGCGCGACTAAAATTTCTTCGGCTTGAGCGGCCGCTTCATTTTCATCCAATGTCCCCGGGAGGATGAAAAGCAATTCATATTTATTCATAAATTTTTAAGCTAAAATATCTATATAAACTTTCAATATGTTAGCAACAAACGGAAAAAAAGTCAATAGTCATTGTGTATTTCGTCCATGTTACGTCTTTTGCCGATTATTTAATTGTGATATAATATAATTTAGAGGTAATTTCATTAATTGCTTATTTATGATTTCCACGAACTTGTTAAAAAAAATATATAAAGAATACAAGCCGTCCCAAAAAATGAACTGGCGCGCTTTGGAAACAAAAGCTGAAAAACTCAATAAAAATTTGGAAGAAATACTTGTCGCCGAAGGGCTGATGGATGAAACCGAATTTTACAAAAAAATGGCGAATTTTTTGGAAGTGCCTTTTGTGGCGTTAAAAGGCAAAGAAATTAAAAAAGAAATTTTAAATTTGATTCCTGCCCCAATAGCGGGCACGCATCAGGTAATAGCTTTTGACAAAGAAAAAAACGACCTGAAAATGGCGATGGCCGACCCGACAGATATTCAAACAATTGAATTTTTAAGACGCAAAACAGGTCTTGAACCAAAAGTGTATCTCACACCGATTTCTGATTTGAAAGAAGCTATGCGGCGATATCATATGGGTTTGGCAAGCGACCTTAATTTTGTGCAGGAAAACGGCGAACAGGCGGCTGGAAGCGATTTAAAAAAAGCCGCGGAAGAACTGCCCATTATCAATATTGTGAACAGCGTCGTTGAACACGCGGTTTTTGAAGGAGCGTCAGATATTCATATTGAACCGGCGGAAAAAGAAATAATCATCCGCTATCGCATTGATGGCATCTTAAAACCGATAATGACATTACCGAAAAATATTCAAAACGGCATCATCGCCAGAATTAAAATTCTTGCCAACCTGAAAATAGACGAGCATATGATTCCGCAGGATGGACGTTTCAAAATTCAGCTTCAAGACGACAAACTTGCTTTCCGCGTTTCCATTATTCCCGTGTATGACGGAGAAAAAATCGTCATGCGTATTTTGCACGAAGGCGTCAAGCCGCTTACTTTGGAACAATTGGGATTTTTGGAAGAACAGAAAAAAATAGTGGAAAATGCCATTAAAAAACCGCACGGCATGATTTTGGTCACAGGTCCGACTGGCTCCGGAAAAACCACAACCCTTTATTCCATTTTGGGCATAGTCAACCAGCCGGGAGTAAATATATCCACGATTGAAGACCCCATAGAATATCGCATGCCTGGCGTAAACCAGAGCCAAATCAATCCGAAAATCGGTTTTACTTTTGCTTCCGGGTTGCGCGCTTTTTTGCGTCAGGACCCGAACATTATTATGGTTGGAGAAATCCGCGACCAAGAAACGGCGGAAATTGCCATCCACGCCGCAATGACCGGACATCTTGTTTTTTCCACTTTGCACACGAACGACGCGCCGACCACCCTTCCGCGTTTGGTTGATATGGGAGTTCCGCCATTTCTTGTCGCTTATACCGCCAACATTATTATCGCCCAACGTTTGGTGCGAAAAATTTGCCCTTTTTGCAAAAAAGAATATAAGTTGGACAAAGCCGCTGCCATTGAACTCGGAAAAGCGTTTGAAACCGACAAACTTTTAAAACTTTTTAAAGACAACAATGTTTTAAAAAAAGAAGAAAAAAATCTGGAAACTTTGACTTTATATCAAGGCGCCGGCTGTGGCAGGTGCGGACAAACCGGATACAAAGGCAGGGTTGGTATTTATGAAGTTTTGGAAATTGACGAGGTGTTGACCAAAAAAATCAACGAACGCGCAACCGCGAATGATATAAAAAATTACGCTCGCGAACACGGCATGACTACAATTTTGGAAGACGGGCTTGTAAAAACAAAAATGGGTGTCACTACCATTCGCGAAATTTTAAGAGTTACAAAAGAATGAAAAATTTTATGATTCAACCGGAAAAAAAAGAAAAACAAAAATCGGCTTTAGCGAAAAAACTTGATGCTTTGGTGATAAAATTTCTTACGCCGGTTTCCATCAAAGAAAAGCTTCTTTTTGTCAACAACTTGCGCACAATGGTCAAAGCCGGACTTTCGCTCATAGAGGCCCTGCGAATTTTAAGCATGGAAATTGAAAATAAAAAATTAAAAAATATAATCGCCGAAGTAAAACAAGAAGTTGAAAAAGGCAAAACATTAAGCGATTCTCTCGCGCTTAATCCGAAGATTTTTCCGCCGGTCTACACGAGTATGATAGCGGCAGGAGAAAACGCCGGTAAAACCGAAGAAGCGCTGGAACAAGTGCATAATCAAATGAAGAGGGCTTATGAACTTAATTCTTCCATACGCGGAGCCCTGATTTACCCTGCGGTAATTTTTACCGCCATAATCGGCATTGGAATAGAAATGGTGGTTTTTGTGCTTCCAAAAATTATGATAATGTTTAAAGAATTTAACGCTGAATTGCCATTGCCGACAAAAATTTTAATGTGGATTATGAATTTTTTGACGAATTACGGACTTTACGCACTCGCTTTTCTGATAATTTTATATTTTCTTCTGTCGCGGCTTTACAAAAAACCTGCTGTCAAAAAATTCGCGCATAATTTTTTTCTTAAACTTCCAATTTTCGGAAATATAATAAAAAAAATAAACATAGCGAGATTTTCTCTAACTTTATCATCGCTTTTACAAAGCACCATTCCGATTATTGACGCCACGCGCATAACTGCTGATGTGATGGGAAATTTAACTTATAAAAATAATTTAATCGCGGCTGCTGAATCCTTAAAAAAGGGGGAGACGCTTTCGGAAATCTTGGCTCGCTACCCCGTTACTTTTCCGCCAATGGTCACGGAGATGATTATGGTCGGGGAACAGTCCGGAAAAACGGAAGATATGCTGAACGAACTTTCAGAATTTTACGGCAAAGAAGTGGATGGCATTATGAAAAATTTTTCCACAATCATTGAACCGGTGATAATTTTGATTTTAGGTCTGGCGGTTGCCGGAATAGCCGTGTCGGTAATTATGCCGATGTATTCATTGGCTGAAAGTTTTTAAAATATGTTTTTGTGCAATCCTTTCGCCGGAGCGTTCGGTTTAGATATTGGCGATTTATCAATAAAAATAGCGCAAATGGAAAGACGTACTCCGTTTTTAAAACGCCCTTATTTTGAATTGAAAAAAGCATATTCCGTCGCAGTACCACCCGGATATATTATAAACGGCGAAATACAAGAACTTGAGCTTGTGCGTGAAAAACTTCTTTTCTTGCTCGGACACGAAGACCACCGCGAACAAATCAAGGATTCTTGGGTTGTGGCCAGTTTGCCTGAACCGAAAACTTTTTTAAAACTTTTGGAAATAGAAATTCCGCCGGAAGAAATTACTGAAAATGACATAATTTTTCACGCGCAAAAACATCTTCCTTTTGACCCGAGCGAAACATATCTTGATTGGCAAATTTTGGACGGAAAGGAGTGCGCGATAAATGGTCAAAAAATTTCCAAGGTTTTAATCGGCGCGGCGCCAAAAATTATCGCGGATTCATACACAAATTTATTGGAAAGCGTTGGACTTGGCGTGAT
Organism: Patescibacteria group bacterium; assembly: GCA_028705565.1. Classification (GTDB taxonomy): domain Bacteria; phylum Patescibacteriota; class Patescibacteriia; order Magasanikbacterales; family GWA2-37-8; genus STF2-47. Next base: position 11,058 of record JAQWDH010000001.1, on the reverse strand, counting down.
GGCTTTGGAAGTTGAAGCCGTATCCTTGGCTCGCGCAATGATTACCAGCGGAAAAAATTATGTCGGCGAAGCGCGCGCGATGTTAGACCTTGGCGCGACTCGCTCAACTCTTGTGATTTACGACCACGGAGCCATACAATTCAGCACAATTTTAAATTTCTCCGGCGAACTTTTAACCACCGCTATAGCTCAAGAATTAAAACTCACGCATCCGCAAGCTGAAAAATTGAAAATAAAAAATGGCATTTCTTACGACCGAAAATATCCAAAATATCTTAAAACCGTTTCCGGCTTCGTTGACGAACTCGCGTCTGAAATTAAAAAATCTCTATTTTTTTATAAAGAACATTTTCTTGAAACCAATCCCGTGACACATATCACTTTAAGCGGCGGCGGGGCTGGTTGCCTGAATCTCGGTTCCGCAATAGCGCGAAAATTGAAAATTTCCGCAACCCCGGGTCATCCGTGGAAAAATCTTTTAAATCCGGAGTTTGAATCAAAAGAAGATATAGACGGATTAACAATGGCTTCTGCTATAGGATTGGCTTTGCGCGCCGCCGAAGACATATTTGAAAACGAACAAAAAGTATGCGAATTAAATTAAACTTGCTTTCAAATTTCAAAAAAACCCGTCTTAAACAGATGACGCAATTTTTATTTCTTAAAAATATCTTGGAAATAACGATTATCGCTTCTTCGTTGCTCGCTATCGCGATGCTTATTGGATGGCTGGTTATGGAAGATCAATATATACAAACAGCCCAAAGCACCAACCTCGTAAGTAAGCAATACTCCGTTTACAATCAAGAAATAAAAAAAATAAACAAATCAATTAAAGATATCAACTCGGCCGGAGCGGAATATTTTGCAATTTCTCCAATTATAATGGAATTTGCTCAAAACCTCCCAAAAGACATTAAGATAAATTCATTGGATATTGATAGGCGTACACAAACTTTAATCATAACGGGCACTGCCAAAACCAGAGAAGCGCTTATTGATTATCAAGAAAAACTTAAAATAGTTTCTTGGATTGACGGGGTCGTAACTCCGATATCGCAACTTTTTCAAAAAGAAAACGTGAATTTTGAATTTAAAATGAAATTAAAAGGTTTTCCAGAAATTAAAAATACCGAATCGCAAAACAAATAAATCCGAATTAATTTTATGCTGAAAATAGCGTTGGAAAAAAAGATTATAATTATTGTCGCTGCTCTCGCCGTTTTAATGGCGGCCATTATTTTTGGCGTCATTCTTCCGACTGTCAGAAATATACAACTCCTTAATAAAGAAACTTACGAAATAAGAACTTACTTGGAAAAAAGGTCTCAAAGCGTAAAACAAGTTTATAACTCCATCAAACAAATAGAAAAAATAAAAAACGAAATTCAAGAATATGAAAAACGGATATTCGGCGTAGGCGGAGAGCTTAAATTGATCACCGCTTTGGAACAAATCGCGACTAAAAATAAAATAAATCAAAAAATAGAGAGGTCTAATCTTGATGAACAAAAAAACAAACAAATTACGATGTCTTTGGATATAAAAGGGACATATTTAAACGTGTTAAATTATCTTGCCGACTTGGAAAATCTTGATTATTTTCTCAATGTGGAAGAAATATTTTTAACTCCTGATTACAAAGCCGGCGCGGAAGAAAATTTTGAACAAGCCGATATGCGGCTAAACATAAAACTTTATGTCAATTAAATTTACAACTGTTTGCGCTCTTTCGCCCGGACTCTGCAATATGAACCCGGGCAAATACTTTTTTTGGCGAATTTTCAGCATTATTGTAATGGGGGCGCTTATTAGCGGAGTTATTTTTACATCATTTTTTATTTATTCAAAAATTTATTTTACAATCGCCAATATAGAAGTAATAGCAACGCTTAGCGAACACGCGAATCTTACGGTTTTGGATTTGCCCGGATACGAAAAGGCGCAAAAATTAATCACGTTGAAAACCGAAAAAAATAAAATACCGAAAGATATAAGAAATATATTTTTTTACGCGAACGAATTGAATTATGACAAAGCCACCACAACAAAAAGCAAAAAATAAATACTGGTTTGTATTGGGCAGGGAACCGCTTCTCTCTTCTGCTGAAATAGAAGCGGTTTTTGGTTTAAAAAATTTTACTTTGAATCCTCCGGTTTTAAAAATGTCTTTGCCTGAATTGCCTGACCCGAAAGACGCGATTGGAAATCTCGGCGGAACGATAAAAATCGGATTGGAAATCGGCGTTAATTTCGGAATGGAAGATATACTAAATAAAATGGCGGAGGAGATAAAAAAAATCGCGAAAGAAAACGGAAAAACAAATTTCGGATTGAGTTGTTATAATTTGAATTCAAAACTGCCGATAAAAATTTGGGGAATGGAAATAAAAACTCGTTTGCGCGGAGAGGTTTCTACGCGTTTTGTTTTTAAAAACGAACCGAATCTCTCTTCCGTCACAGTGGAAAAAAACGGTTTGACCGGAAAAAAAGGAATAGAATTTTTAATCGCGTCAGCTGGAAATGGAAAATACGATTTGGGAAAAACTTTAGCGGTCCAGCCGTTTGAAGAATTGGGACAACGCGATTTCGGACGACCAGCGAGAGACGACGCGAGCGGAATGCTTCCGCCAAAACTCGCGATGATAATGATAAACTTGGCTCAAATTCCGCGAAACGCGATTATTTTAGACCCATTTTGCGGTTCCGGAACTATTCTAACGGAAGCTGATGTTATTGGGTATAAAAATCTTATAGGCGCTGATATTTCCAACAAAGCGATCGCGGACACGAAAAAAAATTTTGAATGGCTAAACAAGGAATACAAACCGTTCGCATACAAAAAGCAAACCGCGAATAACGAAATAAAATTATATGAAACCGAAATCGCGCGGATACACGAATTCGTAAAACCGGCTTCAATTGACGCTATAATTACCGAACCATATTTAGGAAAACCGCTTCGTGGCAGAGAGACAAAAATTGAATTGGAAAAACAAGCAAACGAACTTAAAAAACTATACATTGACGCTTTTACCGAATTTAAAAAAATCATAAAACCGAAAGGAACTGTAGTAATAATTATTCCTAAATTCAAATATGGAAATGGGTGGGTAAAAATAAACTGTTTGGAAGAAATAAAAAAAACGGGTTTTGAAATTATACCGTTTTTGAAAAATCAAACTTTTTTGTTTTATCATCGCCCGAACCAATTCGTCGGAAGAGAAATTTACAGATTTATAGCAATTAGTTAATATGAAAAAAACACAAATCTCCGTCTTTCATTTCATATTCTTTTCCTTCTGTTCTTAATTTTCCGCTTTCTCTCGCGCCAGCCCAACCGCCGCACGCGATAAAATCTTGCCAATTTATCACATCGGCTTTGATAAATCCCTTAATAAAATCCGTGTGAATTACACCGGCGGCTTGCGGCGCTTTTACGCCTTTTTTTATCGTCCAAGCGCGCGTTTCCGGCTCGCCGGAAGTTAAAAAAGTTATCAAATTCAACAATTTATAACTCGCGACAATCAATTTGTCCAAACCTGTTTGTTCAATTCCAAGTTGTCGCAAATATTCTTTGGCCTCGGTCGGGCTTAAATCCGCCAATTCAGCTTCCAATTTCGCGCTTATTTCAATTTGTTCAACCGCAGTTTGTTGTCCACCGTCAATAGCCCGCAACTTCCCTGCCGACGAGGCATGTCCATCGTCCGTCTCGTCCACATTGACAACATACATCATCGGCTTCATTGTTAAAAGGCACAATTCCTTCATTACAATAATTTCTTCATCATCATAATCCAATTCTCTTGCTTGTCCGCCTTTCTGCAAATGCGTGTTAACCCTTTCCAAAAGTGAAACTTGTTTTTGTAAATCTTTCGCGACTGCGCCTTTTGCTGATTTTTTCGCGTTATCCAAACGCTTTTTTACGGTTTGCAAATCAGCCAAAGCCAGCTCCAAGTTTATTATTTCCGCGTCCTCTTTCGGGTCAACGCGATTATTCACGTGAATCACGTTTGAATCAGAAAAAGCGCGCGCGACTTGCGCGATGGCATCCACTTCGCGAATGTGAGATAAAAATTTGTTGCCCAACCCTTCGCCTTCCGAAGCTCCTTTTACAAGTCCGGCAATATCAACGAATTCAATCACAGTTGGAATCGTTTTTATTGATTTTGACACAGCGGATAATTTTTCCAGCCGTTCGTCCGGCACTTCCACCACGCCGACATTCGGGTCAATTGTGCAAAAAGGATAATTTGCCGCGTTTGCCTGCTTGCTTCTCGTCAAAGCGTTGAAAAGCGTTGATTTGCCAACATTCGGCAATCCGACTATACCGATAGAAAAAGACATAATGAAATTATAATTTATCTTATTTTTTGATTATACCCCAAAATTCCCAAAAGTCAAAACAAAATTAAAAAAGGTTGTCCGATTGGACAACCTGTGATTTATTTAATTTTCCTTTTTATTTAAAACATTTTAAAAATTTTCTTCCACAAAGACAAAGAAAGACAAAGACGGATTAAGATTTTTATTTTCTTATTTTCTATTTTATTTTTTACCGCTATATGAACTTCCTCAGCTGGAAGTCCAAAAAACAACTCTATCGCTTCATCTATGCTTTTAACTGCATATATTTTAAACCTACCCTCTTTTGTGGCTTCAACCACCTCGTCCTTTAAAATCAAATCATTTATGTTTTGAATTGGAATTACAACCCCGCAATCAGCCAATCCTCTTTCTTTCATTAAATCAAAAAAACCTTCAATCTTATAGTTAACCCCGCCAATCGGCTGGGCTTCGCCGAATTGGCTCATACTTCCGGTAATCGCAAAGTTTTGTTTTATCGGTAGCCCTGAAATTGAAGATAAAACCACCAATAATTCGGCTAAACTGGCGCTGTCGCCGTCAAGTCCGCCGTAACATTGTTCAAATGATATTTGAGCTGACAACCCAATCGGCTTAGTTTTACCGTATTTACCGTTCAGATATGCATCAATAGTTTCAATAGCCATATTATGGCTCGGCCCCGACATTTCAATATTTCTCTGCACAGAAACTATGCCTTCCTTTCCGGCATAACTTTGACAAGTAATTTTGCTCGGTTTACCAAACGTTATGTCTTCCGAAAATTGATGTACTGACAATCCATTTATTTGACCAACTCGTTTTTCTTCAGACGTATCTACTAATATTGTTCCCTCGCGAATATACTCTTGATATTTTTCTTCGTAAAAAGACAATCTTTTTTTTCTTTCTTCAAGCGCTTTTTTAACGCTTTCTGCGGTAGCATGGTCGTTTCCATTCTTTTTGGCCCAGTAATCCGCTTCAATCATCAACTTTTTTATCAATCCAAACTGAACCGATGCCTTTTGATTTGATTCAGCCAGCCTGCATCCGTATTCAACGAGTTTTGCCACGGCCGAACCGTCAAAAGGCATTAAATTTTTTGCCTTGCAGCAACCGGCGGTAAAATTCAAATAATCCTCTACTGCTTTTTCGCTAAGCCTCGTGTCTTTATTGAAAAAAACAGGGGTAAACATGTTGTTGAAATCACTATTATCCTTTAGAGCATCATATACCCACTCCTCAGCAATAAAAACAATTTTTACATTTATCGGTATCGGCTCGGGTTTTATTGAAGAAGATAATAATCCGAGATGGTTTAGTAATGACTCATCCCCGAACTCAAACTTTCCGGATTTCAACGTTGTTATTATTTTACGAAAAACATTTTCAACACAAACATCATACAAATCTAAAACGAGATACCCGCCGTTGGCTTTCAAAAAATCTCCGGCTTTAATTGACATTATATCCGGCTTGATTCCAATTCTTTCTCCTTTTGAGCCATCTTCGCCAAACAACTTTGAAAATGTTACTTCCTTTTCGTCAATTATTATCGGGTGCTTGGCGCTTGTGTTATCCACAAGCAAATTTATTTTAAAACATTTCAACGCTTTTTCTTTTTCGTCTTCTTTACCGCCGCCAATAGTTATTACCTGCTGTTGCGGTTTCTGATTTTCAGGTTTTTCCAAAAACAAATCCATATTTTTCAAACAGTATTCTTCCAGATCATGCATAAAATCAAGTATTTTATCAATGCTCTCATCCGGATTTTTTTTCGCGTTTTCTTCAGCTTTTACATATTCGTCTCTGAATTCTTTGCAGATTTTTTCATATTCTTCTGACCATTCAGCGCAAAGCTTGACCGCTTTATTTATTTTTTCCTTCTTGATTTCCTCTGTTTCTTTTTGTTCGTTTTCTTTTTTAGCGCTTTCAACGATGTTAAAACAAAAAGGATTGGTTTCTTTCTCTGTTATTTTCATGTTTGGAACCAAAACGAAGCCTAACTTTTTGACTTCATTTTCAAAAATATCCTTTGTTTCACTTGCTTTTTCCTCTTTTTTCTTCTCTAAAACCCTGCATTGATAGCTAAACAACCTGAATGAATTTTTTTCAAAAGCATCAAAAATATCTCCTACCTTTTTTTGTATTACAGCATTTTTTATTTCTTTTAGTTTGTTTTCAACGAGCGCGTCTATATCTATTATTTTTTTATTTAACCCACTATTTTTAATTTCAGCATTCGCTTCTTTAACTTTATTATTAAGTTTTTGTTGGACATCCTGAGGAGAAGCAAAAAACTCTTCATCACTCATTGGAGTGTTTTTGTTTTTTATGGAGATATTTGTCACGAGCAATTCTGTCGCCGTTTCACAAGCTATACATTGATACTTTTCTGCAATTTTATTTATTTTCTCAATTATGCTTTTTTTAGCCGTATTATATTCATTGCAGACCATATTTACTTGCTCCATATATTCTACGGAGCAAAGTCCGATCCGCAAGGAAATTTCCAATAATTCCGGTATTGCTTCAATATTTTTTTTTAATTCTTTTCCAGCGCCTTTTGGTAAAAAAACGCTTTTTGGCTTTGTCTCATCTTTAAAATTGTGGAAGAGTATTAAATCTTTTAATTCTCTTTCAGCTCCTGCTGTTATTTTTTTTATAATCTTCACAACCGAAGATTTTCTGCCGGAGTTTTTTGGCCCGACCAATACGGCGTGAATTTTACCTTCAACTTCTAAAGCATATTCTAACGCGGCTACTCCGCGTTCTTGGCTAAAAATTTCGTTATTATTAAGGTCAATTTTAACTTCGTCCGTTCCGTCTAAATTTTGAACGCATGTGTATCTCAGTTGTTCAGGAAGCAAAGGTTTGAGAGGAAGCATCTCTTTCTTTTTCTTTTTTCCCATTTTATACCTTCCTTTCCCGAATTATTATCGGGCGGTTAATTGTCAAGGAACTATTTCCTTGCTTTCTACATTAAGGGTTGTTTGTTTTTTTGTCAAATCTTTCCGGTCGTTGGGCAACAGTCAGTTGACAATGGAGAGACAAAAAACTTCCCAACTAAGTCGGTCTTATTCGTGGACCTTAAGGGATTTGAACCCCTGCCTACCGGTTTACATACCGTAGGTATGCAGGTAGGCCTGCCTACCGGTTTACATACCGTAGGTATGCAGGTAGGCCTGCCTACCGGTTTACATACCGTAGGTATGCAGGTAGGCTTGACCTTCCCGACTAAGTCGGGACGCTCTAATTGTGGACCTTAAGGGATTTGAACCCTTGACCTCTTCCATGCCATGGAAGCGCTCTAGCCAGCTGAGCTAAAGGCCCTAATTATTTTATCACAGCCTTTTAGCGAAGCTGCAAGTTGCCTGCCCGCCTCTGGCGGGAGCTAAAGGCCCGATAATTTTGATATTTTTCATTATAATATAAAGACAAAAAATAATCAAGACCATTAGGTTATAAGGATGAAAGCGTTGTTGTGGTTGATTCGGATAACGGCGTTTCAATTATAGGCGCGGCTGTTTCTTCGGACAACGGAGGTGTTGTGTCGGCTGTATTCTCAACCGGCGGCTGATTTTGCGTAGCTGTTCCTTCATCCGTGATACTGTAAGTGCTTGAAGCGGTAGCATCGCCGGTTGGAACATCGCCGGCAGGCGCATCTGTATTCGTTTCCTCAGCCGGCGCTTCGGTATTTCCAGTTTCCTCGGCGTTAACTATTTCATCGCTTTTTCTTTTTGCCACGACCATCCAATCAAATGTGGCATTGCTATTTCCATTGGATAATTCTTTTACAATAAATCCAAGCGTGTTCTTTTCACTCACATAAATTCCTTTCGCCTCGCCGGAGGTCAAAGTTATATTAACTTTTAACGGTTGGTTCGGGTCTATAATTTCACGCACGGTTTGCTCAAACTCTATTCTTGCTTCTCCGGCAATAAGCTGTGATGAACTGGAAAACACAAATTCCGAAACCGGCGATTGCATCGCGTACATTTCTTTCTCGCCCTGTGTTGTATCCATGCGTGTTATAAAATTACCATTTTTATCTATCGCCCATTTATTGTCTTTTCCTTGAACTGACGTGACATTCAAAATTGAATATCCGTTAAAATTTATATCCGAATCAACAAACAATAATTTGCCGCTATTATTTTCCACGTTCAAATTATCAGGGTCAACAGTCAGCTGCATCCCTTGCACGGCGGCTAATTGGCTTATACTTTCTTTTAATTCCGCGATTGTTTGATTATAGTCGCTCGCCCAACCTGTGCGGATCAAAGCCATAACTTTTCCCGCAGGTGACGCGCCGCCGTCAAACGGTTCCAATGCCACGCCGATAATTCCGACTGTTTTTAAACCGCTATTTTTAGTCGGGTCATATCTCATCGCGTGGCCTGTAGTGGAAGCTGAAACCAATAAATCGCCTCGCGCGATAGCGCCATTTTCAGTTGTCACTTTCACTGGAACACGGCCGATTAAAGAAAGTTGAGCTTTATAATCCGTCTTGCCGTCTCCGACAAGGATTGACGGTTCGGTGGAAATAATTCCGGCGACGCTTGGAGAAAAAGAATTTTTACTAAGACGGTATGTGTCGTTAGAGCGTTCATCTACAACCATAACATCGCCCGGTTCAACGATATCTTCAATTGCGATATCAACAACTTCGGCGTAGTCGCCTGGGTTACCAGGCGTACCAACAACAGTGCTTGACGCATATAATTTACCTGTTGCGCGTACATCTCCGTTTGAAGAAATAGAAAAAATCGGTGAATTATTTCTTCTGACAGAAAAAGCGTACTGGGCTGTGGAAGAAGCCATGCCCACGGCATTGAATCTAAACCCGCCTGAGACAGAATTAAACTGGAGAAAATTATTTTGAACACCAGCCAATCCAATACTAGCGTACTCAGGTGGCACGCCGCCTTCACCATTATCCTCAAAAAATTTTATATAAAGATCCGTATCCATCGGTCCATATATATTCAATGACTGGGCACCCGAACTATACGCATTTCCAATTGTCAAAGTACCGGATGTGTTTGTGTTGCCGTTAGAATCCACGTGGAACATTCCTTGAGTATATCCTGTTCCTTTTCCTAAAATCAATTCATCGCTGTCAAAAATTGAGGATGATGCTGTTTGCGAACCAAACGCGGTAATAGTCCCTGACGCGCTCAAATTTCCGGTTGAATCCACATAAAATTTACCCTTGGCGATGGAGGAAGTTTGACCAAGAATTAGAGAATTTTTTGTGAGCGTGGATGTTGTTGAGCCATCAGCAAACGCGCCGTTGCCGATGACTGTTAAATTTTCGGACGGATCTGTCGTGCCAATGCCCAATTTTCCTGTTCCGGTTAATCTCATTCTTTCAAACATTCTCCAGCTTCCTGTTTCCGCCGCCACACCTTCTGTTCTAAAAACCAAAGAACCTCCGTTTGAATAACCGCTTCCCGGGGGACTTTCGCCAACATAGACCGCGCCGATTTCGCCCAATCTTCTTATGTTCGCTGTGCCGTCATAATTATCAAGATAAGTTCCGAATGATAATCTCGGTCCGGCTCCGAGTGTGCTTGTAGCTCCAACAAGTTGCGCCACATCGGTCAAACTTGTGGCAGTCAAATCTCCATAGACATATAATTTTGTTTTGCTGTCGCCGGGCGTAAATGTATCAGGGTATTCAGAATACAAACTACTCGCGCCGACAATCAAACTGCTTCCTGTTCCTCCTGATGAAGCGGCTGTCAAACCAAAAGAAAATGTTGATGTGCCACTGCCCAACACGCTCACAGTGCCGGAGGCGGAAACATTGCCGGATGCGTCAATATAAAATTTGCCTAAATTGTCGCCGGCGGCTTTGTTTAGAATTAAAGCGCCCATATTTGTGAGTCGCATTCTTTCAACAGGTTCAAAATCTCCGACTTGCGTTCTTCCGCCCCAAACAAAATCTCCATAAGAATCAGCGCTCGCCGAGGTTTCTTGAAAACCGAAATAAGCGGCCGGATAATTTGTGCTTTCGCCATCATTATGCCCAAATGTTAATAATTTATAAGAATTTATCGCTTCTACGGTTCCGCCAATGTGAAGATAAGAACTTACAACTTTTACATCGGTCGGCGCATCGTCTCGCGCGATATGAAGTTTACTTTGCGGTTCGGTCGTGCCGATACCGACGGCGTTTCCTCCGGCAGTCGCAAATGTCGCGCCATAAGAAAAAGTGGATGTGCCGTTGCCTAAAATGGCGAGCGTGCCCGAGGCGGAGATGTTGCCGGAGGAATCAACATAAAACTTGCCTAACGCGGCGGAAGATGTTTGACCAAGGATTAGAGAATTTTTTGTGAGCGTTGATGTAGTTGAACCATCCGCAAACGCGCCGTTGCCGATGACGGTTAATTTTTCAGAAGGATTAGTTGTGCCGATTCCAATAAGCCCTGTGGATAGAATAGCCATATTTACATCTCCAGCCACACCGCCGTCGCGAATTTTTATATCACCGGAATTACCGGCGAAAAAATTTATCTCTCCACTGCTTCTGTTGATTCCGTACTGATCGCTGCCATCATTATATAAATATAAAGTTGGGGCCGCGGCTGTTAAAGATATGGTTCCGCTTGTGCTAATGTTTCCGCTTGAATCAACATAAAACTTCCCCAACGCGTTAGACGAGTCGGTCGCGAGTTTAAAAGAATTACCGGCGAGCGTTGAAGACGC
>JAQWDH010000027.1 GCA_028705565.1 Patescibacteria group bacterium | reverse complement strand
TCTCGGACTTTCAGACGGCTCGCTCGTCTGCGCTTTCAAACCAAAAGTGCAGGTAATGGACAATTGGGGCTGGTGCAGTGGGAATTGCGGTGGAGCGGAGGGGTGTTATAAAGAATTTATTGATAGTGATAGAAGATATACGGATCAGTGTGAAAGTAAAAATCCAAGTAGAAATTATGACCCATGGATATATTATTCCAATAATGTCGTAGTTATACCAATAAGCGAATAATAAAATTAAATAAATTATTTTTTTAAAATTAAAATAATAATCATGAATAGTATAATTTTGATGAAAAAATTAATCGAGGAAAATAATAGCTTGGAACTAAACCAGCTTTTATCGAATACATGGGATAGCGTGTGGTCTGATACTGGTGAATTGAATTATGCAAACCTGAGATTATTTAAAACCGTAGATAAAATCAAAAAAATTGTTAGTGCTAATATCGACTTTAATAATAAAAAAGTTTTAGATATTGGTTGCGGAAACGGTACAACACTTATTTATCTAAAAAAGTTTTATAATATTGTCGGTGTGGGTATTGATATTTCTCAGCAAGTAATTAATGATTTAAAAAAAAATATCAGTGATAGTAGTTTATCTTTTTTAAAAGGAGATCACAGAAATTTAAATGTATTTAAAAATAATCAGTTTGATATTATTTTAAGTTTCGGAGTACTGGAACATTTTGACGAATATGGATTAGCGCTTGCAGAAGCAAGGCGTGTTTTAAAACAAAATGGTAAATTAATTTTAATTCAACCCCATTTATTTTCGTTCGGCGTTATTCAAGAATTATTATTAAGATTAGCCGGTAAATGGAAGTTTGGAAATCAAAAAAACTTTTCTTGTTTTTATTATAAAAAATTATTACGCGAAGCAGGATATAAAAATATATTTTACTTCACAACTCCACCATACCAAGATATGAAAGTCACTAGGTTTTTTGATACAATTTTTAAAAACTTATTTTCATATTGGGGCCATTATTTATATTTAATTGCTAAAAAATAAACTTATGCATATTATAGAAATTCAAAAATTTTGTAGTGAATTATTATCAAGAGTGACCTACCCAAGAGTTGGTACAATCATAGGACTTCAAGAAGAAGTTGGAAAGGTAGCAAAAATTGTTATGGATATAGAAATATACGGAAGACCTTTTGAAAAAAAACTTTTTGAAAAAAAATGTTCAGAATTATTTTTTAGTTTTATTGATTTGTGTAATTCTTACGATATTAATATCGAAAATGTTAGTAGGATAAGAATAAAAGAAATTCAGAAAAAAATAGAAGGATGGGAAAAAGAGCATAGTAGTGCCTTAAAAAATAAGAGAAAGAAGTTTGATTAATATGCAGGATATTAGTTATGAAAAATCTTTTAATCTTTTTTTAAAAAATACCAACGAAAAAACTATTATTTTGAAGTTTATAAACAAAAATGTTAAACTTGATAAAAAAAATAGTTTTCTCGACATCGGCGGAGGCGATGGCACACTTGCGTCGGTGATAGCATACAAAGTTAAAGACGCAACAATTATTGAGCCAAATTATTTTTTTGTTAAAAAAATTAAAAAAATTAAAAATATTAATGTAATTAATGATAGATGGGAGAATGTTGATTTGAAAAAGAAATTTGATTTTATTCTAGCAGCTTATGTTGTAACATATTTTTCAGAAACAAAAAGAAAATTGTTAATAAAAAAAATGTACAAGGCGTTAAATGTTGGCGGTAAAATTATTATTTTATCAGTTGATTCGGAAAAAGGATCGTGGAGAAAGATTCATACCTTTTTTTATAAATTAATGAATCATAAACATAAATCTTCTGACAAAAAATTAAAAAAAATAGTAAAAAATTATTGCACCAAGACTAAAACTTTTAAAACATATGTCGTAACTAAGAATATTTTTAAAATGCTTAGCATTTTAGAATTTGATTTTCTTAAATATCCTAATGAATTTAAAAAATACAAAAAAAATCTTGCGCAGTTTCTTTCTAAATATCAAAATAAAGATTCAAGCATCACTCTTGAAATGGTTCATAATGCACATATAATTATTAAGAATAAATAGTATGAAGCAAAAATTAATTGAAGCCGAAATTAGAGCCGAGGTTTTGCCGAAAGAATATGAAAAAATAAAAAAAAATATTGAAAAAATTGGTATCACATCTTCACACACCAAAAGATTGTCAGTAATGTTTTTTGGTGAGGTTGGTTTTAAAAAATTTGATATTAGAGTCAGAATCACCAATGGCGATTGTGAAGTTGTTGTTAAAACAGGGTCGTTCGGGTCGCATAACAGGGTTGAAATATCCCAAAATATTAATAGGGAGCAATTTATTGGCATGGTAAAAATATTCGCTCAGTTTGGATTTGCTATGAAAATTGGAGAAAGAGAAGTTTTTAATTATTCGGTCCACCCTGATATTACTGTTTCTCTCGTTTCGGCCGGACCGATAATGTATGTTGAAATAGAAAAAATGTCTGATAAAAACAAAATAAGGAAGGATGTACTGTTTTTAAGAAAAATCGCCAAAAATATAAAGTTAGATATTTTAAATTCAGAAGAAGAATTCAGTGAATTATGTCAACGTCTTGATGAAAAAGTTGACCAGTCGTTTTTAGGGACTATTTATGATTATAAAAAATTATTAAAAATTTATGAATGTTACACGAATATTAATTGATTAAAAAGCGGCTAAATCATAATGACTTAGCCGCGTTGTATATTTTCTTCAAAAATGATTTTTTCTATTTCCAAAAGAGTTCCTTTCCAGCTGTCAGGAGAAAAATGAACATAAACTTTTTTACAGTCAAGCAAATTAATTTCATCAAGATAGCTTTCAAGTAATTTAGTTCTCGTCTCGATTTCTTTTTTTGATTGTGTGTTGCGACTTATTAGCCTGTTGATTAACCATGCGGGTTTATTTGGTAAAAGAGCAATAATGATTGCGGAAGGAATTATTTTGATTATTTTTTTACACCCATTTGGTGTAAGATCAAGGATAACCCCATTTTTTCTATACTTTTTTATACTTTGCAAAAGTGTCCCGTAATAATAATTTAAATATATGTCCCATTCAATAAATAAATTTAATTTTATCATTTCAAAAAAATCTACATCGCTGACATATTGATAGCGATCATCATCATCCATCCTTTTTTGACGCGTTGTTATTACGGTTGGCAAAGTAAGGCTATACTTCTCAACCAGTAGGTTAGCAAAAGATGTTTTTCCGACACCAGATGGTCCGACAAAACAAATTATTTTGTTTTGTGTATTCATCTTTTTACCTCCTATAATAATCTTCCTAAATATTATTAAGACAATACGTCCGAATGTCCGAAACGGTGAAGTTCGAGAAATACACCTCACTGTTTTCACCGCAGTAATCGTTGTAGCAGGTTGCCTTGCATTCTTTATTCCAAACAAGGCAACATACAAAGTTTTCTCCGCACTCAACCCAGCTTCCAGTTTTGAGGTTTTCTGGAATTTCGCACTTTTCTACTTCCGTGTCAGTGTTAGCGTCTGTTTCTGTGTTTGTGTCAGTTTCTGTATTTGTATCTGTTTCGGTGTTAGTATCAGTATCGGTGTTTGTGTCGGTGCCGGCATCGGCTTCTTCGCTACCGCTATCTTCGCAGTCGGGGCATTCGCCACCGCTGCAACTAAAAAAGAAAAAAGAGCTTACAAATAAAAATAAACTAATATTTTTTATTTTTTTTCCCATTTTTTCCTCTTTTCCGCTTTAAACTTAAAGCGGTAAAATTTTAAGGGTCAAGCAATGCCATCTGTATTAAAACGGCTTTGTTTAACGCGTCCATTTATTATTATCCCGACTCTAAGCCGGGATTTGTCTAATTTTCAAAGAACATCCAATTATAGCACATTTTAAGGCTTTTGTCAAGGGTCTGTCTTGGCTAATTTTAGCCAAAAAGAAAAAATGGAACAAAAAAAACGAGCATTTTGCCGTTTTTTGATGAAGAAAAAATTCAAGAATATGTCAATAATTTTTTAAGATTTTTTCATCTCTGTTATGATTGTGTAAAAAATGAAGTCATTTGAGGTTGAATTTTTATTCGGTTTTTGGGATAATAGAGGTGTTATGGACGAACTTTATAAAAAATTAAAGGAATACGGCAGAGTAAGGGTAAATGAGCCGATGGCTCGGCATACGAATTTTAAAATTGGCGGGCCGGCGGCTTTTTTTGTTGAAGCGAAAGAGACGGAAAAAATTGTCGGGCTTTTGAATTTTTTGCGCGGAGAAG
>JAQWDH010000026.1 GCA_028705565.1 Patescibacteria group bacterium | reverse complement strand
TGCGCAATAAAGTAGGCGCTTTGGAAGCTCAGTTGACGGCCGATAGGGAAAAGGGAGCTCCGCGCGACCCGATTCGCGAAACAGCTTTACGCGATATAGAACAGTTGCGCGATAATTTGACGCAAGGAGTGGAACATTTTTTTCAGTTCGCTTTTTACGTCACCATTTATTCCAAATCAAAAGAAGAATTGGACCAAACCAGTGAAGACATAGAAGGGATGTTCGGTTCAAAATTGATTTACAGCCGCAAGGTGTTATATCAAGCTGAACAAGGTTTTAATTCCACTCTTCCGCTTTGCAACGATGAGCTGATGATAGCTTTTAATATGAATTCATCGCCGATTGCCGCGTCTTTTCCGTTTGTTTCCGCAGAACTTACATCGGACAACGGCGTGCTTTACGGCATCAACCGACACAATAACAGTTTGATATTGTTTGACAGATTTTCTTTGCAAAACGCGAATATGGTCGTGTTCGCAACCTCCGGCGCAGGTAAAAGTTACGCAATAAAATTGGAAATTCTTCGCACTATGATGATGGGTGTTGATGTATTAGTTATTGACCCTGAAATGGAGTATAAGTATTTGTGCGATGCCGTTGGAGGTTCGTATATAAATATTTCTTTGTCATCCGAGAGTAAAATCAATCCATTTGATTTGCCCAGACCGATGGGTGAGGAAGTTTCCACAGAAGACATAATTCGCGGAGCCGTAATCACAACAAAAGGCCTTTTGCGCATAATGCTTGGGGGCCTTACCACGGAACAGGATTCCATAATAGACCGAGCGTTGATTGAAACTTACGCTAAAAAAGACATCACGGCCGGAGTTGATTTGTCAGTTGTTTCTCCGCCGATTATGCAGGATTTGCAGGAAATTTTGGAAGGAATGACCGGTTCGGAAGAATTGGTTTTAAAATTGAAAAAATTTACTGACGGGACTTTCAGCGGGCTTTTCAATTCTCCTACCAATGTTGATGTAAAAAATCAATTGGTTATTTTCAGCGTTCGCGACTTGGAAGACGAATTGCGTCCGTTGGCTATTTATACAATCGTCAATTATATTTGGAATGTCGTCCGTTCGGAAAGGAAAAAAAGGATTTTAGTTATAGATGAGGGGTGGTGGCTGATGCAACACGAAGACAGCGCCCGTTTTATTTACGCCCTCGTCAAAAGATGCAGAAAATATTTTCTCGGAGTGACCACTATTACGCAGGATGTGAATGATTTTTTACGTTCGCAATACGGTCAAGCGATAGTGACAAATTCGGCTTTACAGCTTTTATTGCGCCAGTCGCCGGCATCAATTGAATTGGTGCAAAAAGTATTTATGCTTACCGAAGGAGAGAAATATCTTTTATTGGAAAGCGCGGTCGGCGAGGGAATATTTTTCGCCGGTTCAAAACACGCCGCGATTAAAATAGTCGCGTCTTACACGGAAGATCAGATTGTAACCACCAATCCGCAACAGCTTTTGGATATAGAAAAAGCCAAAAAACAATTTAAGCAAGAAGCCGGAGAATAACGAATCCGGCGCAAAAATTAAATTAAAATAAATTTTATGATGACTCTTCGCGCGAGAATTTTTATTATCATAAGTTTGGTTGTATTTTTCGTTTTGGGGATAACCCTGCTTTTAATCGTGAACAAAAAACAGACGGTTGGCGAAACGCAAACCGTCAAAGAAGAAGGGGTATTGCCAGTAAACGGAGCAAACACGCAGACGCAAATAAACAACCTGAATGGGATGCAAGTAAAGCCGCTTAGTGGAGAAGAGGCGGAGAAAAAAGCGGTCGGGCAGCTGGCTAAAATTTTTGTTGAACGTTACAACACCTATTCCACTGACAATGATTTTCAAAATATAAAAGAAGTTGAAGAGTTGTGCGTTGAATCTTTTTGGGCAAAAATAAGCGTTAAGATGAAGGTCGCTCCTTCGGAGAGTTTTAAGGGCGTGACAACTAAAGTTATCGGCGTTGAAATTTCAGATTGGCAAAAAACATCGGCGAAAGTTATTTTGCAAACCGCGCAAACCGAAGAAAAAGACGGGGTCGCGACCGCGACAACATATACGAATTTTGAGGTTTCTTTGACCAAGGTCGGCGATAAGTGGTTGGTTGACGGGTCAGTCGGCAAATAATTATGTTTGCCGGCTGGCTGAAATTTTTTAAAGATGTTTTGTTTCCGATTTTTTGCGTTGAATGCGGAAAAGAGGGAAAATGGTGGTGCGAGGATTGCCTGAAAAAACAAAAAGTGTCAGGCGTTTTTCTTTGTCCTGTTTGCCATACAGAAACGGCAAACGGCGAAGTTTGCGAAAAATGCGCGCGTGAATCTTATTTAGACGGTGTTTCGTCTTTTTTTATTTATGACGAAAAAATGCCGGCAGGCAAATTGATCCGCGGTTTCAAGTATAATTACGCGACTGACATCGCCGAACTTTGGAAAAAAATAATTTTCAACAACGCGATTTTTGATAAAAATTGGCGCGGAGTTTCCGCTGAAATTATTATTCCTGTTCCTTTGCATCCGCGCCGCGAACGGGAAAGGGGATTTAATCAAGCAAAAATTTTAGCTGACATTTTCGCGAAAAAATTATTTTTGCCGGTAGTGGCGGACGGACTTGTTCGCGCGCGTTATACGGCTCAACAGGCGAAATTGGCGAAAATAGAAAGAAGAAAAAATATTGAAGATGCTTTTGTTTGGAAGAAAAATTCGTCTCCGCCGGAAAGAATAATTCTCGTGGATGATGTTTTTACCACAGGCGCCACCATGCAAGAATGCGCGAAAGTTTTAAAACAAAATGGCGCGAAATTTGTCTGGGGAGTTGTTTTGGCAAGGGGGTGAAAAGGACCATGGACGAATGGACTATTGACTACTGACAATGGACAATGGACTACAGACCATTTGTCTATTGACAATTGACCATAAAAACTTGACAAAACAGCGAAAATGTGCTATTATTACATGTTCTTTGACAATTTATTGTCATTGCGAGCGTAGCGCGGCAATCCCGTTGTTTCCAGTAATATTAAGGTATTGCCATACCACGCTCGCAACGATAAAAATGCGGGAGCAGGAGGCAAAATGTTAAAAATATTAAAAAATATAATAATAATTGTTGTCTGCGGTTTCGCGGTCTTTGACTGCGTTATCGCCAATAACCCACCCGCCGAAGTTGACGCGGGTGTAAGCGAAGATACTGTTATCTGTATGAATTCGCAAGATGTCCCAAACCAAAAAATCACTCTAAGGTTTTCTTGGTTAGCAGGAACAGTAGTTCCGAAACAGGGGTTTGTTGATGCCTGCGAACGGTTGTCTATGTCTAATGTCATTTGCGAAGAATCTACTACTGAAGAATCTGACATTTCAATCAGTGCGGAATACGAATACGATGGTTGTGTCAAAAACAGCGATGTTGAATTTGAAGAAGACAACAAGCCGTCTATAATAATTTTTTCTAACTGCATCCCAGAAGGCACTGATAAGAGTGCTTGGATTAGAGAAGTTTTCACTTACCAGATCGGGCGGTTGTTTGGAATAGTGGGCATCCCCGATTTTTGCGGGGAAGGAAATTTTAATTTTGCAGTTGGTCGTGGCGGATTTGAAGGACCATACCACACAGAGCTTACAGAGGACGATATAACAGCATGGCAATACAGGTTGAGAGGAAATTCAATCTTCGGTCCGACCGGTGAATACAAAATTTGTACACCGGACGCATTCTCTCCAATTTGCGCCGATGCCCATACTTTACATTTACAAGAGATAGAGATAATAAAGATAAAAGTTTCAGAGGAATTAAAAAGCGCCACAATTGAAGGTTGCGAGTTTTTAAAAGTCTTAGGAATCAGCTGTAACATAGTTGATTCTGAATCTGAAGAGGATATAAAAATTTCCAAAGTAAAAACCGGACCAGCAGGTTTCGCTTATTATGACACTGACAGTAAAAAATGGATTGTTGAAGTTAGAGAAAGAAGCGAAACTGAAACTAATATTTATAAAATTATAATCACTCATGAGATCCTCCATACTATTGGAGTCCAGCATTATCCATCTTGGTGCGGCCAAGGGATAATGGAGCCGCAAATTTCTAATGAAATGCCAACTTGTTTGACTCTTGCCGACTATGCGGCGTGGCAAGAGAGAAGATAAATTAATTTTGAATCTCGTCCTCTGATAAAGTCAGAGGACTTTTTTGTTATGAATAAGATGAGATACATCGGTAACTTGTTATTGACTTTTTAAAAATTTCTGATAAAATTAATCTGATCACAATGGAGAGGTGGCTGAGTGGTCTAAAGCAACACGGTGCTAACGTGTCGTCTGGGCTCTAACCCGGACCGTGGGT
>JAQWDH010000025.1 GCA_028705565.1 Patescibacteria group bacterium | reverse complement strand
CACGCAATTTGATTGCAATGTTTTACAATTATTCAAACATTGTTTTGTTCCTTTTTTAAACGAATACGGGTCGGTTTTTTCTTCCGAACATAAAGGAACTTTATAACCGTGAGTCACAAGATTTGGTTGCGTTGCGCATGTTTGTAAACCTGTTGTTCCAATCGCGTCGTCTCCGCAAGCGTCTTCCGCGTTTCTCGCCCAAATAATACCGGCGTCAGGCGATGTGTCGCAAACTTCATCTCCGTTAATTATACCATCTCCGCAATATTCTTTTGATTGAACGGCTATTGTGTTTTTGCAATCCGATGAACAATAAGAACAAGTTTTTCCATATTCTGCCACGCACGTTTTGCCATTATTCGCCACGCCATTGTCGCACGCCTCGTCAGAACCGACAACGCCATCTCCACAAGCCGGCGTTGCGGATGTAATCGGTACTACTGTTGGCACGACGCACTCTCCGGTTTTAAATTTACAAGTTAATTTATTACATTCTTTAAATCCGTTTTTATTATCCGAGGTTACGCACGCGACATTGTCTTCGCATTCCTCATATTCTATTTGAACCGCGCCGTCTCCGCAATACGGTCCGTAACTCTGACAATCCCATCCGCAAGAATTTTCTTTTTTTAACGCGTATTTTTCCTGAAAAATTTGTTTTAATATATCGTTTTTAATTTCACAGCCGGCATATTCCCCTCTTAATATGGTTGGGCAATCGCTCACGGATATGCAAACACCGCCGTAATTTGTTCCACCGACGCATAAACCGCTCCCGGCCGGTCTCACTAAAATATCGCATATTTCATATTTAGCGCTCAATACTCCGTCTCCGCAATATCCTTCGCCTGAATATTTTGACTTGCAATCAGAGCTACAATGATTGAATTTTCCATTTAAAACTCCGTCGTCGCATTTTTCGCCCGATTCAACGATATTATTTCCGCATTTGCTTAGTTGCGAACATAATATTGATTGCGGCGCGCCCCATACGCAACCGGTTAAACAAGTTTTTTTCTGCGCGCTTCCTCCGCTTACTGAACATTGCGAAGCGTCCACGGAAACGCTTCCTATCGGGTCGCACTCCTCGCTGCCGACATTTATTATTTTGTCTCCGCAAACTCCTTGATTATAAGAAGACACTTCAAACGCGCTTCCTGAAAAAACGCAAATTCCGCTTGAATCGTTTGTTTTAAAATTGGCGATGTTCACGAAACTTTTTACAAAATTAATCCATCCTGCCACGCCGCCGCTTGCGAGCTGGTTTAAAAACGGTTCTTCAAATTTTGCGCGAACTTCATAATTTTTTGAATTTTCTTTATAAAGATACCTGTACGCGTATGAATTTAAATTGCACGCGAAACTGAATCTTCTGTCTTCAACGCTCCAGCCGGTAGCAGGGTCGTGTAAAACGCAAGTTTCTCCGCTCGGACAGGTTTCTCCGACGCAAAAAATATTTGTTGATTTTGAACAAGTGCCGGATTTCCCCAATTCATTTATCGGGTCCGCGGGAAGATTATAACCGACGGCCGAACTCAAAACAGACCAAGACGGCCACGCGCTCAATGTTTGACCTGCGAGATATGTTCCTTCTTTCAAATCGGGAAAACTTGTGTTCTTTTCAAAATATTCGTTCAAATTATTTTCAATTGTTTTCAAATCGCGCAAACGTTCGTAATTTCGTTTTAATTTATTCACCTTCGCCGAACATATTTGACCGCTCGGACAATCCAAATCATTTTCGCAACTCGTATACGGCTCTGAAATCGTATCCGCGTTAATTCCGCAGTATCCGTAATTGCTCAGATTGGAATTTAATTTTAAATTTTGCATCATTTGTTCAAAAACTTTTTTCGTTTCCTGCTTGGCATCCGCGTTTATGCTGAAAAGATAAATATTTGTGTATAATTTTTTATCTGACGTGTAATTTAACGCATCCAAATAAATGTTGCTTCCGTCGGTCAAAGCGTCATATCCGTTGATTTTTACATCCTGCATCTGTCCGGTAAAACCCTGTCCTCCTTGTTCTTTGGAATTATTAAACCATTCTCTTAATGATAAACGCGAAGTATTTGGAAAAATTTGTATGCCGATAACATCGCGATTTGTTTCGCTTGTGAATAAAAATCTTTTTAAAACCTTTTCTGGATTGTCGCATGTCGCGGCAAAGCAATCGGCGCCAAGACCGCAATCGCTTCCGATGGCGCATGTGATAAAATTTCCATTGCTATTTAAAACCAAATTTCCATCATTTGCGCCGCCGCGGTAAACGCAGACGCTTTGACACGGCAATAAAGCGTTGCAAGACGCGCCGGTTTTTTGGCAAACACCGGTTTTTTCCAAAAGTTTCGCGCTTGTTTGCGCCGTAACTTTCATAAAAGGCAAGTCATCAAGAATTCCGTATTCTCCCGCATCCGCGCAATAATAAGTTTTAAAATTAAAATACCCTCCGAAATCGCTCGGCGCCAATATTGAATTGTTGAAATTGCCGTTCAAATCTGTTCCATCATTATTGCCTTCCTCGTCAGTAAAAGGAAATATCGCGTAAGGACCGGCTCCGGACAAATACAGGTCTTTCGGCGGCCAAGGATTCTCGCACAAGAAAATAGTAATTCGTGAAACTCCGGTCGCCACGATTCCGCGAGTCGGAGTGTATTTATTATCTTCAGCTTTTATGTTTGCCGAGGCTATAATATCAATTTCTCCGTTGCGATTTTGCGCGGTAATTTGATTTTGCGAAGATATCGTGTCCGTAATAGTAACAAAATCATTATTCTTCGGACCCCAAATTATCTGCCAGCCGTAAAAACCCATAATCGGCTGTATTGTTTCTCCTCCGAAAGTTTTCGCCTGCGCGTCCAGTGTTATTGAACTGCCCGCGCGGCTAAAATAGTATTTATCCGGAACAACCGACAAAGAATTAATTTCACAAATTGAACCGCGAGTTGTTATTTTCCAATTTATTTTCCTTCCGCTCAACGCCTTGCCGATGCTCACGCCTTTTGTATCCTTGATTCCTTCTTGTAAAACAATCGCGTATTTTGAATTTATCGCCAACGGTTCTTTTAATTTTATTATAACGCGCGTGCTTGTCGGAGAGGTGTCCGGAATCGGAATAACATCCGCCGAGCCATAATCATTAACAGCGCACCACGCGGTAGCGGCAATGTCCGCGGCAGACGCCTCGTGTCCGAAAATCCGCGATAAAAATTCTCCAACGCGAACAAATATTTTTTTATACCACGATGTTGTTTCAATTTTATCAATATTTTCATAAACAAGTCCGGTAATATCTCTCAATCCGGAATCTCCGCAGACGCCAGTGTCAATGCCTTTAGCCAATAAAACATTTCCAGCCAAAGTATTTTTGTCTATTTCTTTATCAAAACGCGCTTCCAAATAAGTATTCGGGCAAACATCTCTGGAATTATTTTCAGGCATCGTGGAAGTTAAAACCGGTTTCGGATAGCAGCATGTATTTTTTCCAAGTCCATAATTATCTCCAAAACGGCGGCATTCATCATCGCTTTGATAACCGCAATAAATAATGAATTCGCCGGCGCCGCTAAACACTTTTCCGGTCACTGCGCTTTTTTCCGCCGATTCAACTCTCACCTGCGCCCACTGCGCTGGAGGAACGCGGCTCATATCCGGTTCTCCTTCTCCAATTCCTATCGCCAAAGCCCACGGATTCCAAAATTCCCTGTTTCGCGTCAATCCGTTTCCTTCGCAAAAAACGTCTTCGCCCAATCCGACTTCCCCATCTCCGCAAGATGACGGAGAGGAATAATTTAAAGACGAACCGATGTGCTGATGTTTTTCACCAGAGCATCCTTCTAACGATGAATTGCTGGCGCAATTATTGCCGGATGAATTGTCTGAAGCGCTATCTCCTGTTTTTAACAAACAATAATCATTGCAATTTTGATTAACGCCGCTTTGCGTGTCGCACTCAGGATCTTCTTCGGGTTCGGATATTTTATTTCCGCAAATGCTCGCCGAATTAGCGCAAGCGGCTTCATAATCTTTTTTTATAAATCCGTAATTTGAATAATTCAATCTGCTGTTGTAGCACCATAAACCGGAAAGACGCGTTCCAGTGTGCAAACATTTTTCAGAGCAATTTAATGATGATTTTGGATTAGCGATACTTCCTGAAATTCCAATATCGCAATCTTCGCCTTTTCCGATTTGTCCATTTCCGCAAATGGAAGCGTCAGCATCGATCGCGCCGGTTGTTTTTTCAGACCCGATATGCAAACAATTCGCTCCGCAGCCGATTTTCGTATTCGCGTCCGCGGTATCGCACTCTTCTCCAAATTCATGTTCCAATAATCCATTTCCGCATGTGGAGGTGGAAGTGTTGCCAATATACAAACAATTCAAACCGCAACCTGCGTTTTTATTCGGCGGGTCGCAATCTTCTCCGGCTTCCAACAATCCATTTCCGCAAAGAGAAATTTTTTCTCCAACAACAGAAACAGCGCTGCCTTTGC
>JAQWDH010000024.1 GCA_028705565.1 Patescibacteria group bacterium | reverse complement strand
CAGGCACGACGTACACGGTGATGTCTTCGGACGCGGCGAAAATAATTGAATGGACAACAAAAGAAATGCCTAATATTAAAATCGGCAGGATAACAAAACAAAAGGATTTAATCTTCGCTGTCCTTTTCTTCTTGATAACGATAACCATAATAAATTTTCTCTGCGTGTATTATACCATTTTTTTGGCGAATGATAAATTGCAAGTGATGAAACGCAAATACGCAAAAAACTGCACAAAAACTTGATTTTTGTTATTTTTGTGCTAAAATAATCGCACGCTTAAATTTAGTATTATTTTGGAAGGGTGGCTGAGCGGTCTAAAGCGACAGTCTTGCCCGCTCATCTCGTTTCCACTCGTGAGCGGGTCCGCGCGCCCCGAAGGGGACGTCGCGGAAAAACTTATCCTTTATGTTTTACACTTATATTTTAAAAAGTTTAAAAAATCAAAAATTATATGTCGGTTCGTCTGAAGATTTAAAAACAAGAATTGACAGTCATAATAAAGGCAAAGTTAGTTCAACAAAATCTTGCTGTCCATGGAAATTAATTTATTACGAAGCGCATTTGACTAAAACATTATCAAGAAAAGCGGAATTATTTTATAAAACAAGCCAAGGCAGGAGGCAGTTAAAAAAGAAATTGGGAATGGAATAAAATTCATTTGGAAGGGTGGCTGAGCGGTCTAAAGCGACAGTCTTGAAAACTGTTGTCCATGAAAGTGGACCGTGGGTTCAAATCCCACCCCTTCCGCATTCGCCCGCTATGATGATTCTAAAAGGAATAATTACTGGCGCAATATTTTACCTGCCAATAGATCACATCTGTGATTAACCGACTGACACGCTGACGGACAAAGTCCGTAAAATAATTTTTATTAAATGGAGAGGTGTCTGAGTGGTCTAAAGTGCGGCTCTCGAAAAGCCGTGTCCCGCAAGGGACCGTGGGTTCAAATCCCACCCTCTCCGCCAAATTACCAAGTTTGAACCGAAACAAAATAAGGGTTTCTTGGGCAAAAAAAGCTGGGTGATGCCCAGCTTTTAAGTTTTGCGCAGTTATTTACTATATGGCAATTTGGAATATAACGCAATGGAATAATATAATGTCAGTATATGCCGAGAGCAATATATACAAAAGATCATAACGCAATCGTTGAACGCTTAAAGACAGCTCGTATTGAGGCTGGACTTGGACAGGTTGAAGTTGTAAAGAAACTTGGAAAAACTCAATCTTATCTTTCAAAAATTGAATCAGGGCAAAGACGATTTGATGTATTGCAGTTGAAAGAATTTGCAAAGATTTATAATAAACCATTAGACTATTTTGTTAAATAATTTATGTTAGTACAAAAATTTGATAATTTTCTACAATCAGTTGATCTCAAATCCTATCGAGATAAATATAGGCCTATTAAAATCGTGGAAATGGATTTACCTAAAGAGATCCAAGCTATTAATTTAATCTACAAAATATATTGGAATAAGAAAGAGTTTTTGAGTTTTGAAAAATTTTATGAAGAATACCTAAAAGAGTATGGGGTTGATATTAAAAAATTTCAAGAAAAGACTGGGATGTGCGAGAAATGTTTTAGCAAGGGATTACCTGCAAGAATTTATAGAACATGGGCAAGCATTATTACTCAAATACATGCCGGCTATGTAGCGGAGTCGGTTTTCGGTATTGGCACAGTTTCAATGTCGGGGGAGCTTGATCATCAGGGAGCTGATTTTCAAATTTTGTATAAAGGAAAAATTCTAAATTATCAAGTAAAAAAGAAATCATTCAGTGGCGAGGTAAGACGTGGTAAGGGCGGAGTTAAAACTAAAATAGCTGGCGAATTTATCGATATTAATTATGAAGTTCCAAGTAGTGATTATTTTGAAAACCCAAAGAAAAAAGACGGTGAGTATAAACTTCCGTACAAAAGATTTCAAGATAACAAGGAATTAAAAAGATTTTCAAATGGTTTTGTAGTTTTTACTTCTTACGCTTTTGAACAAAAGAAAAAAGAGATTGATACCAACTTAAAATAATTTAGGAATGACTGTTACAGAAGAAATAGTTTTTTCGGCAATTTTTATATAATCAGGATTAATTTCAAATCCGATATAATTTTGACTCAACTCTTTTGCGGCCGCACATTCAGCACCTGTTCCGACAAAGGGAACCAAAACCACCCCATCTTTTTTAGGCATAGCTGATTTTATTAATTTTCTGCAAATTTCTAATGGTTTTTGTGTTGGATGTTTAATTATCTCATGATCAGCGTGTTTTTTCAGTTCTCTTGGCTCAAAAACATTACCTCCGCAGGTATTACAGATAAACCATCTTTCATTCATACCGGCTCCTCCAGCCAATGCTGGTATTTTTATCACATCTCTTGGTAAGGCACCGCCCTCATGCGCTTTGTAGACAGTTTCTTGCCCCCCTCTACTGTACCTGCCAATAGTCCCTTTTCGTATCTTGCCCGCAGCTCCATTTAAAAATCCTTCCGTATAAGGCTCTCTTACTTCGTCACGATTAAAGACAGGATTACTTTTCCAAGAACAAATTATAGCCTCATGACTTCGTTGCCAAAAATTTAAGGAGGCAACGTTTTTGTTTGTATAGTGCCAAATAAGCCATCTTTTACTTATCGGTATTTCAACCGAAAGATAAGCAAGAATTTCGCTAAAACCATAAATAAACATTGTGCCAGTTGGTTTTAAGACCCTAATAGATTCATCTATCCAACTTTTTGACCAACGAATGTATTCATTCATTTCTCGTTTATCCATGTTGTTGCCAAAATCTTTGCCAATATTGTATGGCGGATCAATTATAATAACATCACAGCATTCATCAGGTAATTTCCTTAATTCTTCAACTGCGTCATTTAAAATAATTTGATTGAGAGGCAATCTGTTGTTTCGTTTAATATTTTTTGATGTAATTAACTCCTCTACAAAATTATTTTCATCGTTTTTTATTACATCAATTACAACACCTTGTATTGTTAACGGGGTTTGTTTGGAAATAATTATGGGATCCATTGTTCTGTTGGCTGGTAGAAGTCTAATATGTCCTTTTTCTTTATAAAACTTTTTTAAGGTAGTTTCATAATTATCAATTAAAGCAACAATTTTTTGCCCATTTTCAGCGGTATCCTGTTGTTTGACTAGTACAACATCACCATCATTAATATTTTCTTCAATCATGCTATTGCCAATAACTCTCAATGCATAGAAATTGCCAGAGTTTGGTAATTTACTCTGCGGAACAGCAATAACGTTTCTCTCTTTAATAGCTTCAATAGGTTGTCCGGCTGCAATATTCCCCATAAGTGGAATATTTATCATTTTTTCACTCTCAAAAACAGAAATTGCTCTTGGTTGATTATCTTCTTTTCTTAGAAAACCTTTTTCTTGAAGTTTTTTTATATGAAAATGGGCAGTAGAAACAGACGCTATTTTTAGATGTTTCTTGATTTCTTCAAGAGAAGGGGCGTATGTATGCTTGGAACAATATTGTTTTATAAAATCCAAGACATCTTTTTGTTTTTTAGTAAGCATATTATTGACAGACAATTTTTGTTAGGTGTATAGTAGTATTATAGAAAATAAATAGAAAGTATGCAAGTGCGTATTTATCCACATTTTCTATGCCTAAAGGTCGAATTTAATTAAAACAATAATAAGATTATGGGCAAGACCCATTTTCACTTAAATAATATAGCAAAACCTAAATACATAGCAAAGTCTGGGCAACCATGGACTTCAACTGAAGTAAAACAGTTAAAGAGTATGGGTGGCAAGGTTCCAACTCGTGTTATTGGTCTAAAACTTCAAAGACCTGTTGCTGGAGTGCAAGCAAAGGCTCAAGAAATCGGGATGAGTTTAAAACCAATAAATAAGTCGCCTCGTTCAAAACTTAAATAGGTCAACTTGAGCAAAAGAAACTGATTTATAACGCGCTTGATAGGTAGAGAAAATCAGCTTGCAGTAAATCAGACTAGCTAACCCATGATAGCGGTAGAAAGGTTACACCTAGCTCATCAAAACCACTCGTATTAGAGTGGTTTTGTATCTCTATATAAAATAATCCACCTCATTCTTACCCCTGTTTGACTCTGGGTGGGGAGTTTCAAACCATTCTGGGTGAACTTTGAAGATTCGCCTTAATTCCTGTATACTTTTATCAATATCCATGAATTTGAGCCACATTTTAGGTTCTAACTTGCGGACATCGTGCCCGCCAATTTTCCAAGTTTGAACCACGATAGAATAAAGGTTTTTGGCGATTGAAAAATTAAAAACGGAATTCTTAAAAAAAATCTTAAAAAATTAAAATAGAGTTCTGGCGCTGTTAATCACGCGCCGCTTTTATTCTCTGATTTTTAAAATGAATCCAACGATTCGCCGGGCGGTTCCGGAAACCAATACCCATTTTGTCCGCGCGTATAGTCCTAAAAGCGCGGCGGATAAGCCAACCGCGGAAACCGTAAGATATTTTTCCGCGGTATTTTTTTCTTCATTCGTTTTTTCTTTATTCGCGGCCGCTTCAGTTCCGACTGAAACGATATCGTC
>JAQWDH010000005.1 GCA_028705565.1 Patescibacteria group bacterium | reverse complement strand
CCAACCAGCCCAGGAAATAATCTTTAAGGCGATTGGTCGCCTTAAAGATAAATTCAATCCTGGAAAAAGGATTGAAATTGAAAAGGAGAGTTAATACAAACTTTGTCTCTTGAGAGTGTGACATACGACGCTCTCTTTTTTTATTTTTGGTATTATTGATATAATAGAGATGATTATTATCAATTATCCTGCCAAAGGCAGGCAGGCCTGCCTACCGCCATCAGGAGGACAATTAAACATTTGTCATTCTGAGCGTAGCGAAGAATCTCTGTCCAATTGGCGAAAAAACAACCGACAGAGATCTTTCGCTTCGCTCAAGATGACAGGCCAAAAATATATATCAATTTTTGGCTGAGATAAGTTGGTCGTGGAAATATCTGTCTATGAGTTATATTATCAATTTTAAAACAATTGAGTAATTGCCAGTTTTGGAGTTCCTCGCAATGACAAAATATGCAATTGAATACACCGATTTCACAATTGAACCGTGTCGGCAAAGCGACTGCGAAAAAGATGGAACGGCTCGGCATTAAAACCGCGCTTGATTTGTTGTATTTTTTTCCATTCCGTTATGAAGATTTTCGCCGTTTGGTTCCAATTAGCGAACTAAAAGACGGGGAAACAATCACAATTCGCGGGCGAGTTGAACTTATAGCCAACAAGCGAAGTTTTAAGAAAAGAAAAATCATCACTGAGGCGCTGATTTCGGACGAAAGCGGAAGCGTTCGCGTCGTATGGTTTAATCAGCCGTTTTTGACTAAAATTTTGAAAATTGGCGATGTTGTTTTTTTATCAGGAAAAACACAGGCGGACATGCTCGGGTTGCAATTTGTAAGTCCTGTTTACGAAAAAGCCAATAAAGACGCGACCACGCATACCGCGCGGCTTGTTCCGATTTATCCTTTGACAGCAGGGCTTACTCAAAAACAGACTCGTTTTCTTGAGAGTCAAATTGTCGGTTTGTCTCAAAATATTTCCGAATGGATACCGGAAATTATTTTGGAAAAGTTTGACTTAGCTCCGATTTCCGAAGCGTTGCGAGGAATACATTTTCCAGAGGATGACAATGATTTAAAGCAAAGCGTTGAGCGGCTTAAATTCAATGAATGGTTTTTATTGCAGTTTAAGGCGGAAACGGCGAGAATGAAAAGAAATTTTGAATCAGCTCCGATTTTGAAATTTAAAGAAAAAGAAATTCAAGATTTCGTGAAAGCGTTGCCTTTTACGCTTACCAAATCGCAAAAAATATCCGCGTGGGAAATTTTACAAGACATCACGAAGGGCAAACCAATGAATCGTTTGCTTTCAGGAGATGTCGGTTCGGGTAAAACAGTGGTGGCGGCGATGGCGGCATATAGCGCTTTTTTGAACGGATATCAGGCGGCGATAATGGCGCCGACTGAAATTTTGGCGACACAGCATTACAATACAATGGTTGGATTGCTGGGAGATAAAGCGCGTTTATGTTTATTAACACGCTCGCAATGTCAAATTTCCAATTTACAATTTCCAATCAATGACAAAATCAAAATATCAAAGAATGTATTATTAAAAGAAATTAGAAACAAAAAAGTTAGCATTATTATCGGAACGCACGCGCTTTTGAGTGAGAAAGTTGAATTTGAAAAATTGGGTTTGGTGGTTGTTGACGAACAGCACAGGTTTGGAGTTGAACAAAGGAAAATAATAAAAGAAAAAGGCGGCGCTTCATCAAATAAGAAAGGAATACATTTTTTAAGCATGACCGCGACACCGATTCCGCGTTCTTTGGCGCTCACGATTTATGGCGATTTGGATGTTTCAATCATTGACGAATTGCCTCTTGGCAGGAAAAAAGTTTTGACTCGTTTGGTGGAGCCGGTAAAACGTGAAAAAGCGTATCAATTCATCCGCGAACAAATAAAAGCAGGCAGGCAGGCATTTGTTATTTGTCCGCTAATTTTTTGCGATTCCGAATCAGAAACTTGCAATTTGAATTTGGAGCCGCGAGCCGTTGGCGCGGAAGAAAAAAAATCAGTGATGGCGGAATATGAAAAATTGTCCAAAAAAATTTTTACGGATTTAAAAATCGGATATTTGCATGGCAAACAAAAGGCGAAAGAAAAAGAAGATACGATGGCAAAATTTAAAAACAAGGAAATTGATATACTCGTTTCAACTTCCGTAGTTGAGGTCGGCGTTGATATATCCAACGCCTCGGTAATGATGATTGAAAACGCCGACAGATTCGGTTTGGCGCAATTGCATCAATTTCGCGGACGGGTCGGACGCGCCGAGCATCAATCTTATTGTTTGCTTTTTACTGAATCGGACGCGGTGAAAGCAACGGAGCGTTTGCGATATTTTGAAAAAGAAAATAACGGGTTTAAATTGGCTGACAAGGATTTGGAGATGCGCGGGCCTGGAGAAGTGTATGGAACCGAGCAAAGCGGGATGATGAACCTGCGGCTGGCAAAACTTACGGATATTGGTATAATAAAGAAAGCGAAAGAAGCGGCGCGGCTTTTGGCGCCTGAAGCGGAAAAATATCCGATTTTGGCGAAAAAGATGAAAGAATTGGAAACCGCGCATTTGGAATGAAAGATGTTGCGTGGACTACGGACTACGGACTTTGTACTACGGACTATGGCTTAATATTTATAATTCATTATCGTTTATGTTCAAGGAAGGTTTAAATTTAGAAAAAGAGTCGGAAAAAAAGCGTGAAGTCGCCAGAGTGTTCATTTTGCGTTCGCGTCCGACAAACGAAATTAAAAAAGAAATTGAATCAGGAGCCGAGCCATCGGATGTTTTTTTTACGACCGCGATGTGGATGGAAAAAAATAGTGAAAGCGTAAATCCGGGGCAGGTTATGCCTGTCGGCGGAAAAAAGAAAGATTGGGAAAAAATAGAAGAAACCGCGCAAAGGGAAATGTTGGAAGAAACGCACCTGCGTCCGCTTGATGTTGATTTAAAATTTATCGGAAAAATGGATTATAAAATTTTTCACAGCCGAAAAAAAGAAAAAATACCGATAGAAGCGTCTTTTTTTGTCGGCAATGTTCCGCCGCTGGACGAAGCGTATCCATTGAATCCGGCGGAAGATAAAGTTGAAGATTTTCATCACTTGGATTTAAAACAAACAGCTGAACTTTTTACGAAAGGAAAATTTGAAATTGAGCCGGAAAAAAAGACAGTTTTTTTGTTGGACAGTCTGAATATTACAGCGGAAGGCAAGAAAGAAGAAAATTTGTTGGACGCGGATTCCGATTCGGCGAGTGAAATTTCAGGAGAACTTCTGTCAATTATGGAAGAAAAGGAAGCAAATAAAAAAATAAATGTTTTAACGCATTTTCTTGATTTGTCGGGCGCGCATGAAGAAGAAAAAAATAAATGGAAGCGCCGTCTCGCGTCATCCGTTGATAAAAAAGGATTAGGTGAGGGTTTATGGGGAACGCAAACAGTGATAAAAGATTTTTGGAAAAAATATGGCGATTTTAAAAATAAAGACGGAAAAAACGCTCGTGGTTTGTTTTGCGAGGCGGCGGACTTGAGTAATTTTGAAGAAGAAGTCGGCGGAGAACGCGCGGGAAAATCCGAGATAGAAGCGGTTTTGCGTTGTATTTACGCGCTTTTGGAAACTTCGTATTTATCCGATAAATATCTAGAAATCGCCAAAAAGAACAAAAAACTTTCCAAATTTATCGGTAAATTGGAAATGTTTGCCAATAAAATTTCTTCTTCTGAAAAAAGTTTTTTTGGAAAGATTAAAAAAATAGGAGAATTAACGCGCGATATGGACACGGCGAAACAAATAGAGGAAGATTTTATGGAATCTTTTGGCGTGGAAAAAGACGCGCTTTTTTCAAAATTTGACAGGATAAATTCGTTTTTGGATTATTTGGTTGATAGCGCCATCAGCCCGAAAATTGATATTGATTTTCACCATTCGCTGGTTAAAACTTTAAATGAAGTGAGAAATTTTGATTTGGAGGGTATTATCAAAATGGCTTTTCCGGCCGGAGACGAAGAATGGAAAGAAAGATTTAAGGACGAAAATTTCAGTAAAGAAGAATTGAAAAGAAAAATCAAGGAAGTGGTTTTTGAGGCGAGAAGACAGCTAGTTCTTTTATATCTTTTCGCGGAAACGGACAAACATTATGAAGAACGTAAAAATCTTGGCAACGCGCCGATTGAAAAAGTGTTTTCCGATGTTTTTAAAGGCGCGACCGTCAATAAATTTTTGGATTACAAAAAAGACAATGAAATTTTGGAAGATGTGGAAGTGAAAGACGACGTATTATTAGGAAGACAAAAAGCGGAATTGCGAAAATTTAAAAATAAAAATTATTTGGCGTCAATTGAAACCGACACGAAAAAAATTGAATCGGTTTATCGCAAAGCGGTTGAAAGGGGACTGGACGACCCGAAAAACATAATAGATATTTTTAGAAGAGAAATCGTTTTACATCCTTTGGACGCGGATTTGAAAAAGATGGGTGAAATGAAAAAATTCGCGGATTTAAAAAAAGATTTTTCAGACATTAAAATTTTTGAAGCGAAAAGGGACAAAGAAGGTAAGCTGGAAATGAACGGCGGTTTTCCGATTTTGATTGAAAAAGAAATAAAACAAAAAGATGGAGAAGAGGTTCCGGCAATTTTGGAATTGATTTCAGAGATAGCCAAACATCATGGAATAAAAATTTTTGATTACAAGCCAACCGGCGGAAATGGAAATCAGGCGAAAAAAAGAAGCGTCGGAAGCGGAGGCGATATACGGTTCGCGAAATTTTATATTCAATATACTGGCGGAAACAATGTTTATTACGAAGAAATACAGGTGTTCGCTCCGAGCGAAGATGGACACAGCGGTTTTTATTTTGAACGGCAAAAAAAAGAAGACGACAAAAGATACGGAGACGACCGTCTTTATAAAACAAAAGGATTAAGGTCTTTGATTGAGCTTCTTTTTCCAGTCGGAATTTACGGAAAACCGATTCACGACGCGGCCTTTAAAAATTTGAAGAAAAAATAATAGAACAGTTGTTTTTCATTTGAAAACTTCGCCGATGGTTTTAATTTCCATAATTTTAATATCGGCGATTTTTTGTTTTTCAGACGATTTTTTGTTTGGATTTGTTCCGCGCGCCATGATTATTTTTTTGAGTCCCAATTGTTCGCATTCTTTGATTCTTTTTTCCGCGTTGGCAACCGTTCTGATTTCTCCGCCCAATCCGATTTCACCGAAAGCCGCGATGTCAAATCCCAGCACCTTATCTTTGCAGGCGCTCGCAATCGCCAAAGCAACCGCGAGGTCGGCCGCCGGTTCTTCCGCGCGCAATCCGCCGGCTACATTCAAATGTATATCGTATTGTTCCAAACGCAAACCTGCTCGTTTTTGCAAAACCGCGATAATCATATGCAGGCGATTTATGTCAAAACCATTGGCTTTGCGCGTCGGATATCCGAAAGCGGTTTTGGTCACGAGCGCTTGTATTTCAACAAGAATCGGGCGCGTCCCTTCCATCAAGCAAGTGATTACATTTCCGGCGAGGTCGTTGGCTCTTTCTGAAAGAAAACTCGCCGAAGGATTTTTTACTTCCGCGAGTCCGTTTTCTTCCATTGAAAAAATTCCTACTTCATTTGTCGGGCCGAAACGATTTTTTACCGCGCGCAAAATTCTATACTGATGGCGCTGATCGCCTTCCAAGTAGAGCACCGTGTCAACCAAATGCTCCAAAGTTTTTGGACCTGCCACAACTCCTTCTTTTGTGACATGTCCAATAATGATTACCGCAGTGTTTGATGATTTCGCGGTTTCCATAAGTTTTACGGCGCAGGCGCGGAGCTGGTTCGGATTGCCCGGCTCGCTATCAATTTCTTCGGAATAAATTGTTTGGATTGAATCAATCACGGCAAGCGAAAATTTTTGTTTTATGGTCGCGGAGATATTTTCAACATTCGTTTCATTCGCCAAACGCAAATTCGGCGCTTTTATATCCAACCTTTCCGCTCGTAATTTTATCTGTTCCGTTGACTCCTCCCCTGAAATATATAATGAATTCGGGAGAATTGACGAGAGTTGAATCGCTAAAGTGGATTTTCCAACGCCCGGTTCTCCGCCCAAAAGTATTAAACTTCCAGGCACGATGCCGCCACCCAAAACCCTATCCAGTTCATTTATATTTGTTTTAATTCTTATCGCGTTTTTACCTTCAATTTCGTTTAAAGTTAATGTTTTTATCGGGGAAAATTCAGCCGTTTCCTTTTGTGATTTTTCGCTTAAGGCGAATCCGCCTCTGGCGGATTCAACAGTTCCCCATTTTCCGCATTCCAAACACCGCCCAACCCATTTGGTATATTGAGCGTCGCAATTGGAACAAATAAACATCGCAGCTTGTTTGCTCATAGCTGTTTTAAATCGTTTTTTGGTATAAAATTATTGGTTTGGAAAAGCTCGCTGTCTTATTTCGTTTGCCAGAACTTGGTGAGCCGCGGAATTCGGGTGCAAACCGTCGCCTTTATATCTTTGTTGTTGCGCTGGAGGGGCGCTATTCGGTTCAAGTATCAAACTGTAAAAATCAACAGCTATGTCCGCGTTTGATTTAATCCAATTATTTATTGTTTGCGTTTCGTCTTGTAAATTTGCGGCGTCACTGTTGCCAGTCCAATTTCCCCACGGAGGTATTGTAATACCTATTATTTTAATATTGTTGTTTTTATTTTTTATATCATTATATAAACTGGTTAATCTGTTAATTACGGTTTGGGCATTTTTTACAGAGGCCAGATCATTAATTCCTCCTAAAACGATTACTGAAGTAAAACCGGATAAATTAAGATTTTTTATTGAAGCGCGCATATCGCATGTTTCTCCCGGGCAGCTGCCTTCGCCCGGGATATCAACTTTTCTGCCAACTTGCGCTTTTATATTTGATTCAGGTATTGTCAAAACACGCGCGTATGAAGAAGAATCGGCTGTGATAGAATCGCCGATAGCTAAAATATTATTTGTGGTTATATTATTTGTTATACCGGCGTATCTTCTGCCTGTTGAAAGCGGGCAAGTGTTCGTATCTGGACCGTTAGGATAGACATTGGAAATTCCGGCTGATTGGGCTCTTTGAGCTGTTCTGGTTATGGCATTATCAAATCTTCGCAATGCTTCTTCCACTGTGATATTACTATGGAATTCCCCGCTTCTATAAACTTGTTCAACAATGGCTCTTATATTATTTCCTTGGCATTGACCGCTTGTCACTCTGTTTAATATGCTTCTTAAAACTCCGGCGCCATTGTTATGCCCTATATATATTAATCTTACCGCATCGGCGCCGTTGATATTTTGTCCGCATTTATTTATAATTCTACCAAGATCATGGTTGATGCCGGCAGCCGCAAGAGCGGTATTTGTTTCAGGATCCAATAAATTTTCGCAATTTATATTTAAACCCGAAGATTGTAATCTCGGTTCAATTTCCATGGAACCTTCGCAATACGCCCTTTTCATTTGAAACAGGCCTTGAAAACCAAACCTGTTAACCACATTCGGATTTAGGTTACTTTCTGTTTGAGCTATAACTTTTAAAATTTTCCAATCCATGCCATAGCAAGACGCATATGATCGGAACAGACCGTCTAGCTCGGATGGCGAAAGGTTGGAAGTTGCAAAGGATTCGTTTTCATTTCCCTTATCAAATATCAGTTGGTCAAAACTTGTGCGCGGTATATACCTTACTTTTAACGGTTTAAAAGTCACCAAATCGGGATTGATGTTGTAAAGAATGGCGTAGGAACCCCAGGCGATGAAAAGGCCGATAACAATTTGTCCGACGCGTTTTAGTCCTTCATTTTTTTCTTTTTCGTCAGAAACGATTATTTTTGCTCCTGTTAAAATAATCAAAACCACCGCGACAATGCTTATGGCTATAAGTCCGAATTTATAAATCGCGGACAGATATTCTCCTATCCACGGCAAATGCATGTAGCCCTCTTCATCCAGCTCGGCGCCAACGTCGCTCAATTGAAGTTGCGGAATGTTTATTTCCAATATGGGCTTGTTAATTTGTAAATCTTCCGTGACATCCGTAACGGCTGGAGTTGTTTCAGTGGACGCGGTTTGACAATTGGCTCCTGAAAAAAAATTGCATGAAGCGATAGTGAGATTTCCCAAAGTTCCAGAAGGACAATCGCTGGCGCTGTTTTTTTCTTCATAACACATTTCTTCCGAACCAGTATCGCTTGTTTGCAGGCATTTACACGATCCGGCGTAAACCGGCGCGCAAAAAAATAACAGCAAAAACAAGCTTAATACGCAGGATATTCCGAGTTTTTTAATTTCACGCATAATTATTTGACAATGAATTTATTTAAAATTTCTTCCAATGGGATTTCGGTGTCCAAATTCAAACGGCGATTGTTTACAAAAATCGCCGGAGCGGAATTTACGCCGAGAGCTTTGCTTAAAGCAGCTGACGCGTCAATATAATCTTTCGCTTCTTGCGAATTGGCGCATAGCCACCAGTTGCCAATGTTGAAATCAACACTCTGTCCTACTTTTTGTAAAATCGCTTCATTTATTTTTTTCTCAGTCGCTATTTTATTCGCGAACTCCCATCCTTTTTTTTGTTTAGCGGCGCAAAAGACCGCTTTATGAGCAATTATATCATTTTGAAAAATAATCCCTTTATATGGAGCGTCTTTCCAAAATAATCTTGCCGATTGAGTGTTTTTATTTATAAAAGCAACCAGAGCGAGATGAATATCGCGACTGTCGCGATTGTTCAAATCAATAAATTCAACAATCGTCATAGGCGCGCCCGGGTTTCCGTATGGTTCTTCGCTGTTGGAAATTGGAATGTTATAAATTTGTTGGCTAATGATATCGGTGGTTTTATGCGTGATTGTGATGCCGCGCATTTTTTTGTATTGCGTAAAAAAGAAAACTCCTGCCAAAGCCGCTGTAATAAAAAGAATCAAATATAATTTTTTCATATTATAATTGCGCTTCAAAAATTCCGTTTTTATTTAAGTCGTTAAAAAAAAGTTTATTGTTGGATTGGTCGTAAGAAATGTTTTGAATGTTATAGTTTTCCTCCAATGGTATATTGGTTTTGAGGCCTGTTTTTAAGTCAATTTTATAAAGCGTATCATACGAGCTGTTCGCTATTTCACGCGACATTCCAGCTCCGCGGGGAAGGTTTTGCGGTATAGCGCAAAAAAGAGTGTTGTCGTCTCCGAAAGCGCATTTATCAGCCCATGTATTTATTTTTAGCTCTTGTCTGTCCGAGCCGATTTCATCTCCATAAGAATTAACAACCCAAATTTCCGGTTTGTAATCGGTGCGTGAGCTGTAAACGCTGTATAGCAACTTTTTTCCCGTATTTGACCATTGCGGAGTAAACCCCATGCCTTCAACAATCGTTGATTTGAAATTTTCATTGTTTAATCCGACAAAAAGCACTTCGCGTCGTTCGGCTCCAAGCGGTTCGCCGGTTTGCGAAAAAGCGACTGTTTGGTTGCTCGGAGACCATGCGATTTGCACGCGGTCGGCGTTATTTCCCATCGGCTCCACAAGTTTCGTTCCGGTTCCGTCGTCGTTTATCGTCACGAGCCATCGATTTTCCGGCGACAATCCGATGCTTTTGGCGGCGACCTGCGTTCCATCCGAGGAAAAGGAAAATTCTTCCCAATGTTTTGGCAAAGTGACTTGTTTTTTGATTTCAAAATTATAAATTATTTTTGAGCCGTCCGGATACTCCAAAACCGCCTTATCGTTGTTTTTCGCCCAAGTTACATTTTTGACATTGTAAAAAACTTGGTCGGTTAATTCTTTTATCGTTCCGTCGGCTTGAACGCGGTAAAATTTTCCGTTGCCTGAATTGTAGTAGCGATAATTTCCATTTTTTGAATTTAAAGAAGAATGGACCGCGTAATCGTCGCTGATTTTTATTACGGCTTTCGGCTGATAATAGGACGCGCTTCCCGCGCCCGGAACGGATATTCCCGACGGCAGTTGTCCTGACGGTATTTCTCCTTCGGTTTCAGCCCCTGTCGCGCCGGCCGGCATTTCTCCGGACGATGGGAGTTGTCCTGACGGCGTGACTTCCCCTGTTTCTGTTGTTTTTTGAATTGGGGCCGTTTTGGTAAACATATAATAAAGAGCGAAACCGATAAGACCGGCGATTATGACGACGATGACGATTAAAATTATTTTTTTGAAATTGAAAAACATAGATTAAAATTTATAATTTATTTTTTCCATATAAAGTCGCCGCTTCCGCAAGGCTGATTTTTTGCAAATTTTTTATTTTTATAATCGCGGATATTTTGTTTTTCGCTTTTTCCGCGGTTTTTCTCAGCGCCTCCATTTGTTTCGCGAATTTGCCTTTGACAAAACCGAGCCAGTAAGCGAGAAAAATCGCAGGGATGACAATTACTATATCTATTATAGCTCCAATTATCGTCCACCACCATATTTCAACCATTATGGCTAGGTAATTTTTGATGGTGGAGATGGCATCAACTGCGCGCGCCGCTTTTTCAAGTTTTTTCAATTTAGTAACCAATCTGTTCATTTTTTCCAGTTTATTTTGGTCTGACTTCATGCCGCCTATTTCTTTCAGAGCGTTGTTTATCTGATTTGTCCATCCGCGTTCTTGTCCTTGCCCTCCAAAATTCGCCATACCTCCCATTTCTTCCAGATATTCATTAACTTCATTCGGAGCGCTTTCTTCGTTTTCTTTTTCCATTCTCGCTTGCGCTTTTTCGTTTTCCATTTCTTCTGCCGCTCCGATTTCTTCAGACGGAACAAGAGACGCGAATTCTTCTCGCGGGCGTTGATTTAAAAATCCGGAAGGGTCAACCCCGGCGGGTTTTGCGGATCTCGCGCTCGCCAATTCGTCAGCCGCGGAATGTTGTTCGTTTTCTGGCAGCTGCGGAGGAGGTGAGCTAAAATTTTGTTTTTCAAATGGAGACATATATAAAACACAAGTATCAATTTTTAATTTTATAATTTTTAATGTTTAAAAATTTAAGCATCAAGATTTATTTAAAAATTATAAAATTAAAAATTTTGTGTTGTTAATTGTTAAAATATAAATTGGAAATTAAAAGCGGTTCTTGCTAACTTACCTCGCCATTAATTTTTCTTTTTCAACGGTTAATTTGAAATTGGATTTTATTTTTCCTTTCAATATTATTTCAGACATTATTTTTTCTATTTCTTCGCGCGCGAGCCGGCGAATGGAACGCGCGTTTGTTTCCGACGCGGGCAATTGCCGAGCGAGCCAATCCAAAATTTGTTTGTCGGTTTGCACGGCGGTTTTATATTTTTTCAGCCGTTCGTTGATTTGTTTTATTTCCAAATCTGCTATTTCCGAAAGAATTTCCGGAGAAATATGGTTAAATAAACAAATTTTATCAATACGATTGATAAGTTCGGCGGAAAAATGTTCTTTTAATTTTTCTACCGCGATTTTTACGCGGTCTTCTTTTTTTTGTGAGGAGTTTCCGAAACCGATGCATCCGTTTTTTGTTTCTTCAACTCCGGTTGTGGCAGTAAGGATTATAATTGATTGACGCAAAGAAATTTTTTTACCGGTTGAATCCGTAATCTCGCCGCTTTCCAGAATTTGCAATAAAAGTTTGACGACATCGCGATGCGCCTTGTCTATTTCATCAAAAAGTATAACGCTGTGAGGATTCATTTTCACCCTGTCCGTGAATTGGTTGCTTTCTTTGTAGCCGATATATCCGGCAGGCGAACCTAAAAGTTTTGACACACCGAAACTTTCATTGAATTCGCTCATGTCAAGACGTATGAGAGCGTCGTGCGCGGGATAGAGCGCCTTGGTGATTGATTTCGCCAGTTCGGTTTTGCCCGAGCCGCTTTCTCCGACAAAAAAGAACGAAGCGGTCGGTTTGTTCGCGTCCGCGATGCCTAATTGAGAGCGAATTATGCCTTGGCTTACTTCTTCCAAAACCTCGTCTTGTCCCAAAATGTATTTTTTTAAATCGTTTTTTAAACCATTCATTCGTTCTTTTTCTCCCATCAGAAGTTCTTGGGGTTTTGTCCCGCAGATTTTAGCAACTTGTTCCGCGATTTCCAACGCGCCTATTTCGCCGATGATTTTTTTGTTTTTAGAAATTATGTTTTCCGTTATTTTGATTTCTTCCGCGAGTTTTTTTTCTTCGTCTTTCCATTTTGCGGCTTCTGAAAAATTATCAGACGCGGCGGATTTTTCCTTGGAAATCAAAACTTGTTCAAGTTTTTGTTTAAGCCGTAAAAGTTTATTTTCATTCAGGGTCGGTTTTTTTCGCAAACGCAAAGCTGAGGCGGTTTCGTCCAAAATATCAATGGCTTTATCCGGTAAAAATTTATTTGGAATATAACGTTCAGAAAGTTTAACCGCGGCTTCCACGGCCTCGTTTGTAATTTTTACATTGTGGAATTTTTCGTAATTTTCTTTTATGCCGTTTAAAATTTTTATTGATTCTTCAATTCCGGATTCGCGCGTAAATATCGGCTGAAAACGTCTTTCAAGGGCCGGGTCGTTTTCAATGTGTTTTTTGAATTCGGTCGGAGTAGTGGCGCCGATGCAATGAATGAGACCGCGCGCTAGAGCGGGTTTTAAGATGTTCGCCGCGTCCATTGTTCCTTGATTTGAACCCGCGCCGACGATGTTGTGAATTTCGTCTATGAAAAGAATAATGCTTTTATCTTCTGAAATCTCATCTATCACTTGTTTCAGACGCGCTTCAAATTCGCCTCTATAAATGGTGCCGGCAATGAGAAGCCCCATATCCAAAGCGTAAATTTTTTTGCCGGCGAGAGCCGGTTCCTTGTTTTCAAAAATTTTTTTCGCCAAACCTTCCACTATGGCTGTCTTACCGACACCTGGCTCTCCCAAAAGCACGGGATTATTTTTTGTCCGTCTGCAAAGTATTTGCACGAGCCGTTCAATTTCCATCTCGCGTCCTATGACAGGGTCAATATTTTTTTGGTTTTCCGTACTTGTGAGATTGGTGGCAAAATAATCCAAAGCCGATTCCTGCTTTTTTTTGTGAGATGTTTTGCGCGGTTGTTTTTCTTCGTTTTCCGATAATCCGGAGAGCAAAGAGTCGCCGATTAACTGTCCTTGAATTTTTTCCAGCGCTTCGGTCATCTCGGCTATTTTTGGAAATTGAGTGGCGTTGTTTAAAACCGTTTCCAATTGTTTTTCCAAATTATCGGCTTTAACTCCGCTTTCCTTGAGAGCTTGTTTTATTAAAGCGTCGTCCGATTGAACAAGCGCGGCCAAAAGGTGTTCGGTTCCTATATAATTATGTTGATTTTTATGCGCGATTGACATGGCTTTTTCCAAAGCGAAACGGCTCGCGACCGACATAGCGGGCAATACATTCTCCGCGGTTTGGTTGTGTTTGCCGGTTGGAATTATTTTTTCTTGAAAATTTTTCGGCAAATTTACAATTATTTGTTCAACTTTTTTTTTGTCTATTTTCAGGCGATTCATTATTTCTGACGCGATTGAACCTTTTTGCGCGAGTAAAGCAAAAAAAAGGTGGATTGGCTCCACTTCCGAATTATACAATTCGGTTGCCGTCCCGATTCCCCGCGTAAGCGTCTCCCGCAAATGAGTTGAAAAACGGTCAAGAATGTCCATAAAATTAAAAATTTAGGCCTTTTTGTTTATCCGTTTACGATAAACTGACAGGTTAAGGCGAAATAAAAATTTGCTTTAATTTACGGTTATATTATATGATATTTACAGCAAAGAGTCAAAGCGGACGATGGCGGACTATGGGCTATGGATTACGGACGATGCTGTCATCCCGATCCGCCAAGGGCGGAGAGGGATCCCTGTCTTGTGACATTAACGGATAATGGACAATATTGTCATTACGAGCGAAGCGCAATGACAATTTGACATTTGGATTTTTGGCTTGATTTGTAATTTGTAATTTAATATTTTATGTCAATTTTCAAGGCATACGATGTGCGCGGGGTTTATCCCGAGGAATTAAATGAGGATTTGGCGTACAAAATCGCTCGCGCGTTCGCTGAAACGCGTAAAAAAGAAACAGGAAAAATTGGAATCAAATTGGTTATCGGACGCGATATGCGGATTTCTTCCCCGTCTTTGTTTGAGGCCGTAAAACGCGGTTTGATAGACGCAGGCGCGGAGATTATTGATATCGGTTTGGCTTCAACCCCAACTTTTTATTTCGCGGTTTCATATTACGGTTATGACGGAGGGCTTTTAATTTCAGCATCGCATAACCCGAAAGAATACAATGGAATAAAAATAATTCGCGACCGAGCGATTCCGTTCGGACAGGGAACCGGGATGGAGGAATTACGAGAGACGGTTTCGGCTGATAATTTTTCGCCGGCGAGTGAAAAAAAAGAAATGATAATCAGCATTGACACGGCGTTGGAAGAAGAAAAAAATTTTTGCGAAAAATACGCGGACATCGCCAAAATCAAACAATTTAAAATTATTGCGGACGCTGCCAATTCAATGGGCGCTTTGTATTTGGAAAAATTATTCGCGGATTTGCCGCAAGTGGATTTTGTAAAAATGAATTTTGATTTGGACGGTTCGTTTCCAGCGCATCAGCCGGACCCGTTTCAAGAAAAAAATGTGAAAGATTTGAAAGAAAAAGTTTTAAGCGAAAAAGCCGATTTGGGAATTTCAACGGATGGCGATGGCGACAGGATTTTTTTTATTGACGATAAAGGCGAGGTATTGGAACCTGCGATGCTCAGGGGAATTATGGCAAAATTGTTTTTACGCGAAAATCCAGGCGCCGTGATTTGTTATGATATTCGTCCGGGAAAAATCACCGAAGATATGATTTTGGAAAATGGGGGAGCGCCGTCGGTTACGCGCGTCGGGCATTCTCTTATCAAAAAACAAATGTTGGAAACCGGCGCGGTTTTCGGAGGTGAATCGTCAGGACATTTTTTCGTCAAATTTCCGCATGGAGTTTATGAGGCGCCGATGGTCGTAATTTTGAAATTATTGCAGGAATTGTCGGAAACAAACCAAAGTTTGTCGGATTACATAAAACCGCTGAAAAGATATTTTCATTCCGGCGAAATAAATTTTCGCGTGGAAAACAAAGAAAATGTTTTGTCCGCGCTCAAAGAAAAATACGCGGACGCGGAAATAAACGATTTGGACGGTTTGACTTTCACTTATCCGGATTT
The DNA here is from genome assembly GCA_028705565.1 of Patescibacteria group bacterium. Lineage (GTDB taxonomy): Bacteria > Patescibacteriota > Patescibacteriia > Magasanikbacterales > GWA2-37-8 > STF2-47. Next base: position 55,146 of record JAQWDH010000005.1, on the reverse strand, counting down.
TTGGTTTAATGTTCGCGCGTCCAACACAGAATCGCTTTTGCGTTTGAATTTGGAAGCGAGAAAAAAAGAAATAATGGATGAAAAAGTTAAAGAAGTTTCAGATTTGATTGAGCCGGTCAATGGACGATAGACGACAAACAAATTTTGAATTTTTACGCCATTTCTCTTAATTTTTTTATTCTGTCTTCAACTGGCGGATGAGTGGAAAACATTGCTGATAGTTTTTTTCCGTTGAACGGGTTGGCGATGAATAAGTGCGCCGTTGCTGAAGAAGCGGAACGCAAAGGTAGATTTTCAGACGCGATTTTTTTCAACGCTCGAGCGAGCCCTTCCGGATATCGGGTCAACAGCGCGCCGGACGCGTCCGCGAGATATTCGCGTCGGCGAGAAACGGCGAGTTTGATAAGTTCCGCGATAAGAGGGGAAAGTATGGCGAAAATAATTCCTATAATCATAAAAATCGCCGCCAATTGTCCGCCTCCGTTGTCGCGGTCGCTGTCGCGTCCTCCTGAAAACCATCTGGAACGCAAAAATATATTTGAAAGAATAGACACTGCGCCGACTATTACGGCAACAAGCGTCATAAAACGGATATCATAATTTTTGATATGCGAAAGTTCGTGCGCGAGCACGCCTTCCAATTCTTCTTTGTTTAATTTTTCCATTGCCCCACGTGTTATCGCCACTGAAGCGAGTTCTGGTTTTCTGCCGGTTGCGAAAGCGTTGATTGCCGGGTCGTTAATAACATAAATTTTCGGCATCGGAGAACCGGAAGTTATGCAAAGATTTTCCACCAAGTGGTAAAGATATTGATTTTCATCGTGTAAAACAGGTTTAGCGCCAGTTGACCAAAGCGCGATTTTATCGCCTTGAAAATATGACACAGCAGTCATTATAAAAGAAAAAAATACGGCGATTGCCACGCCTCCGTAATTCTGTCGTCCTGATGCCAAATCAAAAACATAACCTAAAGAGATGAGTATCGCGATCGCTGCCATCATCAGCAAAACCGAATTGCGTTTATTGGAAGAAATTTGAGAATACATAATTTATGTACGAACTACGAAAGGTACGAAAGTACGAAATGAGAATATGTGATGAAATGCGAAAGTACGAAATTTATTATACAGTTAATATATATTAAGTATTCTTTTTACCACCACGCCTTTATTTGTAAAACAAGCGATAAGAGCCAGTTTTAAATTAGTTGAAATCAGATATTTTTTAACTTGATGCAGAATGTTAGCCGGAATAAATACTCCTCGTTTTAATTCCAAAACGATTTTATCCTCAACAAGAAAATCGATGAAGTATTTTCCAATTTTTTCCCCGGAGTATACTAAAGGAACGTGGTATTGTTCAATAAATTTTAATCCGTTGTTCCGAAATCCCAAGGCAGTAGCTTTTTGGTAGTATCTTTCTAGATGTCCGCCGCCAAGTTCTTTAAAAACATCAAATAAAATACCATTAATTTTATAAGATAAATCAGGATATAAAAGGTCAGTACGTTTTAATTGGCGCCGTTCCATATTTGTAATTAATTTTTTTCGTATTTTCGTACCTTTCGTAGTTCGTACGTAATTATAATTTTACCTGTATATTTTGTCGTTCACCATCATTGGCTTGAAAAAAATCGTATTTGTTGAATTTTAGCATGTTGGCGATAATGTTTGTCGGAAAGATTTGAATTTTTATATTGAAATCGCGGACATTGCCGTTGTAAAATCGGCGCGCGGCTTGAATCTTGTTTTCCGTGTCTGACAGCTCATTTTGCAGCTGTAAAAAATTTTCGCTTGCCCGCAACGCCGGATAATTTTCCGTAACCGCGAACAAACTTTTCAATGTTTGGCTCAACGCGTTTTCCGCGTTTTCTTTTTCAGCCAAAGAAGCGGTTTTGTTTTCGCGCGTTGACATCGCCGCGGTTCGCGCTTCGGTGAGTTTTACCAATGTTTCTCTTTCGTGTGTCATATATCCTCTCACGGTTTCCACCAAATTCGGTATCAAATCATACCTGCGTTTGAGTTGGACATCAATGTCGCTATAAGATTCATCCACCCTGTTTTTTGATCGTATTAAACCGTTGTATGTGGCGATAATCCATAAAGCTCCTATTGCCACTGCGCCTAAAATGATATAAACTATTATCATATAATTGATATGATTTAAGAATTAAAGTTTGTCCGATAAATATCTTTGGAGATTATATCGGGTTTGTTGTGTTATTATAGAACAAATAATGGAGAAAAGACAAGGTTATCGCGCGAATTATAATTTTTATTGAATTATGTTTACAATCATCACTTTTATCGCAATTCTCGCCTTGCTTGTTATCTCGCACGAATACGGGCATTTTATCGCCGCGCGTAAAAATGGAGTAAGAGTGGATGAATTCGGTTTCGGATTTCCTCCGAGAATTTTCGGCGTGCAAATTTTGCGCGGAAATAAATTGGAAAAAATCGCGGAAAAAGAAACGATTAGTGTTCAAACATCTGATATTAAATCGCAAGACGGGCGAGAGATAATACAAGAAACGATTACAGATGTAAAAAAAGAAATTGATATTGTCGCGCCGATTAAAAAATATCGTTTTATTTTTGGCAATAAAGAAATAGAGCCGATTGAGGGCGGTGGCACGGTTTATTCGTTGAATTTTATTCCTCTTGGCGGTTTTGTAAAAATAAAAGGAGAAACAGGCGATAACTCTGAAGAAGCGGACAGTTTGGCGAACAAGGCTCCGTGGCGTCGCGCCATATTTATGTCAGCCGGCGTGATAATGAATATTTTTGTCGCGATAATTTTGCTTTCAATCGGTTTTATGTTCGGTTTGCCGCAGACGACGGAAAATTTGAATGATGTGAGCAAAGTGCGCGATTGGCGGGTTGAGATAATGCAAGTCATAGCCGATTCTCCGGCTGAAAAATCCGAACTTATGGCCGGTGACGCGATAATAAAAATTGACGTTTTGGAAAACCCGCGACTTAAAGAAATACAAAATTATGTAAATGAAAACAAAGATAAGGAATTAGCCGTGAGCGTAAAACGCGGTAATGAAACATTTGAGAAAAAAATTCATCCGATGGTTTATCAAGACAGCGGAAAGGGCGGTTTGGGCGTGTCAATCGCCGAAACCGGCATTGTGAGTTACCCTTGGTACGAAGCTTTTTACCACGGGTTTATTGAAGCGTTTATTTATTTGAAAGAAATATTTTTAGCTTTTTATTTTCTTATTAAAGGATTAATAACGGGCGCCGGCGTTGGGGGCGCGGTTTCCGGACCTGTCGGAATAGCTGTAATGACAGGCAGGTTCGCGCGACTCGGCTTCGCTTATTTAATGCAGTTTGCCGCGCTTCTTTCTTTAAACCTCGCGATTTTTAACATTTTGCCTTTTCCATCTTTAGACGGCGGACGATTGTTTTTCCTGTTTATAAATAAAATAACCAGACGGCCGGTTTCCACAAGAGTTGAACAATGGGTGCATACTGTAGGATTCGCTTTGATAATGGCGTTCGCGATTTTTATCACAGTGAGAGACGTAAGCGTGTTCAAATCAACAATCATTGGATTTTTAGGAAGGATATTTTAAAAAATAATTTTTTATACCTTCCGCAGTTCGTTACATATTCTCACTCTCATTTCGTATTTTCGTACCTTTCGTAGTTCGTCATATATTTTATTTTCGTAATTCGTTACATACCATAAAAATATGGAATCAAAATTTAAAAAACTTAAAGAAGAGGCGATAATGGCGTTGAAGGCTGTTAAAGACAAAATTGATTTGGAAAGTTTGGAAAATAAAATTTTGGGACGCAAAAGCGGAGAGCTTACCGATTTGATGAAGGAACTTAAAGATATGAACGCGGAAGCTAAAAAAGCCGTCGGACAAATTGCCAATGAAGTGAAAAAGGAAATAGAGTCCGCGTTGGAACAAAAAAAACGCGAATTGTCGGAATCTGATTGGCAAAAATCTTTGGCAAAAGAAAAAATTGACATTACGGCTCCATCCCTGCCTCCGTTTGAGAGAGGGCATTTTCATCCGAATACGATTGTTCAGCGCGACCTGGAAGATTTATTTTCTTCAATGGGTTTTTTGATTTTGGACGGTCCGGAGCTTGAAAGCGAATATTATAATTTTACGGCCGTCAACATACCGGTTGACCATCCGGCTCGCGATTCGCAGGATTCTTTTTATATTAAAAATCATCCGAATTGGCTTATGCGCACGCAGACATCCTCGGTGCAAGTTCGCGCGATGCAAAAATACGGCGCGCCTTTGCGCATGATATCGCCGGGGAAATGTTTTCGCAATGAGGCAACCGACGTGCGGCACGAGCACACATTTTATCAGCTGGAAGGTGTTGTAATTGATGAAAATATAAACTTCGGACATATGAAAGGCGTTTTGGAAATAGTCGCCAAACATTTATATGGAAAAGACACAGAAGTTCGGTTGAGGCCAAAGTTTTATCCTTTTGTTGAACCGGGCGTGAATGGCGAAGTAACTTGCTTTTTGTGCAAAGGCAAAGGGTGCCGATTGTGCAAAGAAACAGGATGGCTGGAAATTTTGGGCGCCGGCATGATTCATCCGAATGTATTGCGCGAGGGCGATGTTGACTCGAAAAAATATCAGGGATTCGCTTTCGGTTTCGGACTCACTCGTTTGGCAATGCTTAAATACGGCATAGATGACATTCGTTTGTTGGAAAGCGGAGACATAAGATTTTTGAAACAATTTTAACATATGTTGATATCTTTATCTTGGTTAAAAAAATACGCGGACTTGCCGGATTCCATAACTCCGGAAGAAATAGCCGAAAAATTGAAAATGAGCACCGTTGAGGTTGAAAAAATAGAAAATAAAGCGAAGGATTTGGAAAATATCGCGGTTGGAAAAATAATTAAAGTTGAAAAACATCCGAACGCGGATAAGTTGAAAGTTTGTGAAGTTGATGTAAGTAATGAAAAAATAACTGTTGTATGCGGTGGGTCTAATTTGTCCGAAGGTATGTTGGTGGCTTTGGCAAAAATCGGCGCGAATGTGCGTTGGCACGGGGAAGGGGACTTGATTGAGCTGCAACCGACTAAGATTCGCGGCGTTGAATCGCGCGGTATGATTTGCTCTTCCATTGAAATCGGATTGGGAGAAATGTTCCCTCCGAAGGAGGAAAAAGAAATTTTGGATTTGAGTTTTTTGCGGAAAGATAAAAATTCTTTCATTGGATTGCCGTTGGCGAAAGCTTTGAATTTAGATGACGCGATTTTGGAAATTGACAACAAGTCGCTTTCGCACAGACCTGATTTATGGGGGCATTACGGAATCGCGCGCGAAGTCGCTGTTTTGTTTGAAAAAAAATTAGTTCCTTACGCCGCGCCGAAAATTATAAAAGGCAAGGATATAAAATTGGAAATTAAAGTTGAAGACCAAAAATTATGTCCGCGTTATATGGCAGTGGCTATTTCCGGAGTAAAAATCGTGGAGTCGCCTGATTGGCTGAAAAAAAGTTTAATTTCCGTCGGTATGCGTCCGATTAACAATATAGTGGATATTACAAATTATGTGATGTTGGATTTGGGACAACCGATGCACGCGTTTGACGCGAAAAAATTGATTGACGGTGGACGACTGAAAATAATAGTGAGACGAGCGAAAGACGAAGAGGTTTTAAAAATGATAGATGGCAATGAACACAAAATTTATTCAAGCATGCTTGTAATCGCGGACGAAAACAAACCATTGGCTTTGGCCGGTGTGATGGGAGGCAAAAACAGCGAAGTGAACGAAACAACGGAAACAGTTGTTTTTGAATCAGCGAATTTTGACGCGTCAGTGATTCGCAAAACTTCCGTTAAACTCGGTTTACGCACTGACGCTTCAATGAGATTTGAAAAAAGTTTGGACCCGAATTTATGCGAAACGGCTTTACGACGCGCTGTTGAGCTTGCGCTTGATTTGTGCCCGGGCGCGAAAGTGGCGAGCGCGGTTGAAGATGTGTCGGATTTTATATTGCCAGTCGGGCCGATTAAAATTCCTCTAGATGTTTTCGGCAAAAAAATTGGAGTTGAAATTCCTGCAAAAATTATAATTGATATTTTGCAGAGACTGGGGTTTGAAGTAAAAACAAATAAAGACATTCTTTCAGTTAAAATTCCAACTTGGAGAGCGACAAAAGACATTTCGGTGGCGGAAGATTTGGTTGAAGAGGTTTTGAGAATTTACGGTTATCACAGAGCGCCTTCGCAGTCTCCGTTTTTTTCAATCATTCCGCCGGAAATTAGCGGAATCGGAAAATTGGAACGAGAAATTAAAAATACATTGGTCGGTCGGCTTAATTTTACTGAAGCGTATAATTATTCGTTTGTGAGTTTGCGTGATATTGAAGAAATTGAAGATGAAGTGGAAAAATATATAGAATTAGACAGCCCGCTTTCCAAAGATCGTCCGTTCGTACGCAGAAATTTGGTAATAAATTTGTTGGGGAATTTGAAAAAAAACATTGAATATTGCGACGAGATAAGATTATTTGAAACCGGCAAAACTTATCTTATGGAAGAACCGGGAGCCAGAACTTCGGCAAAAGACGATGAGCTTTTACCAAGGCAGGACACATGGTTAACTTTGGTTTACGCTTCCAAAAAAGACAAAATGCCGTTTACGCAAGCGAGAAAAGCGTTGGAAACCATTGATGATTGTCTTGGTTGCGATTTTGAAATTTCCGCGGAGCCATCTCCGAAGAAGTGGCAACATCCGGAACGCGCGGCCGTTGTTAAAAAAGACGGAGAAGAAATTGGATGCGTTTATGAAATTAATCCTTTGACCGGAGAAAAATTCGGTTTGGAAGTGAGAATCGGTGTTTTGGAGTTGAATCTTAATAAATTGTCGGAAAAAGGCATTAAGGCAAAAACCTATTCAACGATCTCCGAATATCCGGAAGCAGTAAGAGACATAGCGTTTATCGTAAAAAAAGAAATATCGCACGCTGAAATTTTTTCCGCGATTTCAGGCAATGTTCATTTGTTAAAAGAAATAAAATTGTTTGATGTTTATGAAGGGGAAAAGATAGGACAAGGATACAAAAGTATGGCCTACAGATTTGTTTTTGGAGATATTTCCAAAACATTAACAGCCGGAGAAGTTGACGAAGCGCGTAATAAAGCATCGCGAATTTTGGAAGAAACATTTGGGGCGGAAGTCAGGCGTTAAAAAATTTCAGTATTTTCGTTAAAAGTGATATAATACTTCCGTATAAATTCCAATGTCCAATGTCCAATGTCCAATGTCCAATGTCCAATGTCCAATGTCCAATGACAAGTGACCAATAACAAAAATAAATAAGCTCGCTTATTAATTAATTTCAATTTCGGCATTCAGTCGAGATTGAAAGTAGGAGGAAAAACATGCTATTCACTTCAAAAGACATTTTATATATAGTTATTTCTTTTTGTATTTTATGGGTGACCGTATTTTTATGTTGGATGTTTTTTTACGCGATTAGAATTTTAAAAAATGCCAGCAAAATCGCTGAAGAATTCAGGGTGCGTTTGCAGTCTCTCACTGAATCAATCAATCATGTGAAAAACAGAGTTGAACAAATATCAAATTTAATGACATTCGCGGCTGAGGGCGCGACCGGACTGGTAAAGAAAGTGGTTTCGCGCAAAGCCGAGGAGTGGCTGGACAGAGGCGCGGAAAGCGCGAATAAAACCGCCAAGGAAGCAGTGAATAAAGCGGTTGAATCCGCGGCAAAGAAAATAAAGAAGATAACAGATTCCGCGAAATAGAAAATTAAAGCAAAAATCCCGACATACAGTCGGGATTTTTGTTTGCTTTTTTTTGTTATTTTAGGTTAAAATACATTGCCTTTTAATGAGTTATAACGACAATATGTCAAAATTTGTTCATCTTCATGTTCATAGCCACTATTCTTTGTTGGATGGTTTGCCAAAAATTCCCGAACTTGTGAAAGCCGCCAAAGCGAGAGGTTTTAGCGCGCTCGCTTTGACCGACCACGGCAATATGTATGGGGCGATTGAATTTTATCAGGAGTGCCTGAAAGAAGGAATCAAACCGATAATCGGAATGGAAGCGTATTTGGCGCCGAACAACAGGTTTGAAAAAAATGCGCATGACCAGAAATATTTTCATTTGGTTTTATTGGCGTTGGATTATACAGGTTATAAAAATTTGATGAAATTATCCTCTTTGGCGCATTTGGAAGGATTTTATTATAAGCCTCGTTTGGATAAAGAATTATTGCGGCAATATCATGAAGGTATAATCGCTTTATCCGCGTGCCTGCGGGGAGAAATTCCTTGGATTTTGAATAAAGAAAACGATATAAAAAAAGCCGAATCGGCTGTTAAAGAATATCAGGACATTTTTGGAAAGGAAAATTTTTATTTGGAGCTGATGGATTTGCCGGCTTTGGAAGGGCAAATGGAATTGAACACAAAATTAGTTCAATTGTCTAAAGACACCGGAGCGCCTTTGGTCGTGACGCGCGACGCGCATTATTTGAATCCCGAAGACTCTGAAGCTCAAGATATTTTAACTTGCATTCGCGACGGACGCACGATTGAAGAACAGGACAGACAAACGATGGCAGGAATTGACTGCTCGCTCGCCACAGGAGAAGAAATAGCCAAAAGGTTCAAACACATTCCGGAAGTTATGGAAAATACGGTGAAAATCGCCGAACGAGTTGATTTAAAAATAGAGCTTAATAAATGGAATTTTCCTCCGATTGAAATACCGCCCGGCGTTACTGCCGATGAATATCTGAAAGAGCAGGCATATAAACGTTTGCCCGATTTGATAAAAGTGGGGGAAGAAGAAAAAAAGAGATTGGATTATGAACTGGAAATTATCGCAAAAAAAGGATATTCTCCGTATTTTATTGTTGTCGCGGATTATGTGAATTACGCGCGCGAGAACGGCATCGTGGAAACTACCAGGGGTTCGGCAGCCGGTTCACTCGTTGCTTACGCGATGGGCATTACCACTGTAAATCCTTTGTTTTTCAAACTTCCTTTTGAAAGGTTTTTAAATCCTTTTCGTCCAAGTCCGCCGGATATTGACGCGGATTTTGCCGATGACCGCAGAGACGATATGATTGCTTATGTAACGCGGAAATATGGAGCGGATAAAGTTGCGCAGATTATAACTTTCGGCACGATGATGGCTCGCGGAGCTGTGCGCGATGTCGGGCGGGCGCTTGGTTATACTTATTCTTTTTGCGACCATGTCGCCAAGCTTATTCCTTTCGGAGCGCAAGGTTTTCAAATGACACTCGCCAGAGCGTTGGAATTGGAACCGGAGTTAAAATCGCTTTATGAAAAAAATTCTCAAGTGAAGAGACTTTTGGATTTGGCGCAAAAAATTGAGGGTTGCGGGCGACACACTTCCATTCACGCGGCCGGTGTGGTTATTTCACCGACCCCCCTCACTGACTTTACGCCGGTGCAATACGAAGTTGGAGGAGATAAAATTATCACTCAATACGAGATGCACGCGGTTGAAGCATCGGGTGTTTTAAAAATGGATTTTCTCGGTATACGCAATTTATCAATTTTGGGGCATGCTGTAGAAATCGTTGAAAAAACGACAGGTAAAAAAGTTGATATTTATAATTTATATCCGTGGGACGATAAAAAAACTTATGAGATGTTGGCGCGCGGAGAAACAGTTGGAGTGTTTCAACTATCCGGTTCAGGCATGACGAGATATTTGAAAGAACTTAAGCCGGAATCAATCCTTGATATTATGGCAATGGTTGCGCTTTTCAGGCCCGGTCCGATGGATTCAATTCCGGATTATATTCGTCGTAAAAATCATCTTGAAAACGTGGAATATTTAGATTCTCGCATGCAAGATTATTTGGATCAGTCGCTTGGTTTAATTGTATATCAGGATGATGTTTTGCTTACTGCGATAAATTTAGCTGGGTATAATTGGGAAGAAGCGGACAAATTCAGAAAAGCCATGGGCAAAAAAATTCCTGAAGTGATGGCGAAGCAAAAGGACAAATTTTATAAAGGTTGCAAAGAGTTTGGTAAATTGTCGGAAACTAAAATCAATCAGCTTTGGGAAAGGATTGAACCGTTCGCGGCGTATGGTTTTAACAAGGCGCACGCGGCGAGTTATGCTGTAGTGGCTTATCAAACCGCGTTTATGAAAGCGAATTTTCCGGTGCAATTTATGACAGCCGTGCTTATAGCGGAAAGCGGGGATATAGAAAAAGTGCCTGAAATTATACGCGAATGCGAAAAAATGGGTATTCGTGTTTTACCGCCGGATATCAATGAAAGTTTTAAAAATTTCGCCATGGTAGGATGGGAAAATAACGAACAGCATATTCGTTTCGGGTTAAACGGCGTTAAAAATTTAGGCGAACATATCGCGGATGTTATTTATCGTGAAAGAAAAGAAAGAGGCGAATATAAAAATCTGGAAGATTTTTTGGCGCGCGTGCAAGACAAAGATTTAAACAAAAAATCATTGGAAAGTTTGATAAAATGCGGCGCGTTGGATAGCTTTAATCAAGACAGGGGAATTTTGCTTGCCAATATAGAAAATTTACTTTCATTCACCAGACAAACGCAGGAAGCGAAAAACACGAAACAAAATTCTCTTTTTATCGGCACGAAAATGGATATGTCAAGCAAAATAAGATTGGAACCGGCGGCGCAAGCCGTTGAGGAAGAAAAATTAAAATGGGAAAAAGAGCTGTTGGGTTTGTTCGTGACAGCGCACCCTTTTACGATTTTTGAAAAATTGATGGCAGGTTGTTTGACTTCAATAAACGACCTTCCGGCGCAACCGCGCGGGCGCTGGGTCGCGGTGGGCGGAGTGATTGATTCAATTCAAAAGAAAATAACCAGAAACGGCAAGCCGATGATGTTTGCTACATTGGAAGACACAACCGGTTTGCTGGAACTTTTGGTTTTTCCTCGCACTTATGAAACCACGAAAGACGTGTGGCAAGAAGGCAAAACAGTGTGCGTGCTCGGAAAAACATCGGAAGAAGAAAATGATGACAAATTTTTTGTTGAAAAGGCGTATATTTTGACGAAAGAAAACGCGGTTTCAATCGCGAGACAGCTCGGACTGAATAGTCAAAAGCCGCAAACCGGCGATGATAAAAATTTTTTTGAAGTTTTCACCGACAGAATAGAAATTAAAATTCCGGCCTCGGTTGTAAAATCCAAAGCGGACGAAATAAAAACAGTGTTAAAAAAATATCAGGGTTCAAAGCCAGTGTATTTGGTAGTCGGAGACAAAAAAATTAAAACTTCGTATACAATAGGAGAAGGAAAAGAGATTAAAGAAGAATTAAAAAAAATAATCCCGGATTAAACGGGATTATTTTTTATTGTTTCGCATATCGCCAGCGCCCATTCGGTAATTCTTTCTCTATCATTTCCCATTTCTTCTCTCCAATTATTATCATAGCCGTATTTTTTGCACAAACGGGAAAGTATATTCAGATTGTCAATCAGCGCGTTGTGCGCTAAACGTCTTTTGTCGTTATCCTTTATTATTTTTTCATATTCTTCTCGCGACTCCACTCCTATCAATTTATTATTCGGGGTATTTTTTACCAGATTCGCGTAATATATAATTGATTTTTTTAAATCTTCAAACAGTGTTTCTGATTGTTCTTTATTTTTTTGCGATTCAGCGTTACTGATTATTTCTTTAATTTCTCTTTCCAATTTATTCCAAATTAATAATTCATGCGCAGTTTTATTTTCCTCAATTGTTTTTCCTGTTTTTTCCCCGCTTGATTTTTCAGCCCAAAGTTCTTTTAAAAATGTCATAAAAAGATATGTTATAAATTAGTTAAATTAAGCGATTTCCCAATTCGGGTCCGCCTTTATATTTTGCCATAAAACATAATCTTTTTTCAAGGCGTGGTGATAACCGGCCGTGGCAATCATCGCCGCGTTGTCCATACAGTATTCGGATTTTGGCAGCAGGACCGAGTATTTTAGAGCTTGGTTTTTTACCTCTTTAATTAAAGTTTCGCGAAGTTTTTTATTTGCTGAAACGCCGCCTGCCAAGATTATGGTTTTCGGTTTGAATTTTTCAACGGCTTTCATTGTTTTTCCGACCAACACATCTATAATCGCCTGTTCAAAAGAAGAGCAAAAGTCATTTTTATTTATTTTTTTATGGTCGCGCAACCAATAAAGCGCGGCGGTTTTTAATCCGGCGAAACTGAAATCCCAAGATAGTCCGTTTTTAGATGAAGAATTTTTATTTTTCAACATCGGTCTGGGAAAATTTATCGCTTTCGGGTCGCCTTCAATCGCGAGCTTGGAAATTTGCGGTCCGCCCGGATATGGGAGGTCCAATATCTTGGCAACTTTATCAAAACATTCGCCGGCGGCATCATCGCGCGTGGCGCCGATTTTTTTGTATCGGCCTTGTTTTTTTGCCAAGATCAATTCCGTGTGTCCTCCGCTCGCAACAAGCGCCAACGCCGGATAAATTATTTTTGGACTTTTCCGAATGGGCAAAATTTTGTCGTCGGTTTTTGTAATTTGGCTATTGGAATTTGGAGTTTGTTTGGAAATTTCAACAGAATGAATGTGTCCCTCAATATGGTTCACCGCAATCAGCGGAACATTTAAAGCATAGGATAAAGTTTTTGCCGCTTCCACACCAATAATAAGTCCTGTCATAAGTCCAGGTCCGGCAGTCACGGCGATGGCGTCCGGTTTTGCGCCGTCTTTTAAAACTTCTTCAATCAAAGGAATGATTTTTTCCGCATGCATCCTGCCTGCAATTTCAGGAACAACGCCCCCGTATTTTTTGTGGATTTCAATTTGAGAAGCCGTAAGTTCGTTTACAACAAAACAGCCCTGTTTGGAACATTCCAAAAGGGCCACGGAAGTATCGTCGCAAGAGCTTTCAACACCGAGAACTAACATAGCAAAGTTTGTTTATTAGAATCTCGCGAATACCGTGTGGCGAGTTTATTAAATGAATCATAACTTATTGTAGAATTTTTTTCAAGAAAATGATTTTTGACATTAAATTAAATATTCGCCGATGATATCATCGGCGAATATGTTAAAAATTTTTTATTCTTTATTATGGAGCTTCTTCCACACAGAGCCGTGTTCGACGAGCTCTATATCGTCTTCATATACAATTAAGGACTTCACATGCGATATGTCGGAAGCGAGCCAATACATTATTTTTTCTCTACTGTCATAGTCAATCCCCATAACTTGGAAGTTGTTTCGTCGTGCGCTCCTGATTAAGTAACTGTCACGGACGCAAACGAGATCGCCTTCACAGAATGGAGTATCTGGAAGTTCCCGAATAAATTCCTCGTTTTTATACCAGTTGTCGGGATTTTCCCGTTGGTATTTTTGGAATGCCTCCAGCCGTTGTTCGTACACGGACTTGTCAGAGAGTTCAAGGAAGCGGTCCGGTACCGTGAGCTCACGGCCGTCTTCTATACGTAGCTTCACCCAATAGTAGTTGGTGTACACCCCGGGTTTGATGTCACAATTTGTGAGCCGTCCATAGTGGATTTCTGAGAAGCCGAGGACGGTCGCTTTTGAACCATCAGGGCATGGGTTGCAGCCCCAATCCCGATTCTCCTTCGGAATTGTAATGATAACTTCGTCTCCAACACGTATAAGTTCTCCTTCCATCATTTTCCTCCTTCCGCCAATCGGCAGATTTTAAAGAACGATTTTTAGTGTCAGGGGGGAGAATCGAACTCCCGACCTCGGGGTTATGAATCCCGTGCTCTAACCATCTGAGCTACCCTGACAAAGTTAAAATAATTTTATCAAAAAATTCAGCAAATGTCAATGTTATCCCTTGACTTTTGATTAAAAATAACATATAATAATTACGCTTTTAAATTTTTTCTGGCCCCATCGTCTAATGGCTAGGACACCACGCTTTCAATGTGGTAATACGGGTTCGATTCCCGTTGGGGCTACCATAGCGGATTTTATGTTCCATTGATGCACTTACTTTGAATTGATGTACAAACAACGAAAAAAGTATATTATAATAAACATTATCCAATATCTGCGCATGACCAAAATAATGCCTGAATTCTCATGAATGTATGAAAAAAAACAACCATAAGTCACAAATAATTATTTACACCACTGATGACGGGGAAGCAAAACTGCAAGTGAAAATGGAAGATGGAACTGTTTGGCTTACCCAAGATGAAATGACTGTTCTTTTTGATAAATCAAAATCTACGGTAAATGAGCACATTCAGAATATTTATGATGAAAAAGAGCTTGTTTTAGCACAAACAATGAGAAAATTCGGAAATTCCGAATTTTCTACTAAACCGACAAATTATTATAATCTTGATATCATTATTTCCGTCGGCTATCGAGTTAAATCATTGCGTGGAACACAGTTTAGAATTTGGGCAACACAGCGGCTTAAGGAATATATTATAAAAGGGTTTGTGTTAGACGATGAACGATTAAAACAGGGCGATAATAAATCGCGTTATTTTGAAGAACTGCTCCAAAGAATTAGAGATATCCGGAGTAGTGAACGCAATTTTTATCAAAAAGTAACCGACATTTACGCCACTAGCATTGATTATAAAAAGGACGACGAACTAACAAAAGATTTTTTTGCTATTGTTCAAAACAAAATGCATTTTGCTGTTCATGGACAAACGGCAGCAGAAATTGTGGCCAATCGGGCGAATAGCAAAAAACTGATGATGGGGCTAACTAATTTCAAGGGTAAATACGTCACCGCTCAAGATATAAAAATTGCCAAGAATTATTTGTCGGAGAACGAGCTAAAACAACTCAATTTAATTGTTTCACTTTATTTAGATTTTGCTGAATTACAAGCAACAAACGGTCGATTTATGAAAATGACTGACTGGATTGGTAAACTTGATGATTTTTTGAAACTGAGCGAGAAAAAACTTCTAGTTAATTCAGGTAAAGTAAGCGCCGAGCAAGCCGTACTGGTGGCTAATGCAGAATTTGAAAAATACAAAAAAGAACAGAACAAAAATCTTATTTCTGATTTTGATAAAACAATGAAGAGATATTTAAATGGAAAGAAAAATAAGAAATAAATTCTACATTCACAGCAATTTACAAGGATGCGTTTAATAGTCGCGCTTTGATTATTTCAACTACGGTGTTCCACCCTAGCCCCATTGCGTCTACACAAAACAAAACATCCCGATTTGGTCGGGATGTTTTGTTTTTGGTGAAGATTATTTCAAAGCGTCTTTTAACGCCTTTCCTGCTTTAAATTTCGGTACTTTCACGGCCGGGATCTGAATTTTTACTGAAGGATTTTGTGGGTTAACACCTACGCGAGCGGCGCGCATTTTAGCGCTGAAAGCGCCGAAACCTGTTAAAACCACTTCTTCGCCCTTCTTTAAAGAAGATGTGACGATTTCAATAAAACCATTTATCATATCCTCGGCTTCTTTTTTGGAAGCGCTTAATTTTTCCGCTAATGCTTGTGATAATTCTGCTTTGTTCATAAATTCACCCCCTCTCTTTATAAAGATAAAATAATGACTTTTACTTTCTTATCTTACCATACTTATTATTATTCCGCTACAATAAGGCAAAACAACTTATCCACAGGGTCATTCGACCCTGCTGGCAGTATCATTCGACCCTGCTGGCAGTATCATTCGACCCTGCTGGCAGGATTGAGCGACCTGGCTGGCAGGGTCATTCGACCCTGCTGGAAGTGTTGTGTGGCTTTAGCACAATAATTATTTCGCGTATTCAATTACTCGTGTTTCGCGGATAATCGTGACGCGGATTTCGCCAGGATATTGCAATTCTTGTTCTATTTTGCGAGCCACATCTTTTGCCATTTGAAACGCGGCGTAATCATCAATTTCGTTCGGTTTTACGAAAACGCGCACCTCTCGTCCTGCTTGAATGGCATATACTTTATCAATACCCGGGAAAGAATTGACTGTTTTTTCCAATTCTTCCAAACGCGCGATAAATTGTTCGTAGGTGTCTTTGCGGGCTCCAATGCGCGAGCTGGAAATCGCGTCCGCGGCTTTAACAATGGACGCATAGACATTATACGGTTTGTCTGCGTGGTGGGTAAGAGCTGACTGCGCGGCATCTTCGTCCATGTTGAATTTTTTGAGAATCATGTGTCCGATTTCAGGATGAGAGCCTTGTGTTTCGTGGTCAACGGATTTTCCGATGTCATGAAAAAGACCGCATCTTTTTGCTTTACCTGCGTCTAAATTTAATTCCGTTGCTATTAAAGCTGAAAGAAAACCAACTTCAATTGAATGGTTTAAAATATTTTGACCGAAACTTGTGCGATATTTTAATCTTCCGAAAATGCTTACGAGTTTTGGGTCAATTCCCGTGATGCCTGTTTTGTATAACGCTTCTTCGCCGGATTTTTTTATATCAAGCGATAAATCTTCTTTGGCTTTTTCAACGAATTCTTCAATGCGCGCGGGTTGGATGCGTCCATCGGCCATTAATTTTTCCAAAGCCAATTTCGCGATTTGTCTGCGAATAGGGGAGAAGCCGGACACGGTTATCACATCAGGAGTTTCATCAATTATCAATTCACAGCCGGTGAGTTTTTCAATCGTTTTTATGTTTCTTCCTTCTTTGCCGATAATGCGTCCTTTCATTTCCTCGTTGGTTAAATTAACCAAAGTGGAAGTCGTTTCGGCGGCATGCGAAGACGCGCAACGTTGAATGGCCGTCACGATAATATCACGCGCTTTTTCTTCAAAAACCTCTGACGATTCTTTTTCCAATTTCATTGTTCTTATCGCCAAATCTTCTTTGCTTTGTTCTTCAACTTTTTTAATTAAAATATTGCGCGCCTCTTCTTTGTTTAAGCCTGCGATATTTTGCAGTTTCGCGAATTCCTGTTCGCGCAGTTGTTCTATGTCTTGTTTCACCTTGTTTATTTGTTCAACTTTTTCTTGCATTTTTTGCTGCCTGTCTTGTAACTCAATAAGTTTTTGGTCAAACATATTTTCACGCCGTTCCAAACGTTGTTGCAACCCGTGTAATTCCTGGCGTGTTTGTTTTTCTTCGCGTTTTGCGTCGTCAACGATTTTATTCGCTTTTTCTTTTGCCTCAATAATATACTCCTGTTGTTTGTTTTTCGCGTCAGTGAGTATTTTTTCCGCTTTGGCTTCAATAGAGTTGGCCTGCGCCTGAGCTATTTTTTTGCGCAAAACATAACCCAAAGCGATGCCAACGCCCATTCCAGCAACAACGGCGACCACCGCGATTGTAATAAATATAGTTTCCATAATAAAAAACCTCAAAAGATTTTGAGGGCGCATTAAGGAATAAAAAGCTGTAAAACGCTTTTAATTCAAAATAATAATATAACGAAAAACAGGCCTTTTTAACGGGTCTTTGTCTCAAAAATTTTTACGAATCGTCCGAAAATAACAAGCGCGGAAGAAGTATATGTTTTTTTAAAATTAGAGACGAAATTAACCATATTTTTAAGCCGTTTACGCTGTGCCAATGCTTCCGAAAAACACCATTTTCAGCCAAATTTCGCGTTTTTCGCTTTCCTTAATCCCTCAAAGATCAAGTTAATAATAAAATTTACTATGTAAATAGTAGCACCTATTTGTTTTTGTGTCAAATTTAGACAATTGTTTGTGCCGTTGGAAAAGCGTGTCAGATGTCTTGACCCATTACAAATTATTGACTTTTCGTTTTATTTAATTTATACTTAATTTGATTGAATTGATTTTACAAATCATTTTAAGTTTAAATAACATGAATGTATCGGAATTAGCCAGACAATTAAAAGTAAATCCACAAAAGCTCCTGCAAATTTTGCCGGAGTTCGGTTATGATGTCGGCGCAAGGGCTGTAAAAATTGACGACAGGGTGGCGGAACAGATACGGCGCGCGTGGAGAAACATTAAAGCGACGCTTGATAAAAGGGAAATCATTGAAAAAGAAAAACAAAAAGAGCTTGAAAAAAAAGTAAGAGGGGAGAGTGGGGCGACGGTTGTTATTCCACAAACCGTAACCGTGCGCGTTTTGGCCGATTTGATGCAAATTCCTGTGACAAAAGTTATAATGGAACTTATCAAAAACGGAGTGCTGGCGAATCAAAATGAAAATATAGATTACGATACTGCCGCGCTTATCGCGCAGGAATTCGGTTTTAAAACCGAAAGCAAAAAAGAAAATAGCATTGAACTCGCGGCGCACACGGAAGCTTTGGAAAAGATTTTGTCCGAAGACGACGAAGGAAAATCTTCGCGTCCGCCGGTTGTAGTCGTAATGGGGCACGTGGACCACGGCAAAACGAAATTATTGGATGCCATCCGCAGCGCGAATGTCGTGGCGCAGGAAGCCGGAGGAATCACACAGCATATAGGCGCGTATCAGGTGATGTGGACTAATCCGAAAACAAAAGAAATCACCCCGCTTACATTTATTGACACTCCGGGACACGAGGCCTTCACTGTGATGAGAAGCAGAGGAGCGAAAGTCGCGGACATCGCCATTTTGGTTGTGGCAGCAGATGACAGCGTTAAACCGCAAACAGTGGAAGCGATTAACATTATAAAAGCCGCCAAATTACCAATGGTCGTGGCGATTAATAAAATGGACAAGGAAGGCGCGGATGTTAAAAAAGTAAAAGCCGATTTGTCCCAATACAATGTTTTGAGTGATGATTGGGGAGGGGATACGCCAATGGTGGAAATTTCCGCTTTGAAAAAATTAAATATAGACAAACTTTTGGACACACTGCTTTTGGTCGGGGATATGAACGCGGAAAATATAAAAGCTAATGCCGACCGTCCAGCGGCCGGAACGATTATTGAAGCGCATGTTGATAAAGGCGAAGGGCCGGTTGCCACGATTTTGGTTCAAACCGGAACTTTAAACATTAACGACCCGTTAGTTATAAACGGAGAAATTTACGGAAAAGTAAGAGCAATGAAAAATTATAAAGGCGAGGTTTTGCGAACAGCGTCTCCAAGTTGTCCGGCGCGGATTCTCGGATTTAAAGTCGCTCCGCAAGTCGGCGATGTGCTTGATGTGGGTTCCGCGGAAAACGCGACGCAAGTGGACGTTAGAGTGAAAAAAATAAAACAAACAGGCGCGGAAAAACAATCGGCTATTGCGATTGAACAAGACAAAGAAAGTGAAAAAATTTATCTTAATGTTGTAGTCAAAGCCGATGTGCTCGGGTCATTGGAAGCGATTGTTGGTTCTTTGGGTAAAATTCAACACGGCGAGGTCGGCATAAAAGTTGTCGGTAAAGGTTTGGGCAATATAACCGCCGACGATGTTTCTACGGCGGTTGCGGGTAAGGCGCTGATTTTAGGATTTAATGTTATCGCTCCTGCGAATGCGAGAGAAATGATGGAAGAGTCAGAAATTAATTTTCAAGAATTTCATATAATTTATGATTTGTTGGATTTTGTAAAAGAAGAATTGGAAAAATTGTTGATTCCAGAATTGGTGGTTACAGAGTTTGGCATTTTAAAAATTGTCGCCATTTTTCGAGCTGAAAGCGGCTCAATGATAGTTGGCGGCAGAGTGGAAGACGGGAAACTGATTAAAGATTGCCAAGCAAGAGTGAAACGAAGCGGAGAAATTATAGGAAAGGGGCAGATAGCCAAACTGCAAATAGGCCAGCAAGCGATGAGCGAAGTGCCGGAAGGAAGCGAGTGCGGAGCGAATTTTATCGGCAAAACAAAGTTGGAAATTGGCGATGTTTTGGAAGCGTTTAAAGAAGAAAAGAAATTCAAAAAACTCGTGTTGCGAAATTAAAAAATATATTAACAAATAATATAAATTATTCTTTCAAAAAATTGTCATCCCGAGGAATGACAATCAATATAAATTATTTTTTAATATGGAGTATATATTCAACGACGCGAATTTTAAAGAAGAAGTTTTAAATTCATCGGTTCCGGTTTTTGTTGATTTTTGGGCGACGTGGTGCGGACCATGCCAAATGATGGGACCGATAGTGGCGGAATTGGCGGAAAAATACGAAGGAAAAAACATTAAAATTGGAAAATGCAACGCGGATGAAAACGGTGAAACAGCCGTGGCGTATAATGTTATGAGCATTCCGAATTTTACAATCTTCAAAAACGGAGAGCCGGTTGACCAAATTGTCGGCGGCGTGCCGAAAGAAAAATTGGAAGAGATGATTGAAAAATATATTAACGGTTAAAAATTTATTATAATTTTTAAGTGTTGTTTTTTTATGTCTGCGCTTTTTGTAAATTGTTTGTCGCAACTGGACAAAGCGGCAAAAGTCATAAATTTGGATAAAAATATACATGAAATTTTAAAAAATCCGGATAAGATTTTAACCGTTTATATTCCGGTAAAAATGGACGATGGGGAAATAAAAGTTTTTACAGGTTATCGTTCGCAATACAATAACGCGCTGGGGCCGTATAAGGGCGGAATTCGTTACCATTCGAATGTGAGTTTGGACGAGGTTATGGCTTTGTCATTTTGGATGATGATAAAATGCGCGACAGTCGGGATACCGATGGGCGGAGGCAAGGGCGGCGTGATTGTGAACCCGAAAGATTTATCAGAGGGCGAATTGGAAAGGTTATCGCGCGGTTATATCCAAAAAATTTGGCGTGAAATCGGTTCGGACAAAGATGTGCCGGCTCCCGATGTGTACACAAACGCGAAAATAATGGCGTGGATGAGAAACGAATACGAAAAATTATCAGGCCATTCCGACCCGGGCGTTGTCACCGGCAAGCCGATAGCGGACGGCGGGAGTGAAGGCAGGGAATCGGCGACCGGACAAGGCGGGGCTTATTGCGCGCGCGAGCTTGTAAAAAAAATGGGCTGGGAAGGAAAGCAAATAACAGTCGCGGTGCAGGGATTTGGAAATGTCGGAGGTTATGTCGCGAAAATTTTACATAAAATGGGATTTAAAATTGTGGCTTTGAGCGATTCGCAAGGCGGAGTTTTTAATGAAGACGGAGTTGACCCGTATAAAGCGGAAAAAATTAAAAAAGCCGGCGGGATGCTCGGGTGTTATTGCCTCGGTTCGGTCTGCACTCTCAATCAAATTTCCAAAGATGGTCCGTGCCGTTTTATTTCCAATGAAGAAATTTTGGAATTGGATGTTGATATTCTCGTGCCGGCCGCTTTGGAAAATCAAATCAGGGCGGATAACGCTCCGCGCGTCAAAGCCAAAGCCATTATGGAAATGGCGAACGGTCCGACGACTCCGGAAGCCGATGAAATTTTAAAAGCCAAAGGCATAACAGTCGTTCCGGATGTGCTCGCGAACGCCGGAGGAGTTACCGTAAGCTGTTTTGAGTGGGAACAAAATCTTAAAAATGAACATTGGACCGAAGTGGAAGTTTTGAAAAAATTGGAAGAAAAAATGACAGGAGCTTTCGCTGAAATTTGGGAGATGAAAGAAAAACACGGTGTTGATATGCGGACAGCCGCGTTCGCGTTGGCGATAGACAGAGTGGCGAAAGCGATAAAATTTTAAAATATAATTAAAAGAGCGAGCCGACCTTGGCTCGCTTTTTGTTATTTAATTTTTAATTTTTTCCATGATAGTTATTACCGCGACCATCACAATAATCGCGGCAATAATTACGATTATCCCCATTAAGAGGTTTTTAGAAACCTCTACTAGAGAATTAAAAATTAAATTTATATTATTATTTGGAGGCATTTTTTTCCTCCTCTTTAATTATTTTTTCAGTGAATTTTTTTATTCTCCAAGCCGCAATATATGATACGGCTTTGAAAATAATGTAAGAAATAATACTAACAGCAGTTAAAATAAAAACAAAATTTGTGTAAATATTATCAAACATTTCTTTCCTCCTTGTCTAATTCTAATTCTTCCAATAGACGTTTACTATATACAGGGCAGAATACCCAGTATATAAGGACAATCGGAATTGTTAATAATAAAAAAGCAAAAAAAATAAGTATTCCTTTTAACACCTTTTTCATTTTTTACCTCCTAATAAAGAAAATATGTGTTGTAAATTTCAATCGTCGCCAATGTAAGTAGGGCGGCAATTGTTAAGATTAAAAGGAAATAGAGTAATGCTGTCGTTGTATTCATTTTTTCCTCCTTGGTAGGCAAGCTATTTATTTTTTTAAAGAGCTATTTAATTTTGGCATATAAATTGGGCGTTGTCAATATAAGGGTTGCTTTTTTTGTTTATTTTGGATAAAATTAAAAAGATAACATTAATTGCATGAAAAATTATAATCCGGAAAAAATTGAGAAAAAGTGGCAGAGATATTGGGAAAAGAAAAAACTTTTTCAAACCAAAAAAACTTTTGACAAGCCGAAGTATTATATTTTGGATATGTTTCCGTATCCTTCCGGAGCCGGTTTGCATGTCGGGCATCCGAAAGGTTATATCGCCACCGATGTCATCGCCAGAATGAAACAAATGCAGGGGTTTAATGTTTTGCATCCGATGGGATGGGACGCTTTCGGTTTGCCGGCGGAAAATTACGCCATTAAAAATAAAGTTCATCCACGCGTAGCGACTGAAAAAAATATCAAGATATTCAAAAAACAGCTTGGACTTTTGGGTTTTACTTATGATTGGAGCAGGGAAATAAATACAACGGATCCGGAATATTATAAATGGACGCAATGGATGTTTTTGCAAATGTTTAAAAAAGGTTTGGCTTATGAATCATACGCTCCGATAAATTGGTGTCCGTCGTGCCAGACAGGTTTGGCAAATGAGGATTTGGAGGATGGAAAATGCGAGCGTTGCGGTTCCGCTGTTGAGCAGAAGCCAATGAGACAATGGGTGTTAAAAATTACCGATTACGCCGAACGGCTGTTAAATGATTTGGATAAATTGAAAAATTGGCCTGAAGCGATTAAGGAAATGCAAAAAAATTGGATTGGCAGAAGCGAAGGAGCGACAGTGCGTTTTGTCATTGCGAGTGAAGCGAAGCAATCTTATAACAATTATAATGGTAACAGTGGGATTGCTTCGTCATCCCCTTCGGGAATTCCTCGCAATGACATTTTGGAGGTTTTTACCACTCGTCCGGATACTTTATTCGGCGCGACTTATGTTGTTGTCGCCCCTGAGCATTCTTTAATTGAAAATTGTCTCCCTGCATACCTACGGTATGTAAACATACCTACGGTATGTAAACCGGTAGGCAGGAAAATTGAAAATTTCGCTGACATAGCCGCGTATGTTGAAAAAGCAAAACACAAAACGGTTTTGGAACGAAGCGAACTGCAAAAAGACAAAACCGGCGTTGAAATTAAAGGTATTAAAGCGATAAATCCGGTCAACGGCGAGGAATTGCCTATTTTTGTCGCCGATTATGTAATCGGAGGTTATGGCGCCGGAGCTGTTATGGCCGTGCCGGCGCATGACGACAGAGATATGGAATTCGCGAAAAAATACGGATTGCCGATTAAAACCGTGGTAGAGCCGATTACCGGACAGAAAAAAGACAATGAGGAATTTCGTCGCAGTATCGTGGCATTGGTGCGCGACCCAAAAAACAATAAACTTCTTTCTTTGAATTGGGGCGAAAAATTTGGAGGAAATTTATTTATCGGCGGAGGATTAAAAGACGGAGAGGACGCGGTTAAATGCGCTCAAAGGGAAATTGAAGAAGAAACAGGATATAAAAATGTAAAATTAATAGCCGAATCGGAAAAAATTCATCATCATTATTTTGCCGCCTCTAAAAATGTAAATCGTGAAATAGAAGCAGTCGGTTTGTTTTTTGAATTGTCTGACGAAAAAAATGGAGGGCAAAATTTAACAGATAAGGAAAAAGACAAATTCAAATTGGAATGGATAACTGAAAAAGAAGCGGATGAAAAAGTAAAAGACCCTCTGCATCATTATCTTTTTGAAAAATTCGTAAAAAATAGCGCTTATACGGGCGATGGACTGTCGGTTAATTCAACATTTTTGGACGGTTTATCAACCAAAGAGGCGAAAGAAAAAATAATCAAATGGTTGGAAGACAAAAAATATGGGGAACGGAAAATAAATTATAAATTGCGCGATTGGGTTTTTTCCAGACAACGTTATTGGGGAGAACCAATACCATTGATTTTTTGCCCAGCGTGTAAAAA
Organism: Patescibacteria group bacterium; assembly: GCA_028705565.1. Lineage (GTDB taxonomy): Bacteria > Patescibacteriota > Patescibacteriia > Magasanikbacterales > GWA2-37-8 > STF2-47. The sequence goes on along the minus strand of JAQWDH010000005.1, from coordinate 31,040 downwards.
ATCAATGGAAAATTTTCTCCCACAGGATATCTCCCGAAAGGAGACAATTTCCAATGGTGAACGATTAAATCCGGGTTGGATGGCGATACCGGAAGATAAATTGCCGATAAAGCTTCCTAATGTGAAATCTTATGTTCCGACAGGCACGGGCGAGTCGCCGCTTGCCGGAATTCAAAAATGGGTGAACGTAAAATGTCCTAAATGCGGAGGACCGGCGAAACGAGAAACCAACACGATGCCCCAATGGGCTGGGTCGTGTTGGTATTATCTCGCGTATATCATGAAAAAAATTTCCAATTTCCCTGCCTACCGGCAGGCAGGCAATTTTCCAATTTCCAATTACAGTAAAGCGTTTGATTGGTGGCTTCCGGTTGATTTTTATGTCGGTGGAGCCGAGCACGCCACGCGTCATCTTATTTACGCTCGTTTTTGGCATAAATTTTTATATGATATCGGCGTTGTTAATAAAGAAGAGCCGTTTGAAAAATTACAAAGCGTCGGATTGATTTTAGCCGAAGACGGTCGCAAGATGAGCAAACGTTGGGGAAACGTGATAAACCCGGACGATGTGGTAAAGGAATTTGGAGCTGACGCGATGCGCGTTTATGAAATGTTTATGGGTCCCTTCAGTCAGCCGTGCGCTTGGAATACCAACGGATTGGTTGGAACTAAAAGATTTTTGGAGAAAGTGTGGTTTCTTTTTGACCGTGTCGTTAAAAGCAAAACTAAACAAAAAAATGACGGGATTGCTTCATCTTCGCCCTGGGCGAATCCTCGCAATGACAAAATAACATCTGTGCTTCATCAAACAATAAAAAAAGTCACCGAAGACATTGAAGCGATGCGCTTTAACACGGCTATCGCGAAAATGATGGAGTTAGCAAATGAATTATCAAAACAAGAAACAATATCAATTGAACATTATTCTTTATTTATTAAGATATTATCGCCGTTCGCCCCGCATTTTTGCGAAGAAATCTGGAGTTTGTTGGGGCATAAAAAAAGCGTAATTTTTGAAAAATGGCCTGAATATGACGCCAAATCGGCAATGGAGAACGAAATTATTTTGGTTGTGCAGGTGAACGGCAAGGTTCGCGATAGTTTAATCGCGCCAGCGGAGATAAGCGAAGAAGAAGCTAAAAAACAAGCGCTCGCGAGTGAAAAAATTCAAAAATGGCTGGAAGGCAAAGAGCCGAAAAAAATAATTTATGTAAAAGGAAAATTGGTTAGCATTGTGGTATGACATTTCGGAAAGAGAATGTTGTTGAAAAAATTATCAATTCAAAAAGCGGGGCATTTCTTATGCTCTGTTTTTGTTTTATTTCAGGAGTCGGCATTTTTTCTTATTCGGACATTGAAAAAAATATTTTATTTTATTTATTTGTTGTTTTTTGGTGTTTGGTTTTCGCGATTGCGATTTTTTGGAAAAATATAAACAGCAGATTTTTGTTTTTTTGCGTTTTATTTTTTGTTTTGGGAGCTATTCGTTTTTTTATTAGCGTTCCATCCGGAGACGCGAAAAACATTTTATATTACAACGGAGAGAGAGGAAAAATCATAGGTTGGGTGGTGGGCGAGCCGGACATCCGTCCTGACAGCGTTAAATATATTATTAAAACAGAATTTATTTATGATTTAGAAGCGTCTTCCAATAAAAAAGTTTCCGGACGCGCGTTAGTTGAAGGCCTGTTGTATCCACGCTACGAATATGGAGATAAGTTAAAAATATCGTGCGATTTGAAAAGTCCGCGAAACAGTCCTGATGGAAATTTCAGATACGACAGATATTTGGCGAAAGACGGAATTTGGTCAATATGCGTAAACGCGAAAATTGAAAAAATCGGCGCGGACGAGGGAAATTTTGTTTTAAAAAATATTTTACGGTTAAAAACTAGGATAAACGAACAGATAGAAAAATTATGGCCTGAACCGGACAGCGGACTTTTATCAGGATTGCTTTACGGCGCGCGTTCCGGAATACCCGATGATTTGAAAGAAAATTTTAATAGAGCCGGCATTTCGCATATTGTCGCTGTGTCAGGTTATAATATAAACATTATTGCCGCGGCTTTTATGATTTTTTTGGTTTCAGCCGGATTATACAGGCGTCAAGCTTTTTGGCTTGCGATTTTTGGTATTTGCGTTTTTGTCATTTTTACTGGCGCTTCAGCTTCGGTTATGCGCGCCGGAATTATGGGTGTTGTGCTTTTAATCGCCGAGCGTTTAGGCAGATTATCGCGCGTAGGATATGTTTTGGCTTTGGCGGCGGCGTTGATGCTTTTGTTTAATCCGTATGTTCTTGTTTGGGACGCGGGATTTCAGTTGTCTTTTTTGGCAACCGCCGGAATCGTTTATCTAAGTCCGTTTTTAGGTGGAAAAAACAAATCCTCGTTGTTTAAACAAATTTTAGCTCCGACTTTTTCCGCCATTATCGCCACCTTGCCTCTGATTTTATTTCAATTCGGTCGATTATCCGCGATCGCTCCGGTAGCCAATGTTTTGATTTTGTGGATTGTTCCTTATTTGATGTTTTTCGGTTTTTTGGCTGTTGTTTTGAGTTTTGTTTGGTTTCCTTTCGGGCAAGTTGTCGCCTGGATTGTGGGCATCGGTTTGAATTATGTTATAATGATAGCGGAAAAAATAGGCGGTTGGAATTTATCCGCGATGGATTTTTTTCTTCCGTGGTGGGGAATGGTCGCAATATACGGGTTTATTGTTTGGGTGGTAAACAAATTATTATATGTCAAAAATTAAATTTTTATCTTCTCGCGCAGGATATGATTTGGCGGCCGAGAACTATGATAAAAAAGAAAAATATCTTAACAGTTTTGAACAAGGAAAAACAGTTCCTTTGTTTGAAGATGTTAATGGCAAAAAAATTCTTGATGTCGGAGCCGGAACAGGGAGGTTGGCTGTTGAATTGGCAAAAAAAGGCGCGATAGTTACGGCTTTGGACGTTTCGGAACAAATGCTTAAAATTTTGCAAAGAAAAAATAAAAAAATCATCACCGCGTTGGGAGGTGCGGAGAGCATGCCTTTTGCGGATGAAGAATTTGATTTGGTGGCTGCGGAATTTCTAATCGTGCATTTGAAAAATCCAAAAAGATTTTTTGATGAAGCGTATCGCGTGTTAAAAAACAGAGGTCGTCTGCTCATTACGAACATCAATCAAAAAGACCCTCCTGAGATTAATACAAAAGATGGCAAAATTAAAATTGAATCATTTTATCATCGTCCGGATAGAATTATAGAAATTTTGGAATTGTTGGCTTTTAAAATTGAAAAAGAAATTTTTATTAAGGAAAGCGGCGTATGGATAAACCAAATAATAGTGGCAAGAAAGTGAAACTTATAATGAATTATGCGTAAAATACCTATCGTTTTATTGATTTTATTATTACTCACAATCGGGCTTTTGACGTATATTCATTTTTTTTCAGGCGATAAAAAATTCAGCATCGTATTTTTTAATGTTGGACAGGGAGACGCGGCTTTGATTCGTTTGGAAAGCGGAACAAAAATTTTGGTTGACTGCGGACAGGACAGAAAAATTTTATCCAAGCTTGGCAAGTACCTGCCTTTTTTTGACAGAGAAATTGATTATTTGATAATTTCCCATCCTGACACCGACCATTACGGAGGATGCGTTGATGTTTTAAAAAGATACGAAGTAAAAAATATTGTTACCAACGGAACAGAAAAAAAAGACGACCAATTTTGGGTGGCGTGGGACAATACGGCTAAAAAAGAAGTTGAAAAAATTACAACAATAATAAAGCCGGAAGTTTGGAATTTGGAAGGAAATAAATTTGAATTTTTGGCTCCTGACGATTCGTTGAGTTTGGATTTGAAAAACGCGGACAATAATAATCGGTCGGTGGTTTTTAAATTTACGAATTCTTTTACGTCGGTTTTGTTTGCCGGAGATATGGAAGAAATTTTGGAAAAAGCGTTGGTTGAAAAATATTGCGGCGAGTCGGCGGACGATTGTCCGGAACTTGAAGCGGAGATTTTAAAAGTCGGGCATCACGGAAGCGACAGTTCAACAGGCGAAATTTTACTTGAAGTTGTAAGTCCGGATACGGCGATTATCTCAGTCGGTAAAAATAAATTCGGTCATCCTTCTTTGAGGGCCATGCGCCGACTTGAACGCGCCGGAGCCGATATTTTGCGGACAGACGAAGAAGGGGATGTTGTGATAAGATAGACCTTTCACTGAATGTGTATTGAGGCTGTCGCCGAATAACAAAAATCATTTCATTCTGTCATTCCGACCGAATGAAATGAGTGGAGGAATCCCTTTTGTCTGTCCGTCGTCTGTCGCCAGTCGTCCATTGACCGTAAGAGGGATTCCTCCACTTCGCTTCGCTATGGTCGGAATGACAAACACATTCGGCGACAGTCCTGTATTGTACAGGCGATTGACCAAATTTTTTAAATATGGTTTAATTTAAATTAAGCGGTCCTTTAAAATATAAAAAAAAGATTAAAAAAGGGAGAAAAAAATGACAAATAAAAAACCAAATGAAACAGAGGATTTTATTGAGATTGAGGATGAACTTAAAAATTATTTAGATGAGCTAAATCCAAATCCAAAAAATAAAGTAGAGGAAGAAAAATTGGACATAGCAATTTCTTGGTCTAGTGGCGAAAAAGATAAAGAAGAAATTGAAAAGCTTTACAAACTCCGAGAGGAGTTATGTGAAAAAATAAAGGAGGAGAAAGATCCAAAGGCAAAAAGCGATTATGTGGAAAAAAAGCTATTTTTAGAAAGAGAAATAGTAGCTCTCTCTGAACTCCTCAAATTACAGTAATGGAGAGACCTGCTTGCCGGTAGGACAACCCAAGCAATATTGACAAAAATTTTATTTTTTGCTATTCTATATATTATTAAGAGCGTTCATACGACGCTCTTTCTTCATTAAATACGTCATTTGTGCTATTATATTATTAATAATTTTAACTTAAATATATGTCGGAAATAACAAAAGCGATTCAGTCAATTTGCGCTGAGAAAAATTTATCTTATGAATCCGTGCTTGAAACCATAGAAACGGCTTTGGCCGCTGCTTATCGCAAGGATTTTGGCAATAAACAACAAAACATCAAGGCGAAATTTGACCCCGAGAAGGGCGATATTAAGGTTTGGGATGTAAAAACTGTTGTTGATGACGTTAGCGAAGAAAATTTGCTCGCGGCTCAGGAGGAATTAACAGCAAGAAGAGAAAAAGCCCGCGAAGAAAATCGTGAACTTACGGAAGAAGAAACAGCTGATTTGCCGCGATTCAACATTAAAACAGAGATTATGTTCGCGGCTGCGAAAGAAATTGATAAAAAAGTTAAAATTGGCGATGTGCTGGAAATTCCCCTTGAAATTCCAGGCGATTTCGGACGCATGGCGGCGCAAACAGCGAAACAGGTTGTTATACAAAAATTGAGAGAAGCGGAGAGAAATATGGTTTTTGGCGATTACAAATCGCAGGAAGGAAAAATTGTCACAGGCATCGTTCAACAGATTGAAGGCAACAGAGCGCGGATTGATTTGGGAAAAATTTCTGGCATTATTCCTCCGGAAGAACAAATTATGAAAGAACGGCTTCGTCCAGGAAGCCGCGTGAAAGTTTTAATTTTATTCGTGGATATGACTCCGCGCGGACCGGAGATAATTTTATCACGCAGCAATGAAGGTTTGGTGCGCGAAATTTTTAAACAGGAAATTCCCGAAGTCGGCGAAGACAAAATTGAAATCAAAGGCGTCGCGAGAGACGCCGGATGGCGTTCAAAAGTCGCTGTCGCTTCAAAAGACGAATCAATTGACCCAATCGGTTCTTGTATTGGTCAGCGCGGAGGGAGAATCAATACCATTATTGAGGAACTTGGCGGAGAAAAAATTGACATAATTCAATATAACGAAGACACCAAACAATATATTTCCAACGCGTTGTCTCCAGCCAAGGTATTGAAAGTTGAGCTTAACGAAAAAACGAGAAACGCCGATGTGTTTGTCGCGCCGGATCAATTTTCTTTGGCAATCGGACATAGCGGACAGAATGTACGCTTAGCGGCTCAGCTTACCGGCTGGAATATAAAAGTAAAAGAAGACGGAACGAACAACGAAGTTTCAAGCATTGACAGCGAAGAAAATACTGACGAAATTGTTGAATCGGAAAATAAAGAAGCGGCTCCTGTTAAAAATGAAGAACTGAAAAAATCCGACAAAGAAAAAACGATCAAAAAGAAAAAAGTAAAAAAAGCGAAAGAAACAAAAGAAAAATAAAATAAATAATATCTATGTTAAATCTTTTTCACGTCATTCTTTACCAGCCGATATTTAACGCTTTTGTCGGATTGTATAATTTAATTCCGGGGCACGATGTCGGCGCGGTAATTTTAGTCGTTACGATTTTGGTGCGTTTGGCGGTTTACCCGCTTACAAATTCATCCATAAAAGCTCAAAAGTCAATGCAAGAAATTCAGCCGAAATTGGATGAAATTAAAAAACAATACGCGGATGACAAACAAAAACAAACGCAGGCGATAATGGAAATGTATAAAAACAATAAAGTAAATCCGTTCGCTTCGTGTTTGCCTCTTTTGGTTCAGCTTCCGATACTTATAGCTTTATACGCGGTTTTGCGCGACGGTTTGGCATCAGCGAATTTATCCGATAGTTTATACTCGTTTGTTTCCAATCCGGGTCAAATCAATCCGATTTCTTTGGGTTATTTTGATATGGCGAAAGCGAACGTTGCGTTGGCAGCGCTGGCCGGGTTGGCGCAATATTGGCAGGCGAGGATGACTATAAAAAAACAACCGCCGAAAGAAGCCGGCGCCGGAGGCAAGGACGAAGGCATGATGGCGACAATGAACAAACAAATGCTGTATTTTATGCCGGTTATGACAGTGTTTATCGGTTTGAGCTTGCCTGCCGGATTAACCTTATATTGGTTTTTCAGCACGGTTTTAATGGGATTGCAACAGCTGTATTTATTCAGAAAGAAAAAATAAATCTGATAAAATGGAAAAAACCATTATCAATTTTTTAGGAAAAAAAATAACGCTGTGGTTGCGCGATGAAGCGGACAGAAGCGTGATGCGTGAAATTTTTAAATTAAGGGAATATAGGGTGGCGGAAGAAAAAATCGCGGAGGCGTTGTTTCCGATAATTGACGCGGGAGCGCATTCGGGGATGTTTTCCATTTATTGCCGAGCTTTAAACGAGAATTCGCAAATTTACGCGGTAGAGCCCGAGCCGCGCAATCTGGAATTGTTGAAAAAACATTTAAAAGAAAATAACATAAAAAATGTTGAAATCGTTGCGGCGGCTTTGTCTAATGAAACCGGCGCGAGAGATTTGCTTATTTCCGAAGACAGCCACAACCATCGTTTGCGCGAAAAAGACGAAAATACGGATGGAGAAAAGATAAAAATCAAGGTCTTCTGTTTGCCGGATTTTTTTAAAAAATTCAAACTCAAAAAAATTTCTTTGTTGAAAATGGATATTGAAGGCGCGGAATTTGAAATTTTTGAAAGTTTGTCTGAAAATGATTTGTCGCCCATGGATTGTTTAATTTTGGAATATCATAACAATAAAAACAGAAATCATAAAGAGATAGAAATAAAATTGAGAAGTTGGGGATTTGGAGTGAGCGTTTTTCCTTCCAAATTTGATAAAAGTATGGGCTTCATTTTTGCCAATAATAAAAGAAAATGATATGTTCATCAATGTTAAAAAACTTATGGATTTGCCGGTTTACACGGAATCCGGCGACAAACTGGGTAAAATTTTTGATATTAAATTGGATGTTAATACGCACGCGGTTTCCGAATACTCTGTTAGGGAAAGTTTTTTAAACAAACAGATTTATCTTATTAAAACACCCCAAGTAAAAGAAATCACCGCAGATAAAGTCGTGGTTGAAGATGCCATAATAAAAGAAAAAGAAAAATCAGAGCCGGTGAAAGATACTGCTCCCGTTGGCGCGTTCGGCGGGGCAATGATGAGTAAAAACGAATAAGATGGATTTAAAATCTTCCATAATTCAAACATTGTCATACTTCAATTTTTTTGATTATCCCTTAACAAAAGAGGAACTTTTTGAATTTTTGTGGCGTCCGCCGCGAGTAAGTTATGAAGATTTTTTAAATGAATTGGAAAAAATTAAAAATGAAAATTCGGTGGAAACGAAATGCGGATATTATTTTTTGCCAGGAAGAAATGAAATCACGGAGAAAAGGCGGGCGGCTTTGGTTGAGAGCGAAATAAAAATTAAAATAGCCAAACGCGCGATTAAAAAAATTCGTTCCATACCTTTTTTACGAGCGGTGTTCGTTTGCAATTCAGTCGGCGCCGAAGAGGCGACAAAGGAAAGTGATATAGATTTTTTGATAGTCGCGGCGCGTGGGCGAGTTTGGATTGTGAGATTTTTCGCGAATCTTATTTTGCGCGTTTTCGGAATGAGGACTTACGGCTCCAAACAAGCCGACAAAATTTGTCTTTCGTTTTTTATTGACGAAGACAATTTGGATTTATCGCGTTGCAGAATTGAGGAAGACGATATACATTTCGCTTATTGGACGAGGCGAATGATTCCGTTGTATGACCCGCTGAATTATTATCAAAAATTTTTAAATGCCAATAATTGGGTGGAAAAATTTTTGCCGTATATCTTTAAAGAAGCGAATTTTACAAGCAGAGTTTCGGTGTCCGATACACTGTTTGCCGTTTGTTGGAAAAAAGCGTGGGAAAAAATGTGGGCAGTGGCGTATGGAAATATGATTGAAAAACAAGCGCGGGAATGGCAGTTGGCAAAAATAAAATTTTCCGTGAAAGAAAAAGCCGTAGCCGGCGACAAAGGTGTGATTTTTGGCGATGGAATTATTAAGTTGCACGAGAACGATTGTCGTTTAGCAATAAGAAAAAAATTTTTTGATTGCCGCGGTTTCTGATTTAAAAAATAAATTTTACCAAAATAAGGTAAAATCAACATCCAAATTTGCCGCCCAAAAGGCGGTTTTTTGCTTAAAACAAGCGAAAAAAGCGCTTAAAAACTTGACAAAATCGTCAAAATATGCTATACTTGCGTATTCTTTGAACTTTTAGCGAGTTTTGTTAATTGTCATTCTGAGCAAAGCGAAGAATCTCTGTCCAATTGATTAAACAACAACAGACAGAGTTCCTTCACTGTGTTCAGGATGACAGCTAAAATATGCTATACTTGCGTATTCTTTGACAATTAAATAGTCTATAGTCTATAGACTATAGACATAAGAAAGCTCGCGCTAAACACATCCTTTCTATGGGTTGTTTAGCCCTTAACAAATGTATCGTCGGCTTAAAAGCGGACGGGCGGGAGGTTTTTTATGATAGGAAAAAGAAATATTATTATCAGTATTATTTTTTTGTTTTTCTTTTTTGTAGGGTTGAGTATATTGATCTCAATCAATAGCTGCTATGAGCCATGCTATGGCTCTAATAACTGCGATAATAATAGTTGTATAGACAACGACGGTGATAATTATGGTGAAGATTGTGAGTTGGGACCAGATTGTGATGATAATGATTCAGAGATAAATCCTGGCGCAACAGAAATCTGCGAAAATGGAATTGACGAGGACTGCGACGGAATCGTCGCCGCGTGTCCTTCGGATGATTTTGATAATGACGGAGATCCGAACGAAACTGATTGTGCTCCGCGAAATCCACGCATTCATCACGGCGCAACAGAAATATGTGGTAACGGAATTGATGATAATTGCAATCTTGAGGTTGACGACCTCAATGTTTGCGACCGTGACGGCGACAATTTTTTGTCGCCGGAAGATTGCGACGATACTTCGTTTTTTATCAATCCAAGTGCAACAGAAATATGCGGAAATGGAATTGATGAAAATTGTGACGGGGTGGACCCAAGGTGCTCCACAGTTCATAATGAACCGGCATTCATGTTTGCCGGTATAAGAGAAATTGTTATTCTTGAATGCATAGACAACGACGGCGATAACTATGGAGAAAATTGTGAGTTAGGACCGGATTGCGACGATATTAATTCAAATATAAACCCGGCCGCAGAAGAGATATGCGGAGATGATATTGATAGTAATTGTAATAATGATACAGATGAAGATTGTGAAGATAATACAGACGATGACGGAGATTGCCACTGCGAGGTGGCGCCGTGCATTGATTCTGTTAATAGGTTGTGCGAGGTCTGGTGGGGTGGAGATTGCGACGATGACCCCACCGATTTGGAGGAGTGGACAGTGTGTCTAGAGGATACTGGAAAATTATTTATTTTAACAGAGACCCAGTGTCCAGAAGGTTCGTTTTTTTTCTTCCGGACCGACGGGTCAATATTGAACAACCCGTGGATGCACGACACCACGGGCGATTCATTTGATAATGATTGCGATGGTCTTGTTGACGAGACAGGTCAACAAGACCCATGCATATGGACACCCCAGGAGGAGGAGGGGTGGAAGGTGGAGTGTGGATGGTTGTAAGAAAGTGTCATCCCGAGTGAAACGAGGGAACTCTGTCCGGTTTACAATAACCGACAGGGATTCCTCCTTCGTCGGAATGACAAAAACTTAAGTGTCATCCCGAGTGAAACGAGGGATCTCTGTCCGGTTTACAATAACCGGCAGAGATTTCTCTCCGCCCCGGGCGGATCGGAATGACAAAATTTTTTGGGGGTTGCCTGTGTGTAACCCCCTTTCTTTTTCTCTAAATGCGAAATTTTTGGTATAATGGATATATATGAAGGAAATTTCTTACAAAAAGACGGCCTTCAAGTTTTTTGGCTTTGTTTTGCTGTTTTTGTGTTTTGTTCTGCTTTATATTTGGGTTGGATATTTGCCTTTGGCCGTGTTTTTCATTTTATTTTTGGCTTGGGCTGTTTCTTACCGTTTAGACATCGGTTGGTATATTTTGGTTTTTATTTCACCGCTCATCAACTGGGTTATAAGTTTTGAACAATTTCCTTCCTTTTTTTCAGGTTTTTACAGATTGGAACAAGTCAACGCGCCGGCAGTGGAATTTTGGGCGATTTTGCTTTTAATCGCGTTTGTAATAAATAAATTTCGTGGATTTTTCAAAGGCGAATCAGAACAGGTGAACTTGCCGGGTTTTCATTTGTTTGCGCTTTTTATTTTATCAGCTGTCGTGTCGCTCATTAATTTGTCGTCTGTTGAAATCGCTGGAGGAATAAAATATATTTTTCATTTTCTTTTATTATTTTATTTCGGTTATGTGATGCTCGGCGCGAACATAGCGAACGATAAAAAGATTTGGGAAAAAAGTTTGGCTGTTTTCGCGTCAATCGGTTTTTTGGGCGCGGCAATGGGATTTGTTTCTTTCGTTTTCGGATGGGGGGCTGTAGCCGGCGGAATGCGCCGAGCCGCTCCGTTCTCAATCGGCGGATGGGCGCCTTTCGGCGACCAACATATTTTTCTCGCCGAAACGATAACTTCCGTCTTGCCGATATTTTTGTATTTTTGGTATAAAAATAAAAACACCGCGCGTGGGAAATATTACGGCGCGGCGACGATATTTGTTTTAATCATCGGTCTTTTAACTTTGTCTCGCGCAGGTTGGCTTACAATGGCGGTGGAGGCGGTTGTGTTCGTTTATTTGATGCGTAAAAAAATAGATTTTAAAAAATACGCGCGGAAATTTCAATTTTTAATCGCATTTTTTATTGTTCCGCTTTTCGTTTATCTCGTGTATTTTTTAACAGCAAGTCCGATTGTCCGCAGTTCAACCGCGGCGCGTTGGTATCTCGCCAACATTTCTTGGTTTTTATTTAAAGAACATCCGTTTATCGGACAAGGTATAGGAAGTTTTTTGTCGCGCGCCGGAGAAATAGGCGTGTTTCGTTTTGAATTCGGCGACCCGTTGGACGCGCACGGAATCGCGCAAAAACTTTTGGCCGAGCAGGGAATATTCGGTCTTTTGACGTTCGGTTTGTTTATCGGTTGGATTGTTTTTATTATTTACAAAAGATATAGAGACGAACGTTATACCGAAGAGGCGCGTTTGGCTTATTTCGTTTCGTTATTTTTGGTTTTGTCGCCGCTTGTTTTTCAGCTTTTTAACACGCAGTTTTATTCAAGCAAAATGTGGGTGCCCATCGCTTTGGCAGTGGCGCAAAGTATCGCTTACAGTTCCGAAACGTTGTTCGCGAATTTAAGAATAAATTTCGCGCGAAAAAAGAAATTCGTTTCAAAAATATGATAGTCAAAAAGAAAAAAATTTTGCATATCATACCGGCGTTCAATGTCGGAGGAGCGGAACGCGTTGTTTGGCATTACGCGCGTTTTTTGGATAAGGAAAAATATGAGATAATCGTCGCGAGCTCCGTTGAAGATGGATGTTTGCGTCCGCAATTTGAAAGTTTGGACATTAATTTGTTTGTCGGTTCGCGTTCAAGACAAGGCGGAAGATGGGCGGTTTTCAAATCATTGAAAAAATATGTTGAGGAATTTAAACCCGATTTGATACACAGTCATCTTTTTGGCGGAGACCTTGTCGCTTACCTGCTTTTGTTTTTTTCAAAACGCAAAATTAAATGGGTTTCCACACAGCATAATGTTGAATGGCAAACTTCTTTTTTACGGCGTTTTATTTGGAAATATATTTTGCGCTCGGCCGATAAAATAATCGCAGTGTCAGACGGAGTGGGCGTGTATTGCCGCGCGAATTTTAATATAAAAGAAAATAAAATAAAAATGATACGCAACGGCATTGATTTGGAAAAATGTTTGGCGGTTCCGACCGAATGTTTTTTTCAAGACAAAGCATTGCGTTTGGCGATTGTCGGTAGATTGGAGCAGCAAAAAGGGCATATATATCTTTTCAGGGCTCTTTCAACTCTTAAAAATATGGATTGGTGGAGATTGGAAATTTTTGGAGACGGCTCTTTGCGGGATAAATTGAAGATTGAAGCTAAAAAATTGGGGATTGAAAATAGAATCGCGTGGCATGGAAATATTGACGATATTACGCGATTTTACGAATGGATAGATGTTGTAATTCAGCCATCTTTGTGGGAAGGATTAAGTTTGGCTGTAATGGAAGCCATGGCATCCGGCAGGTGCGTTGTAGCGTCCGTTCCGGCAGGAGAAGAATTGATAAAACCCGATGAAACCGGCATTTTGGTTAAAGCAGGAAGCGCGGTGCAAATCGCAGATGCCGTAAGGTTTTTGTTTTTGCGTAAAGACGAAGGCAAAAGAATGGGCGAAAAAGCCAGGGAATACGCGCGTGGAAATTTTGACATAAAGAAAAACATCCGCGAAATTGAAAGAATTTATGACGATTTGTTGTCTAAAAAAGAATACGATATTTAAAAACATGATTTTTATCCGAAAAAAATATTTTTTAAGTTATTTTTTCGCGGTTCTCGCCGCGGCGTCTTTGTTTTTACCGACGCGCGTTTTTACAGCGGAAAAAAACAATTTTCCAAAAAGGGCGAATTATTATTTGACTTGGGAGATTGATATTTCGCGCGCTTCGGATTTGGCAAAATGGGACTTGCTGATTTTAGATATGGAACTGCAGATAAAAAGCAAAGAAACTTTGAAAAAAATCAGGCAATTGAATCCGAATATAAAAATTTTGGCGTATATCACCACAGAGGAAATACGGCAAGACGCTGTTTCGTCTTACAGTCAAATGAGAAGAAAATTGGCGAGCGGAATTTCCGAAAAATGGTATTTGACCGATACGAAAGGACAGCGTTTGGTTTTTTGGCCGGAAACATGGATGCTTAATCCTGCTGATAATTGTCCGCGCGCCGGAGGATTGCGATGGAACGAGTATCTCGCGAAATTCGCGGTGAACGAAATTTTGTCAACCGGTTTGTGGGACGGAATTTTTTACGATAATTCGTGGGATAGCGTAAATTGGCTTTCTACCGGAATTGATTTGGACAAAGACGGCAAAGTTGACGCGGACGCGAATGAGCGTTGGCGAGCCGGAATGAAAATTCTTTTTAATGAAACGCGAGCGTCGGCGGGAAATAATTTTATTATCGTCGGCAATGGCGCCGGAGAGATTTACAAGGATGATTTGAACGGGTTGATGGTGGAAAATTTTTCAGCCGGCGATTGGCAGGCGAGCATGGAAAAATACGTTTCATTTGAAAATGGAAAGCCATTGCCGAGAGTTTTAATCATAAACAATAATACTGCCAATAAAGGCGGAAAAGAAAGTTACAAAGAAATGCGTTTTGGACTCGCGAGCGCGCTTTTGGGAAATGGGTATTATTCTTTTGATTATGGCGACAAGGACCACGGTCAAGTTTGGTGGTATGACGAATACGAGATAAATTTGGGCAAAGCAGTATCCGAAGCGCGATCCTTGTCAGGTAAAACGGATTTTCAACGCGATGTTTGGCGGCGTGATTTTACCAACGGGATAGTGTTGGTAAATTCGTCCGACAAATCCGCAGAGGTGGATTTGGGAGGCGAATACGAAAAAATAATCGGCTCGCAAGATGCGGAAGCCAACGACGGTTCCATCGTCAGTAAAATAAAATTAAACGCGAAAGAAGGACTGCTTTTGTTAAAAACTTTTCAAACGGCGCGAGACACAGTATTTATCAATGGAGGATTCGCGAGTTTTTTTGATATCAAAGGCAGACGCGCGCGTAACGGATTTTTTATTTATGAAGAAGGGTTTTCCGGAGGCGTAAAAATTTATAGCGGAGATTTGAACGGAGACGGAAGGGAAGAAAAAATAATCATCAAGGGAGGCAAAGTGGAAATTTATAACAGTGTTGGAGGACGTTGGTTTAGCGATTATCCGTTTAGCGGAAATATGGCAGGGGATATCGGGCTCGCGGTGAACACGGAAACAAAACAAAAAACTGACGAAATTTTTTTGGCTTCCCCAACCGGCGGAAAGATTATTAAATACGATTACAGCGGAGCTATTTTAAACGAAGGATTTTATCCGGTTGGAAAAAAATATGTCGGAGCAGTGAAAATAGCAAGCGGAGACATAGACGGCGACGGGACAGCGGAATTCATAGCCGGCAAAGAAAGCACTGGCGAAATTTTCATATATGATAATTCTTTGGCGCGTTTGAAAATAAAATTTACGATTGATATGAAAAAAGCGAAAAGCGGCAATAAAAATTTCGCGTTGGCGAGCGGGGATGTTAATAAAGATGGAAAGGACGAGATAATAGCTGGTTTTAATTCAGGCAAGAATTTTTTAATAATGGTTTATAATCAAAAAGGCAAAAAAATATCAGAGTTTGGCGCTCCATTGCTTTTCGGAGCGAATAAAATTTATTTGGAAGCCGTTGACGTAAATTTTGACGGCGCGGATGAGATAGTAATGATAAGAGAATAGGCGATATTGACAAAAAATAAAAAATGTAGTTTAATACAAAATTATACGGTCTTTGCATAAAAAATTTTATATTTATCCGCCTTTGGCGGAAGGAGGAAAAAAATGACCAAACCCAACAATAATATTTTTTTGAATGAAAATGACGACCCGTGGTCGTCGGAAAAAAAAGAAGAAGAAAAAGAAGAAAAAGAAAAGAAAATTAAAAACAAAGACTCCCTGCTCAGGGAGTATGCAGGAGAAGCAGGGGAGGATATGGAAGAAGGAGAAGAAAAAAAATACAATTAAAGTCATAGGAAGGACAAAACCTTCCTTTTTTAATTATTTTCCAGTGAGCAGACAAACGACCGAACCGGAGAATTGACGACCTTGTTTTACGGCTTGCGATAGGCCGGCCATGGACAACGCGCTGTTTGGCGAGATTTTAATGCCGGTCGTTTTTTCAGTTATTTTTATCGCGGTTTTTATTTCTTGGTCATTTATTATCCAGCCGTCGCCGTTGCTTTTTTTTACCGCTTCCGACACCTCTTTTTTTCTGTGAGCTATTTTATCAACGATGGCGGATGCCAAAGATTTTTTTGTATTTTCAATCGTTTGTTCTTCGTCTTTGTTAATTTCATCGGCGATTGGGTGACAGGCGGTAGTTTGAACAATGTGAATTTGCGGATTGATTCCGATTTTTTTAAAACTAAGATAAATCGCCTGCGCGGTCGCGCCGCTGGAAGTAGGGATGAACACGGCGGATAAATTTTTTATTTTTGATAATTCAGCGGCCAATTTTTTATAGCCGATTAAAGCGCTATCATCCGTTGACTGCCGCAAGTTTTTTGCCAAATTATTTTTTTCCATCTGAAAAGCCGATTGTTTCGGGTTCGCTGTTTGCGATAGAATTATGAATTTTTTGCCGCGAATTGTTCTTTTTAAATTTTTCATTTTTTCTTTTTCAATATTTTTTCCGACGAATATTTTTAAAGTAAGAGATTTTTGCGGATGCCGTTTGTTATATTCTGAAATATATAAAGCCGAGGCCAGCGCGGCGTTGCCGGAAGACGAAACGACAAAATCGCGCAGCTTTTCTTTGGCGTATTTTTCAATCATTAAAGGAATTGAGCGTCCCTTGTGCGAACCATAAGGATGCAAGTCCTCTCGTTTAAGATATAATTCGTTTTTTAACCCAATTATTTTAGCGAGTCGGGGAGTTTTAAATTGAGGAGTTAACATATTTACTTTTTTGCGTTTTTATTATATACTATTTTAGTTGGATATTCATAATTCATTTTTTTATGAAACTTATTTGTTTAGAATGTAAAAATGAAATCAATTTGTCAAATTATCCGAATTTGGCCGCCGGTCATGTGATTGAATGCGATATTTGCGGTATTACTTTGCAGATTGTTTCAATTGACGGCGATGAAGTAAAAACAGAAGTTGTTGACGAGGGCAAGTGAATTCAGCTTCAACATCAATCTAATATTTTTTCAATCATTCCTCTGAAACCATGGCTACCCAGAAACACGACAGCGTCTCGCGGCTGTGTTTTTTGTTTTATGTAATTTATCAAGTAATCGTCGTCCTCAATGTGTTTTACCGCGCTATGCGAGCGAAATATAATGTTGGCCAATTCGCCGCCATTCAAGTGTTTTTGTTCCTCGGATGATTTTATTTTTGTAAGGCGCGGAATTATAACTTCGTCGGCCGCGGCAAAAGCGTAATCGTATTGCGGCGCGGATTGCGGCTGGCGGTTTCCGGTGTTCGGCTCAAAAATCGCGTAAATTTTGCCGTTATATATTTTTTTTAATGTTTCCAGAACCGACTTGGCTTTCGCTGGCGAGTGGGCGATATCGTCAAAAACATCCGCTCCAGATTGAGTTTTTCCTCTTTTTTCCATCCTTCTTTTCAACCCGTTAAAATCGGCGAGCGATTTGATAATCGTTTCCGGCGCGATTCCGATTTCGCGCGCCAAAGCGAACGCTCCGCAGATATTTTCAGCCATGTATTCTCCAATTACATTGGATGAAACGAAAAAATGAGAATTTCCGAAAGTTATTTTTAAAGCGATTCCGTTTTTATCGATTTTAACATCCGAATATCCATAATCGCAATTTTCTTTTTTTCCGTATTTTAAAATTTTTGCGCGCGACAAAGATATTATGCTCTCAGGAACATTTTCCGAAATGACAATCAATCCGTTTTCCGGAATTATTTTTATCAACTCGCGAAAAGCGTTAAAATAATCTTTTTCAGTCGGGTAAATATCCGCGTGGTCCCATTCAGTCGCCGTAAGCAAAAGATGCGTCGGTTGATAAGAAAAAAACTTGGCTCGGTTGTCCCATCTACTTGCTTTATATTCGTCTCCTTCCAATATGCTCCAATCTCCGCCTAAATCGTCGGCGCTTTCTTCCATATCCAAACTCAAACCGCCGAACATATATGAAGGTTTATAATTCGCGTTTTTTAAAATCCAAGCGAGTATGGCCGTTGTGGAAGTTTTGCCGTAAGTTCCGGCGCAGATGATAGAATTTTTTTTAACCAAGTTTTTCGCTATAAGTTCAGGATAAGAAACATAAGGAATTTTATTTTCAAGCGTGAATTTCCATTCCGGATTTTCAGAAGCCGCCACGTTGCCGACTACAACCAAATCGGGCAGAGACCCTTCTTGTCCGGTCATTTTTTCCGGATGCCATCCCGGGTAAAATTCAATCCCGTGTTTTTTCAGATGAGTTGAAATCGGCGGAAAAAATCCGGCATCTGAACCGGTGACTTTCCACCCTTTTTTTTGCCAGAGTATAGCCAGCGCGCTCATACCCACGCCGCATATTCCGATAAAGTGAATGTGTTTCATAATTTATTAGAATTCCGCGATATCGCTAAAATATTTTTTTATCTTTTTAAACGGCCTTTCAGGACCGCCGCCTGCGGGCGGTTGGTAATAAAAAGATAAAAAAATATTTTAGCTCTATATGCAAAATAATTTATATCATTAATTTTTTAATATTTCTTTAAGTTTTTTAATGTCATTCATCCATTGTTTGCCGTCAAACCACTCCATGCCTTCAAATTGAAATTTATAAACGTCAGTCGGGCGTTGCGCCGAACCAAGATAAACATATTTTTTGTTTTTTTCTTTTGCCCATGCCACCGCCTTGGTCATCATGCCCATGCCGATGTGGAGCGATAGCTGATAAAAGGGATAAGAATAATGCAAAATTTCGTCGGTTTCAAGAGTGATGCAATAACCAGCCGGTTTGTCATTGATTGAAAAAACGAACAGCCGGTTAAAATTGCTTTTTTCTTTGTCAGTAATCAATTCTTTTATTTTTTGCGCACTGAAAATTTCGGGCCCGAATTTTTTTTCATAAAAATCTTTTCCCATTTTATGCACCGACCATTCATAATCAAGCAATGGAATCGGTTTTATTTCCATTCGCGCGTTTTCCATTTTTTTCAATATCCGTTTGTTTTCGCTTGATAAATTGAATTTATTCAAATCAATCCGCGCGCTTCTTGTTTGGTCCATGATGCCTTTTCCGATTCGCGTAAAAAGATACCCTTCGTTGTAAAGCGAGTTTATTTTTGTTTCGGAAAAATCCGTATTTTTAATTCTGTCCCAAGTCAAATAAGAAGACATAAATCAATTTAAAGACATCCAAATCGCGACGATAACAACAAACAAATGTATGAGCCAAAATCGCATTACGATTTTTTCTTCGTTCCAGCCCTTGAATTCAAAATGATGATGCAGCGGCGCCATTTTCAACAATCTGCGTCCAAAAATTCGCCTGGAAAACACCTGCAAAATAACCGAAAAAATTTCCAAATAAAAAATAAATCCGAATAAAGGTATCAAAAGCGTATGGTTGATTGCAATTGTATTGATGGCGAATAGCGCTCCCAAACCCAAAGAGCCGACATCGCCCATTTGAAATCTGGCCGGTTTTACGTTGAAATAAGTGTAAGCCAACAACGCTCCAGAAACCGTGGCGTTAAGAATTGTATAAGCCGGTCTTCCCTCTGCCCAGCTGATGATTGTAAGTCCGAGAAAAGTTGCGATAAGAGAACCGCCGGCGAGACCGTCCAAACCATCGGCGATATTAACCGCGTTCGCCGTGAATATTACGAAAAAAATTATAATCGGTATAATCCACCAGCCGACGAACATCTGTCCGTCAAACGGTATGCGTAAAGAATGCCAATACGGCCCGAGTTTGAAATAAATCCACCACGCGGTAATCGCGCCGGCGATAAATTGAAAAATTAATTTTTCATGAACTTGTATTCCTTTACCCGGATGCGAACCGAATACGGAAACAACGCGTTTAAAAGCGGTCCACGGCAAAGTAAGCAGATACCAAAATCTCATCAGATAATTTTTGTGCACCTTGATTAAAATAATAGTGTGTTGCCAGTCGCGGTTTCTTCTTTTTTGACCGTAAATATTTAAGATATCATCAGCGGCGCCCAAAAGAGCAGATATGCCCATAACGCCTATTGGAACATAAGTGTATTTTCTTTGCCAATTGAACAGTATTGTGATAATCGTAACCGTGATAATAACCAAAAGCCCACCCATAATCGGCGTGCCGATTTTTTGTTTCCGTTCGCCGGATTTCAGCGTAAAATCATATTCAGCGCCGCGGACGAGTTTGTATTTATATAAAATTTTAGTCAGAATCGGCGCCCACAAAAAAGCCCCGATTGCTGATGTAAAAAGAAAAATCAGCGCGAGCTTCAAAAGGTCCAATGAAAACGGCGTGATGTCCATAGTTTAAAATTCAATAAGAATTAAATTTTAATTCTTCTTATTTCCACGGTTTTGGCCTGTACAGCTTCCAAATAAGTTTCATTTTCCGATCCGATTTTGTTTTTTTCAACCCATGTTTGTTCAATGATTTCTCCGTTTGGGTTTACGGTTTTGATTTCACCTTCGCAGACCCCATGTCCGTATTTTCCTTCGCTTGCCCAAGCTCGCGCGTGGGCATATTTCGCGGTTTGGTCGTTTTTTTCGGTTATTAAAATAATGTGATTGCGATTGTAACGCGAGTTCGTACCAAGAAATATTATCACATCTCCGGCGCGCGCGTCTCGCCATTTTATTTTTTTCGTGTTTTTATCGTTCGCGTAGACATTTACGTTGATATTTTCAATCGGCCTTAATTTGGTAATGATCCAGCGCAAAAAATATTTTGGCGACACGATAAATAATTTTTTAATTAAATCAACGCCGGCGGTTTCTCGGAAGTGCGCGGATAAAACGCGCGTTACAAAACCGGAACATTCAATCCCGAGATTATTATTGATTAGAAACTCGCGTATTTTTTCAGGGGTTGAAGACAAAATTTCTTTGGCGCGATATTGGGTGGCGATAATTTGCGCTTCTTCAATTATTTCCAGAGGACTTCCTTTGCCGATTAAAACCCCAAGTTGGGCGCGTTGCTTGGAGCGGATGTTGTTAAAATACGGACAGCGCGCGCCGATAACGCCAGGAAAGGGGAGATTAAGATATTCAGTTATAAGTTGTTCGGCTCGCGGAGAGAGCATATTTCAGTTTAAACATTTTTTTATTAATTTCCCGATTTCGTTTAGTTTGTTATGTTCGGTCATAATTCCGTTTTTGATTTGTATTCGCAATAAATCCGAGCCCGGTTCGGTATTTTCGTACGCGATGGCGTTAAATCCATTTTTCATCAGTTTTTTTTTCGCTTCGTTAAGTTTTGTATTATTGATTTTTTTGTTTTCAGTTATTCTGCGAACAATCTGCGATCCATTTTTGATTTCTGTCAATTCAGGGTTGTCGTATTTGATTTTTAACAAACTTCCCAAATGCGCTTCAAACGTAGTGAGATAATTTTCGGATGACGCTTTTTTTTGCAGTTGCGATTCATAAGTCGTTGATGCCGGCTGGCGGGCGTTTATTTCCAGAAGATAAAGTTTGCCGGTTTTTTTATCCATTACAATATCAATTCCGAATAATCCTTTCCAGCCGTCCCTTGATAGTTTTTTTCCGATTAAATTAGCGATTTTTTGATATTCGTTGATTTGTTTTTTTGACAAAATTTTATTCGGCAAAGCCCAATCATTGCCAATAGTGGCAAAAGGGCGGTCGGTAAAAGGCGTGAGACCGGTTATTTGGTAATTTATATTGCCGCAAAGAACATTGTCGTTCCAAACGATATTGTTGTTGGTAAAAACTGGCCCTTCCACAAAATCTGAGACGCGAGCTTCGCGGAGAGGAAATTTATTTTTTATTTCGTTGAGTTGTTTTTCTGTTTTTACGAGTA
This sequence comes from Patescibacteria group bacterium, assembly GCA_028705565.1. Lineage (GTDB taxonomy): Bacteria > Patescibacteriota > Patescibacteriia > Magasanikbacterales > GWA2-37-8 > STF2-47. Next base: position 9,407 of record JAQWDH010000005.1, on the reverse strand, counting down.
TGGTGCCTCCGCCGGTGTGCGCTCGGTTGAATTGCAAAATAAATCGTTCCTGTTTCCATTTTATATTTTTACAAATAATTATTTTATGCGGAGGCAAGAACCTTGACAGATTGCCGAGCCACTTCACCTGCGAAATTTTGGTCTCCACTTTTTCAGCGAGAACCGACGGTGGGTTGAGCAATTTCCATCCATTGCGCGCGCATATTTTTTCTATTTGAGGAGTGTTTTTAAATACAACTATAAAATCATTTTTTTTAACGAGTGATTTTATTTCTTCGCGCGCGAGCAATTCGTTCGTGTCCAGCAATTTTTTTTCTTTAATTAAAATTATATTTTTATATCGCGCTGAAATTTTTTTAGCCTCCTGTCCGTAATTTGTAATGATAAAGCATTTTTGCGCGCCTAAAATCGCCGCCGCTCTTTCCCAATCTCGGCATACATAAAAAAACCGATGTTTGCCAAGTCGGCTGTTGATTTTTGTCCAAATCCGCGAGTTTGTGTCTGTCATAAATTTCTTGTATAATACCGAAAAAGAGCAAAAAATACAAGGATGTCAAATTTCGGCATTATGTTAAATTTAAACAAAATTCGCGGTTATATTTTTTTATCCTTCTTTTTTTTGTTGCCTTTTCAAACAAGGTGGATTTGGCATTATGGAGAATTAAACGGCGGATTTTGGGAATTCGGATCTTATTGCGTTTACGCAACGGAAATTTTGCTTTTGTCGGCGATTGTTTTATCATCTGTCGGAAAATTTAATAAAGGAAATATCCGTCAATGGACAATGAACAAAAAAAGTGTTCTGTTATTTTTTTGCGCGGTTATTTTATCACTTTTAAGTTTTTATATTTTTAAGTTTAGTTTAAACTGGAAAATCGCCACTCAGCATTTTATGTGGTTGATTGAAGGAATTTTTTTGTTTTTCATTCTTTTTGGTTTAAACGACAAATCGCGTTTCGCGCGAGCGTTATGGTTGGGCGGAGTCGCGCAAGGGATTTTGGCTGTTTGGCAATTTTTCAGTCAAGATGTTTTCGCTTCAAAGTGGCTTGGGCTTTCCGGGCATATTTCTTCAGATTTGGGGGCGAATGTGATTGAATTCGGCGATGAAAGATGGCTGCGCGCTTATGGAAGTTTGGGAGGCGCGAATCCATTGGGAATTTATTTGGCGGTTTTGCTTGTTCTTGGTTTGACAATGTATTTGCGTGAAAATAATTTTAAAATAAAAATTTTAATTTCTTTCGGTCAGTTGATTATTTTAAGCGGTCTTCTTTTATCTTTTTCACGCGGCGCGTGGCTCGCGGCGCTTGTCGGAGCGGCGGCGGTTTGGGCAGTGGTTTTATTAAAAAAAGAAAAAATTCCTTGCGTGAAGGAAAACATTTTCAAACAATTCATTTTTTACGCTTTTATCGTAATTATTTTCTTTTTCGCTTTTAAGCCGTTGTTTTTTACCCGTTTTGATTTTACTAATCGGCTTGAGTCAATGTCTATTTTAACGAGAGAAAGTCAGGTTAAAGAGTCGTTGGAGATTTGGAAAAATCATCCGTTTTTCGGTGTCGGTCTTGGTAATTATACATTGACTCTTTATCAAAAAAAGTCCAATTTACCGGTGTGGCAATACCAGCCGGTTCATAATATGTATTTGATGATTTTGGCTGAAACAGGCATTGTCGGATTTTTGATTTTTATGACCTTTCTTTTTTTGATTGCCAAAAATGTTTTTAAAAGCAACATTTTATTTCTGCCTGTTTTGGCGACTTTATTTGTCGGCGGTTTTTTTGAATATTTTTATTTTGGTTTGTGTGTTGGAATTTTATTTTGGTGGGCTGTTGTAGGGCTTGGAATTGTGGACAAAAATCAAATTTCAAATTGTCATTCCTGATAATCCGTCTTTGGCGGAGAGCGAGGTTCGCTTTGCCTGTGGAGAGGGGAGACGTGGAATCTTTGTCCAATAATTCAATCATTTTCTGTTTTTTATCGCGCTGCCAAGAGTAATTTCATCCGCGTATTGCAAATCCGCGCCCATCGGCAATCCTCGCGCGAGCCGGCTGATTTTTATGTCAGGCCTGTTTTTTTTAATTTCTTTTTCCAGATACAGCATTGTCATTTCACCGTTCAGGTTGGGGTTTAAAGATAAAATTATTTCTTTGATGTTCTTGTCTGTTTGCAAACGCGTCCGGAGTTCTTTTATTTTTATTTTGTTGAAACTTTCTTCATCGCCGGAATCCAAAAGTCCGCGCAAAACATGGTAGCGGCCTTTAAATTCTCCGGTTTGTTCTATCACCGGAATGTCTTGCGGGTCTTCCACAATTGCGACAATGGCCGCGTTTCGCCGTTGGTCTTGGCAAATCGGGCAAGGATTGGAATCTCCGAAATTCCAGCAAATTTCGCAGCTTTTAATATTTTTTAAAAGATTGTCCAAAGCTTCGCGCAAATCATTCACTTCTTTCTTTCCGGATTTGAGCCAATAAAAAACAAACCTTTCAGCCGTTCTTTGTCCGACGGAAGGCAGGTTTTTAAGCGCGCGGATTAAATTATCTATGGAAGGAGAAAACATGAAATGATTTTTTAATCAAGTGTTTTCAGATTATTTTTTTTGCCACGGCAATTCTCCCATGGCCTGCATTTTTCCGGCCATAATTCTTTGTATTTTTTTAATCGCTTCTGAATGCGCGTCCTTGATGGCGCTTTGCAATTTTTCTTTTTTATCCGGAGACATCATTTCGTCGTCAATCGCTAGACCTGTGATTTGCAAATTGCCGTCCATTGTCAAAGCGATTTTATTTCCCGCCGCGTTGACTGTTATTGATTCTTTTTCCATCGCGCCTTGCAGTTTTTTGCCTTGTTCGCGAAGGTCCTTGAATTGTTTTAGTTTTGAAAATACGGACATAGTATAAAAATTTAATTAATTATTTTGTTATTGTCTTAGTTGTCATTGCGAGGAGTGAGTGAAACGAACGACGAAACAATCCCATTGTTTTAGAAATATATTATTGGCACTACCGAACCGTGGGATTGCTTCTCCCGACTAAGTCGGGATCGCAATGACAACGCATTGCATTGATTTGTTTTCGGCTATATTTACATCATTTACATCGGCGGAATGGACGGGCTCGTTTTAACGAAAGCCGACTTCGGCTTAAGCGCCGGCTCGGAAGGCGGAGCGTTGTAGCGAGTATCCATATTTCTGAAAGTCGTTTTTTCTTCGTCAAAAATAAGTTTTATCATTCCTGTCGGACCATTGCGGTGCTTGGCGATATGAATTTCGGCGATGCGTTTTTCATCCGGAGGAATATCTTCCACGCGATAATTGCGGTCTGCCATTTTGCGATAAATAAAAATCACAACATCCGCGTCCTGCTCAATTGAGCCGGACTCGCGCAAATGCGACAATTTCGGAATGGCCGGCTTGCTTTGTTCAACCACGCGCGACAGCTGGGACAGCGCGATTACCGGAACATTAAGTTCGCGCGCTATGCTTTTGAGACCGCGAGTGATTTCCGCGACTTCTTGCACGCGATTTTCAGTGTTTCCGCGCGTTTCCATAAGTTGCAAATAATCAATCACCACTAAACCCAAGCCATGCTCCATTTGCAGTCGGCGGACTTTGGTTCTGATTTGCATTATGTTTCCGGCAGGGGAATCATCTATAAAAATAGGGGATTCTGATAATACTCCGATGGCGTGTCCGATGCGCGGAAAATCATCATCTTCCGGACGGTCTGAAAGATGTCCTGTGCGCATTTTCCATAAATCAATATTCGCTTCGGCGCAAAGCAAGCGGTCAACCAATTGCTCTTTGCTCATTTCCAAAGAAAATAGGCCGACTGGCACTTTTTGTTTTACTCCGACATGGCGCGCTATATCAAGCGCGAGAGTCGTTTTGCCGACGCTCGGTCGGGCGGCAATTATAATCAAATCGGATTTTTGCAATCCCGCCAGCAGATTATCCAATGCGTGATAACCTGTCGGCAATCCGCGCAGCCGTCCTTTGTTTTTATGCAACTCATCAATCCGTTCAAAAGCGTCCGAAAGCACTCCGCGAACCGGAATAAAATTTTGTTTAAGATAAGTTTTTGAAACTCCGAAAACATGTTTTTGCGCTTCGTCCAAAAGTTCTTCCATGTCCATTTCTTCCTGATAGCCGAGTTTTGAAATTTCTTGCGCGGCAGTGAGTAATCGTCTGCGCACCGCTTTGCGATGAATGATTTGCGCGTATTGTTCGGCGTGCGAAGCTGTTGGCACATTGTTTGTAAGCGCCGCCAAATAACTTCTGCCGCCGATTTTTTCCAAAAGATTTTTTTCAATCAGCCGATTTGTCAAAGTGAGCAAATCAACAGGTTCATTATTGGCGTAAAGTTCGGATATGGCGTTAAAAATATATTTATTGCTGTCTTTGTAAAAATCGTTAGGTTCCACGATATCAGAAATTTTCAGCATCACTTCTTTGTCCAATAAAACAGAACCCAAAAGCGAATTTTCGGCTTCCAGATTTTGCGGCGGCACTTTTTCTATTTGCGTTATATCTTGGTTCGTCATATCTTTAAAATTAACAGCGGTGTTATCTTAACCCAACCGATATCTTTCCGCAAGCCGAAGCTGGGGAATAAAATAGGAAAAGGTGTGGATTATCGCAAGGATGCCGTTGACAAAATTTAACTGTGTGCTACAAATATATTGTATTGCGCTTTAAATAAGTCAAATCAATGCGTTCGTTGAAAATCAAAAAACACGCTTTTTACGCGGAGGAGATAGAAAATGAAAAAAAATCCAGATAGAGTTGATAGAGTTGCTAAAACAACAATAATACTTCTCTTTATAGCTTACTGCGTATTCACTATCATAAAGGTTCTAATTTTTTTTGCTGACGTTCCGCCATTTTTAGACATATCAAAACCGATTTATGTCATAGCGGACAGCTCTTTTTTTAAGGATTGCAATAATAATGTAAAGTGTCGTGAGTCCAGATTAGAGGCGGCGCGAGAGGGCGCTGAAGAATGGACGCGGTGGTTTAAAAACACAGGGATGAAAATAGTTATAAAAACGGAAGTAACTAAGATTGGGGAAAAAATAGCCCCAAACAGCCTTCTTTTGAAAATTAAAAAGAGGGTTGATGAAAAAAATAGTAGAGCGATAACCATAATAGCAACATTTTTTAAGAGCTCGCGGAGTATCGTTTACAACGGTTCTGATTATATAAATCAACCGGAAGTGTTTGCTCATGAGATTGGTCACGCGCTAGGGCTAAATCACAGCGCAAGTAAAAGATCCCTTATGTATTATTTGTGGAATGATGCCGCAAAGCATGTCTATTATAGAGACGCAAAAGAGGTTTGCGAGTTGCATTCAGAGTGCTCTCGGCTTGATTTAATAATATCTTTAAAAATAATCCGCCCAATAATGCGGATTCCGTAAAGGCAAGAGAGAAAAATGAAAATAATAGATATATAGATAAACAGGCATATCCCTTTTAGTTTTAACCAACATTATTAACGCTAAAGGGGATTTTTTAATTGCTTAAAAACGTTTTTTAGCATAAAATACGCCTTATATGCCACGATTTTTTAAACAGTCCGTATTTTTAGCCGTTATTTCCTTGTTGGCTTATTTTGAGCTTGCCAAATGGAATTGGCGGTTTTTAGGGCTGGCGATACTTTTAATTTATATTTTTTGGACGGGAAAAACAGCGGGCGTGGCGCTCGTCAAGTTTTTTGATTTTTTTGATTCTTTCCGCGTAAAAATTTTAGGCGCGTTTTTGAGCGTTGCAAATTTCGGCTGGATGTGCGGAGCTGTTTTATTTTTTTATAAGTTTTCTCCTGTGATGATTGCTGTCATATTTTTTTTAAACGGAATGGTTTTTTCTTTTTTTGAAACGCGCGCGCGGTCGGCGAAAAAAATTTTTAAAGAAGAAAAAACACCCGATGTTCTTTCACATGAAAAAACGCGCTGGCGTTGCGGATTTTTGATCTTGCCTTATTTGGTTTTGGTTTTTTGCGGATTTTATTTTTTGTGGCAGTCGCGGACAGGCAACGCAATTTTTTCTCCTTGGCAAATTATCAACTCCTCTTATGTTTATATTTTCTTTTTCGCGACTTTATTTTTGGGAATTTTAATTTTTTCCAATTTCAAAACACGGACATTGATTTTATTGCTTTGCCTCCATAGTCTGCTTCTGGTTTCTTATCTTCCGCTTACGCATAAATTATTTTACGGAGCTGACGGATGGAGGCATACTGCCGTTGAGTCGCAAATAATCTCAAATGGAAGCGCCGATGTTGTTTTATACGGCGATTCGGGTTCGTTGGCGCAGTCATTAAACCCGGGTCGGTTGTCTTACGGGCAATTATGGGGAATTTCCGCGGTCTTTACGAGTTTGGGGAAAATTGACTTAATAAAATTCAATGCTTGGTTTTTGCCGGTTGTTTGGGCTTTAGTTTTTCCGATTCTGCTTTTTGAACTCGGAATCGCATTCGGATGGGGGAGAAAAGAGTCGTTATTTTTCGCTTGGCTCGGATTTTTGCCTTTCGCTTTGCAGGCGGCCGGCGCGTTCACTTTGCCCGCGAATTTTGGATTTTTAATTTGGTTTTTATTATTGACAATGCTTTTGAGGCGCGCGCGGAATAAAAAATCTGAACAAGCGATTTTACTTGTTTATTTTGGCATCGCTTCCGTGTTCGGTTATGGTTTGTATTTTATTTTGTTTTGGTTTGGCTGGGCGGCGATTGAAATAAAGCAAAATTTTAAAATAAAAAATATCGCGTTTTTGATATTTTTATTTTTTTTAATTCCGGCGATTGAATATCTGACCGGTTATGGTTTTTTTGACGCGAACATAAATTTATTCGCGCAAGTCAAGCAGGTAGTCGGCAATTTTAGCGGATTTTTTTTAGCGAGCGGACCGAGACCGCATGATATTTTAACCGGCAATATTATTTTTAATCAAATTCCGTCTTACGCGTTCATAAGCAATATTTTTACACGCTTGCTTTGGTGGATTCCGGTTTTTATGATTTTATTTTTATCATCAGCGTTTGCGGGCTTAGTTAAAGTTTTTCAAGAAAAGAAATTTTGGCTGGCCGCGATGTCCGCGTTGGTCGTAGGCGGATATATTATCTCTCGTTATTTTTTGTTAGGCGAAAATGTTCTGGCTCGCAGATTGGACGCGGCATTAGCATTGGTTTTATTGATTTTGTTTTTTGAAATTTTCAGAAAAATTTTGGCGCGAATCGGAAACCGTAAAATCATTTTGTTCGTATTGATTTTGATTTTTTCAATCGCGATTACGGCTTCATATTCTTTTGGACCGGACACAAACGCGGTAAGCGTTGACGAGTATAAAGCGATGGAATATGTTTGGTCGCAAGAAAAAAATTCCGATAAATTCTGCGCGCTTGCCGATACATATCCGCTTTTGGCGCTGGAAGAGTTGTCCGCTAAAAAAATAGTGGGCGGCGGTTTTCCGATTAACGAATATTTCGCCCAGCCGGAAAGAGTTGAATTGTTTAAAGCGATGAACAAAAATCCGAACGAAGAAATTTGGAAATCCGCCTTGCGTTTAACCGGCGCTTCGGCGTGTTATTATGTCGCCCGCGGCGATTCGTTCAAATACAACGATTATACTTTGCAAAACAGCAAAAATTTTAAACTATTCGGCGATATGATTGTCTGGAAATTCGGTTTATAATTTATAATTTTTTATTCTTAATCCATGCCTATGTCAAAAGATTGTATTTTTTGCAAAATAGCGGCCGGAGAAATTCCAAGCCATAAAATTTATGAAGACGATTATGTTTTGGCTTTTTTGGATATTCATCCTTGTTCAACCGGGCACGCTGTCGTTATTCCGAAAAAGCATTTTGAATCAATTGAAGAAATAGACTCGGAGAATCTTGCTTTTTTAAACGATGGCGCGCGGCGAACGGCGAAAAAGGTTTACTCCGTTTTAAAACCGGACGGAATGAATATCGGTTTGAACGACAAGCCGGCGGCGGGGCAAGCGGTTCCGCATATTCATTTACACATCATTCCTCGCTGGAAAGGCGACGGCGGTGGTTCCATGCACTCAATCGTTCGCGCGGAGGCAACCGAACCGGCGGAAGAAATAATAAAGAAATTCGTTTAAATTTTAATTGCGCGTAATGAAAATAGATGATAAAATATAATAAAATTTGGAAGTTGATAATTATTATTCTATGGGCAAACTGATTGACGGTAGAAAAATCGCGGAAAAAATTAACAAGAAGACGGCGGAAAAAGTCAAAGAATTGCGCGCGCGCGGAATTATTCCGAAACTCGGCGTGGTTTTGGTCGGAGACGACAAATCATCTGTTCTGTATGTGAACCGCAAAAAAGCAATTGCCGAGAAAATCGGCGTTGATTTTGTTTTACATAAATTGCCGGCGAATATTTCCAAAACAGAATTACTGAATAAAATCAAAGAGGTTCAAAAAAAAGGCGATTTATCCGGATTGATTATTCAGTTGCCATTGCCGGATTGGTCGTGGACTTTTGAAGCAGTGAATTGCGTGTCTCCGAATATTGACGTTGATTGTTTGACGAATGAAAATTTAGGCAAGATTGTTTCCGGTTCAAATTTTATATCTCCTCCGACTGCCGGCGCGGTAGTTTCAATTTTGGAAGATTTAAAAATAAATTTAGCCGGAAAGAATATCGTTTTGGTCGGAACCGGCTTGCTTGTCGGAAAACCGCTCGCCGCGATGTTTATAAACAAACGAGCGAGCGTAACGACCTGTAACAGAGCAACTAAAAATATCAAAGAAAAATGTCGTGAAGCCGATATTATCGTTTCTTCCGCAGGCAAAAGAAATCTAATTCGCGGAAATATGATTAAAAAAAACGCCATTGTGATTGATGCCGGAGTTTCTTTTTTGCGCGGCAAAGCTGTCGGAGACGCGAATGTCAAGGAAGTTTTGCCGATAGCTAAATATATCACGCCAACGCCGGGCGGAGTTGGTCCGATTACAGTCGCGATGCTTTTGAAAAATACCGTGAAATGCGCCGGAAAAATTTAAAATAATATTTTGTTTCTATGTGGTTTATTTTCGCTTTGCTCGGATATTTTTTTCTTGCGTTCGTCGGTTTGACCGATAAATTTATCATCAACAAATCCGTGCCCAAACCCGCGGTTTTTACTTTTTATTCCTGCGCGCTTGTTTTTATTCTTATTTTTTTAATACCGTTCGGCATCATTTGGCCGATAGGTTTTTTTGATTGGCTGATGGTTTTTTTGTGCGGGGGTTTTTTTGTTTTGGGATTATGGACGATGTATATCGGAATGAAAAACAGCGAAGTGAGCCATTATGGTCCTTTGGTCGGAGCCTCAACGGCTTTTTTTGTCATACTTTTAAGCTGTTTATTTTTACAAGAAGATTTAACTGTAAAACAATGGT
>JAQWDH010000013.1 GCA_028705565.1 Patescibacteria group bacterium | reverse complement strand
ATTTTAACAACACAAAGGTGACAAAAAACTCGCTCTTACCGACTTGGAATTTTCTCGCTTTCGCGAGAAATGTCTCCAGAAAGGAGGTGATCCATCCACAGCTTCCGCTACGGATGCCTTGTTACGACTTCACCCTAGTCATTGACCCTGCCTTAATCCCCCGAAGGGGGACTTTGGGCATTGCCAACTTCCGTGGTGTGACGGGCGGTGAGTACAAGACCCGAGAACGTATTCAACGCGCCGTGGCTGATACGCGTTTACTAGCAATTCCTACTTCATGAAGGCGAGTTGCAGCCTTCAATCTGAACTGAGGCCGGTTTTGATGGGATTAGCTCCGCCTCGCGGCTTGGCAACCCATTGTACCGACCATTGTAGCATGTGTGTGGCCCTGGACGTAAGAGCCATGCTGATTTGACGTCGTCCCCTCCTTCCTCCTGCTTGCGCAGGCAGTCTCGTGTGTAAATTTAACACACGACAGGGGTTGCGCTCGTTTCCCGACTTAACGGTACACCTCACGGCACGAGCTGACGGCAACCATGCAGCACCTATCTAGCACCCTCTAAGGCTTCCGACGTTTCTGCCGGAATGCAGCTAGTAGTTGAGCCCAGGTAAGGTTCCTCGTTTACCGTCGAATTAAACCACATGCTCCACTGCTTGTGCGGGTCCCCGTCTATTCCTTTGAGTTTTAGCCTTGCGGCCGTACTCCCCAGGCGGCGCACTTAACGCGTTAGCTTTTTTAAACGGCACTGACAGGGTCGATACTGCCAATACCTAGTGCGCATAGTTTAGGGCGTGGACTACCAGGGTATCTAATCCTGTTCGCTCCCCACGCTTTCGTCCCTGAGTGTCAGAAACGTACCAGTAAGCTGCCTTCGCCTTTGGTGTTCTTGCGGATATCAACGCTTATTACGACTACACCCGCAATTCCGCTTACCTGTTCCGATCTCTATCTTAGTAGTTTTAAAGGCGGTTCCCACGTTGAGCGTGGGGATTTAACCTTTAACCCGCTAAACCACCTGCGGACGCTTTACGCCCAATAAATCCGGATAACGCTTGAGGTCTCTGTATTACCGCTGCTGCTGGCACAGAGTTAGCAACCTCTTATTCCTCAGGTACCGTCACGAATTCGTCCCTGAGAAAAGCAGTTTACGATCCGAAAACCTTCATCCTGCACGCGGCGTCGCTCCTTCAGGCTTTCGCCCATTGAGGAAGATTCTTGACTGCAGCCACCCGTAGGTGTCTGGGCAGTTTCTCAGTCCCAGTGAGGCAGGTCGCGCTCTCACGCCTGCTACTGATCATCGCCTTGGTAGGCCATTACCCCACCAACTAGCTAATCAGACATAGGCCCCTCTCCGAGCCAAAAATGATTTACTTATGCTTGCGCATAAGACCATCGGGTATTAATCCGCCTTTCGGCGGGCTATCCCCGTCTCGGAGGTAGGTTCCAATGTGTTACTCACCCGTTTGCCGCTCGCTTGCTCCCTTGCGGGAACCGCGCCGCTCGACTTGCATGCCTTAGACACGCCGCCAGCGTTCATCCTGAGCCAGGATCAAACTCTCAAAAAAATGAGATAAAACTCTTTGCGTTTAAACAAAGAGATTTGATTTGCTCAATACCTTATCCATACTTTCCGCTTAAAGCGAAAATCAGGACACGGATTTATTTATAATATTTTATTCTAGATGTCTTGACGATTGTTTTTGAGGCAATCAATCAAGACGTAATAGACGAGTTTTTGTCACTTTCGTGTTGTCAAAGAAAAAAGAGAAAGCCATTTTTGACTTGCTCTTTTCTCTTTTCCGTTTTGTGTTCCGTTAAATGGAATCTTGAACGGACAGACAGTATCTCACTTTGGGAGACTTGCCGGAGTAATGAATTATTTGATGTGCTATGTTGAAATTTTTGTGTTTAATTTTAGTGTCTTAAACATATCATATTACAAAAACTTTGTCAATAGCTTCTAAAATCGCCTTGTGGATAACTTTATAAATTACTTTTTTCTCCGCTCGCCTGTTTTTTTGCTCTTTGATTCTCTCCATTTTTCTATCAATTTATGATTGCCGGACAAAAGCGCTTTAGGAACTTTTAAACCCATAAAATTTTCCGGACGAGTATATTGCGGATACTCTTTGAAAATTTCCGATTTTGGCAATTTGGAATTTATTTGTGATTTGAGATTTGAAATTTTGGATTTGCCAAATGTCTCATTAGTCAGCGACTCCGCGTTGCCAAGCACGCCGGGAATCAATCGCGACACGGCTTCAATCACCGTAAGCGCGGGCAGTTCTCCTCCTGATAAAATATAATCGCCGACTGAAATCCGCTCGTCAACCAATTTATAAATTCGTTCGTCAAATCCTTCATAGCGTCCGCAAATAAAAACAAGACGGTCGCATTTGGAAAATTTTTCCGCCATTCTTTGGTCAAATTTTTTTCCTTTCGGGTCTAACGCGATAATTTTTATTTTTCCGTTGTTAGAGTCGCTATTTTTCTTCTGCAATGCTTTAATCTTTTTCAAACAATCATAAATCGGCTGAATTTGCAAAACCATACCGGGACCGCCTCCGTATGGCCGCGCGTCAACATGTCCGTGATTGTCTTTCGTGTATTCGCGAAAATTATGCGCCCCAACCTTAATCAAACGGGCTTTTCGCGCGCGCCCCAAAATGCTTTCTGAGCAATAACTTTCAATGATTTTTGGAAACAAAGTCAAAACATCAAATCGCATAAAACTAAATATTAAATTCAACATTTAAATAATAGCACTTCAAAACAATTTTATCAATTAAAAAAGGGCTGACGTTTGTTGTGCGGACAGCCCATTGGCGTTAAACTACTTAACGCGCGTTAAATACCCTTTCTCATCATCCATGCTGGCAGTACATCTCAACCTCCATATCTCTACTTCCAAAACTTTTTTTCCTTTCGACAATTCCATTTTGAAATCAAATTTTGCCAGCCCTTTTTTCCAATATTCTATTTTTTCAATTAAACTTTTAACATCATCATCATCCAAAAACTTTTTTTGGATGACTATATCCACGCATCTACCCATTTCATCAATTTTAATTGATGAATATCCTTTTCCATCTGATAAAACACTGCCGACCCCAAAAAGAAAAGCGTTTATTTTGCTTTTTTCGTCCGCAGTGTCTATGTCAATCCACATCGTTTTTATTATAGATTCATCAATTATATCTGCGAAGTGTTCTTTAATCATTTTATCAACACTGTTCTTTATATCTACCATCTCCCACACAGGACGCAATTCAATTGTTTCCGGCGTTTTATCTAAATTTTCTATACCATACGCCATCGCTGCCAGAATCCGTTGGATATTTAAAATAGTGAGCCAGTCATTTTTGTCAAAAAGAATATTTCTTACAATATACGCCGGAGGATTACTTTCAACATCATCGGTGGGCGCTTTCGCGACAACCTTTAACATTTTCGGCCACTCGTCTTCGTTTTTTGAATATCCTTCCTCCAACGTAACCTCTATATAAGGGTGCTTTGACACACCCTCCGGTTTTCCACTACAAAACATAGCCGGTATAGATCTTGCATTGAAAAATTTGTGTATATCCCATATCCCTGACAAATCATACAAATCAGCCACCGACACTGGACCGGGACCATAAAACCCATGAAGATTAGAAAATTCGTTTTTTTTGCTCATCCTTTTTACTCCTTTTCGCCAAAGGCGAATCATTAGATTTTCAAAAAACCAAACATATATTAAACCCAAAACAACCGTTTGTCAAAAAAACAGCCCCGATTTGGTCGGGGCTGTTTTTGTTTTTAATATTATATGTTCAAGTTGTCTACCACGCTGGTATCAACACTTTCTCTTTTTAACGGAGCGCGACCGCCTTCCGGTTCGTTGATCTTCAAATTGACGTAAGCATTGCGCTTGGCGCCAACGATTTTGAGCAACGTGCGGATGGCGCGGGCTGTCTGGCCTTTGCGGCCAATGACATAACCCATATCGGCCGGATTGGTGTCCAAGGTGATTAACACGCCTCTTTCATCAACCGTACGATTTGTCTTCACATCCTGCGGGTTGTTGACAATCGCTTTCACGATTTCTTCAACAAACTGTTGGTCTACTTCCATAATTGTCAAGTTCTACTTTTATTAAATGCAGACTGTCGACAGTGTGGTTATTCCACCAGTGCTGCGCGTATATAATAGCATATTTTAATCTTTTTGTCAATATGTTATATTAAGCCGTTTTTTCTTCTATTTTAACCTCCGCGGCCGGCGTTTCAACTTTAGCTGATTTCTTCTTCTCTACTAATTTTGCGGTTCTTTTCTTGGAAATGTAAACGCTTTTTTTCTTTTTGGCTTCACCGATAATTCCGTGTTTCATAAATAAATTATGAACCGTATTTGATGTCTGCGAACCCTTTTCCAGCCAATACTTTATTCTGTCGGTTTTAAAAATCATTTGTTTATCCTCTTTCGCGTGAGGGTCAAAAGTGCCCAAAAGTTCCAAATAATTATATTGAGTGTCTCTGGCCTTTTCCGAAATAATCAAACGATAAGTCGGATGTTTTGCCTTTCCCACTCTTTGCAATCTGATTGTTAACATAATTGATATTTTATTATAATCAAAAAAATTGTGACGATGAATCCCGAGTTTCGTTTACATCGGGTTGAGAGCTTTTAAAAGAATACCTTATTTTCTATTTTTTGTCAATATTCGCTTGTTCATATTTTTCAGCTTCTTCCATTTTTACGCTCAAAAGCTTGGAAGCGCCTTCGGCTCCGTTTATCACCACGCCGTAAAGCACATCGGCCGCGTGCATTGTCGCGCGGTTATGGGTGATGACTATGAATTGCGATTTGCAGGCAAGCTCGCGCATAATTTCCACGAAACGCATCGTGTTCGCTTCGTCCAAAGCCGCTTCCACTTCGTCCAAAATAATGAACGGCGACGGATTAAAATTCAACACAGCGCAAATCAAGGCGATGGATGTGAGGGTTCTTTCTCCGCCTGACAAAGTATTTATGTATTTTATTTTTTTGCCGGGCAAACTTACAATAACATCTATTCCCGTGAGGATATTTTCTTTTTTTATTTTTTCTTTATTTTCTTCAACAACTTCCGCCGCGCCTTCAGCCGGCGACCCATCCAAGACCGCGTCTTCCTCCGGTTCATCATAAATTTCCTTGATTTCCGCTTTTCCGCCGGAAAATAAAATTTTAAAATAATGGTCAAATTCTTTGCTGATTTTTTTGAACGCTTCTTTTCGCCTGTTTTTCATTAATTCATCAAGCTCGGCTATCATTTTTCGCAAATCCGCCGTCGCTTTTGCCAAATCCTCCATTTGCCCGCTTAAAAATTCAAATCTCTCTTTTGTCTCCTCATATTCTTTCATCGCTTCCGGATCTATGCCTCCAATTAAACTCAACTGATATTTAAGTTTTTGCGTATCTGACGACAGTATTTCCAACTCTTCAATTTTGATTCCATCGGCTATTTGCGGATTGCGTTCCAACACTGACTTTACAGTCGCGCCCATTTCCTGTTCAGCTTCTTTTTCCACGCTTTCTTGTTTTGTTTCTATTCGCGCCATATTTATTTTCAGTTCGTTGCGCCGCGCGAGAATTTCATTCAAAGCCGTTTGCTTCGCCTGCATTTCATCCTGCAAAAAATACGCTCTTTGTTTTTTTTCTTCTTCTTCTTTGTTTAATTCGCTTATTTTATCCGACAATTCATTTATATTTTTTTCAAAAACACTTAACTGCTTTTGCAATTCTTCTTTTTCTTTTTTCAATTTCAATAAAAATTCGTCATATTCTTCCGGTTTTATCTGCGAGGATCGCAAGTCGGCTTGCAAGACGAGCATTTCCGACGACACATTTCCTTTTTCCCGTTCTAACATTTCAATTTTCAAATTGACCTTGTTAAGTTCGTTTTTTTCTTCAGATAAAGAATTTTTGATTTCTTCCGCGCGCCTGGCCAATCCAGCCGAGCTTTCTTCTTCAATTTTTATCTGCGCTTGCAAATCTTCAAACGGCTGTTCGCGTCCGGCAAAAACGAATTTGGAAAAACTAAGTCCGTTTTTTCGGCGTTCGCGGTATCCGCCTTTTATCACTCCGCTTTTTTCAAATAAATCGCCTGCCAGAGTAACCATCCGCGCCCTACCGACACCGACTCTTTGCGCGCTCGCGAAATCTTCCACTATTAAAGTATCTCCAAAAACGAAAGAAAAAACATCGGCGAATTTCGGAGAATACTTTATTAAATCAACAGCGAAACCGATGACTCCCGAGATATTCAAAAGCGACTTTGTTTCTTCGTTTATTTCTTTTCGCCTAATTTTCGTCAAAGGCAAAAAAGTGGCGGCGCCAAGCCGATTTTGACGAAGATATTCCACTGCCGCGCGCGCCGTGTCCTCGTCTTCCACGGCCAACGCGGATAAATAACTTCCGGCGGCGATTTCCATAGCCAATTCGTATTCGTCCGCGACTTCGCCGAGCTCCGCCACCATTCCGTGCACCTGTCCGAGACTGCGCCTGTTTTCCAAAACCGAACGCACCGCGGACAATCCGCTGAATTGCCAAAAATTTTGTTCCGTTTGATTGCGCGCCGTTTGATTTTGCAAAAAAATTATTTTTCTTTTTTTATCCGCGCAAATATTCTCCGTTTCCTCCAATGTTTTTTCATCGCCGGCAATCGCTTTCGCCCATTTTTCTTTTTCCGTTAACGCGAGGGATGACTCCGCGTCCAGCTGTTCCGCTCGCTTTTGCAATTCTAAAATTTTATTTTCCAGCCAAATCACATTTTGTTTTCCGAGACGGGCGTATTCGGTTTGCAATTGTCCGCTCTTTACCGCCAATTGTCTTTCAATTTCATTCCTTTCGCTTAAAACAGTTTGGTATTCCAATTGCCATTTTTGAAAAATTTCCTGCTTGCCCGGCGATGTTTTCACCAATTCCGCCAATTCTTTTTTTATGGATTCCGATTCCTCAAAACATGAACGGTATTTTTTTTCCACTTCTGATAATTCCGCGTTCAGCGCGTCAGCTTCTTTTTTATTATTTAAAAATACGGCGCTGTAATATTTTTCCTGCGACTCGCGCAACTCCAACTCAACTTCTCGCCTTTTTTCCAATTTTTTCACCTGCCGAGACAAAATCCTCAAACGCGGTTCTATCTCTCTCAACAAACCGTCCACTTGCGACATATTATCGCTTGTTCTTTCCAATTTTAAATTCGCCTGATGCTGTTTGATTTGAAATTCCTTGATACCGACTGCTTCGTCCAAAAATTCCTTGCGCCCGGCCGGATTTAAAGTAAGCAAATCCTCTATTGTTCCCTGCCCGACTATGCTATAAGAAGTTTCCGCGAATTGCGCTTTTGCCAAAAGCAAACGCACGTCCAAAAGACGCGCCTGCGCGCCGTTCACCAGATATTCACCTTCGCCGGACTTGTATAATCTACGCGTCACCGTGATTTCCGGACAATCTATTTCCATCTTTCCGTCCGCGTTGTCAAGAATCAAATTCACTTCCGCCATTCCGACTCCGCCTTTTGTTTCCGAACCGGCAAAAATTATATCTTCGCTTTTCTTTCCGCGCAACATTTTCATACTCTGTTCGCCCATCGCCCAACGGATCGCGTCAACTATATTTGATTTGCCAGAACCGTTCGGACCCACCACGGCGGTAATTGAAAAACGGCCATTCTTCGGAGGAAGAAATTCCAAAATCGTCCTTCCGGCGAAGGATTTAAAACCTTGAATTTCCAACCGTTTAAGAAACATAACAAGAAAATTATATCACGGCTTGACAAAACAGGGCAAGAGAGATAATATGATTTGTTCACCTGAATACTTAATATGTTTTTAACAACAGCCGGACAAATAGACGAGCATTTGAAACAAGCGAAGAAAATCATTATCGTCCCGCACCCGAATCCGGATGGCGACGCTTTGGGTTGCGCTTCGGCAATGGCTGAATATCTGAAATCGCTTGGCAAGGATTACACGATTTTTTGCGCGACCGAACCTCCGCGAAATCTTAATTTTTTAAAACACTGCGAATTGGTAAGAACCGATGAAAAATGTTTTTCCGACCCGCAAATTGACACCGCGCTTTTGGTTGATTGCGGAGATTTGCGCTACGCCGGCATCGCGAATTTCTTGACCGGCAAACAATTTTGCGTTATCAACATTGACCACCACGCCACAAATGAACATTATGGACATTTTAATTTGGTTATTCCGGAAGCGTCTTCCGCGTCCGAGGTTGTGTATAATTTTTTTAAAATCGCCGGCGCGCGCGTAAACCATGATATGGCGACCGCGCTTCTCACCGGAATTTTAACCGACACGGATAATTTTTCCAATCCCGCAACATCGGCTTCAGCGCTAAACGCCGGCGGAGAACTTTTACGCCGCGGCGCGAACTTGCGCCTAATCAATCGGCAAACTTTAAAAAATAAAAATTTAAACACGCTCAAAATTTGGGGAAGAGCGTTGGCGCGTCTGGTGAAAGACGAAAAACGAAACATAGCTTACACCTATATCACGCGCGCGGACGCGGAAGAATATAACGTGAGCGACAATGATGTCGGCAGTATAGCGAATTTTTTGAATAATTTGGAAGAAACGGAAGTGTTTTTGCTTTTAAAAGAAGATTCTGAAGGGAATGTAAAAGGCAGCTTCAGGACGACTTCGGACGAAATTGATGTTTCATTGTTGGCAAAAAAAATGGGCGGAGGCGGGCATAAAAAAGCCGCCGGATTCCGAACGCAAGGCACAATTGAAGAAACGCTAAAACAAATTTTGACGGATGAATAAAAAAAGAGTAAAATACTCATCAAATTGAAAAATTATAAAATTAAAAATTAAAAAATTATATAATATGCCAAACTCAAACAACGAAAAAACAGTGTCGCAATATCTTATTCCAACTGTGATTGAAAAAACCAGCTATGGGGAAAGGGCTTATGATATTTATTCACGCCTTTTAAAAGACAGAATAATTTTTTTAGGCAACGCAATAGATGACGGCGTGGCTAATACTGTCATCGCCCAGCTTCTCTTTTTGGAAAATCAAAGCCCGGATAAAGATATAAAAATTTATATAAATTCCCCGGGCGGTTCGGTAACAGCCGGAATGGCGATATACGACACCATTCAATATATCAAACCGGATGTTTCCACAATTTGCATCGGCATGGCCGCGAGCATGGCGAGTGTGCTTTTGGCGGCCGGGAAAAAAGGCAAACGTTTCGCTTTGCCGAATTCTGAAATAATGATTCACCAAGTTATGGGCGGAATGGAAGGGCAGGCATCGGATATTAAAATTCGCGCCGAAAGAATTTTGCGCGTCAAAGACCGGCTTAACGAGATATTGGCGAAACACACGGGAAAAAATACGGAGCAAATAGAAAAAGACACTGACCGAGATTATTTTCTTACTGCCAAAGAAGCCAAGGAATATGGAATCATTGACAAAGTGATTGAATAAAACAATTTTAAAAAAATCCGTCCGGATATAACCTGCCTACCTACCGGTTTACATACCGTAGGTATGCAGACAGGTCTGGACGGTTTTTTTATGTTATTTTTTGCCTCATTTTAGCCAAAAAAAGCCAAAAACAGCTAAACCCCCTTGACAAAATCTTTAAACCGTGCTATAATAACAAATCTTTTACAAAATAAAAGAACGCGACAGGATACGAACGATTATAATTTTTTTAAAATTATAGCCGTCCGTATCTTCGACAAGCATGGAGATGTGATCAGGTATTGAACAGGCTTCGGCTCGTTCTTTCCCCTAGTCACATCTTCTTAGATACGGTTTTGGGGGTTCATCCCCCGCAAAAAATTAAACCACCCCCGATTCAATCGGGGGTGGTTTGTTTTTAATCAATGTTTGTCATTCCTGCGAAAGTTTGTCTTCTTCCTCAATCACGCATTCCTTACCTTCCTCGCAAACCGGTGTTTCTTCTTTACCGATAAAACAAGTTTTAGGCAAAGGGCGATAATAACTGTCAAAAACTTTTTCTATTTTTTCTCCGGTTGGAGTTACGCGCGTGTAAGTAAAACTCGCCACCGCTCCGCGAAACGCGTTCTGGCATTTTTTCTCGCCCGGCTTTAAATTATCAACGATGATATCCTGCGGTTCTCCGGCTGAGATCCAGCGGCTCACAAGCGGCCTTGAATACCATCCTGCGCGCCCGTCCGGTTTTCCCCATAAAGTGAAGGTAAGCATCTGTTTTTTATAATCAATATCTGTTTGCAAAAGTAAATAATTTCCGGTGTCATTTAAAAATTTAAAATCAACAAGCGGTTCATAAACAGTGGCATCGGTGCCGGGGTTGCCATTTATTGGGTCCGCGTAATAATTCACGACCAATGAATGATTGCGTCTTTCAACGATTGGCATTGCTGAATTCATCGCCATTCTGAAAAGTGTGGTGCCTATTTGGCACATACCGCCTCCGACTTCTTTTTTAATTTCTTTTCCCTTAATTACCTCCTCCGGTAAAAATCCGTTTTCCAGCGTGAACGGACCCGCGTATTTTGTCGTGGAAAAATTTTCTCCGGGTTTTATCAAAACTCCATTTAACCGTTTTACCGCGTTGGCGATATTTTTTATGCGGTTGGTATGGCTGTCTCTGAAAGTTGAAGTGCCAGAGCCTATAATATCCGTGATTCCCAAATCATTTATGTCTGCCAATTTAATTTTAGGTTCTATTGTGTCAAAAACCACGCTCACAGTTTTGGTTGCTTGCGCCGGACGAAAATTTCTTTCTTGAAAAGCTTTGTCCAAATCCGCGTAAGTTTGCTCTTTATTCATCTTTACGCCTATTCGGCTCGCTTGAAATTCTTTCGCTTTACCTTCTTCCATCATAAATTTAGCGTCTCTTTCCTGTGTTTCAATCTCCGATTTTAAACTTTCCAAATAAGCCAAAGTTTTTTCTTCATTCAAACCGAAAATTATTTCCTTTCTTTCATTTTTTATATTTTCCAGCCATTTTGTATAAATTTCCGTAGTCAAAATCCAATCCTTGCGCGCGCGCGTAATCGGGTCTATAAAATTCAAACTCAAATCTCCGTAACTTAAAATTCCGTCAAGATTCTCTGACACAGGTTCCAAATCTTTGGCAGTGACCGAAGGTATAAACACTTCGCGCGTTATATCAATGAACGACAATGAAAGTTCAGCCAAACTTTTTTTCGCCTGTTCTATTATTCTTTCATAAGAAAAAAAATATCCGCTTTTTTCCGGCTCTATAAAATATTCCAACGGTTCCGTGCTTGTGACGACGATATTCGCGTTGTTGGCGTAAGTTTCAAAAGGAGCCAGATAAATTTTTAGAATACCGGCAAATTGCGTTTTATCAATCTCTACTTCCGCGTTTAATCGCAAAGGCGAAAAAAATCGCAAACGAATCGGTTCAATAAAATCATTCCAATAATTTTCACCGCGGCCGGCGGAATAAGCCGCGTCCGCTAAATTTTCCGAGTCCAAACGGACTATTTCAAATGTCTCGCCATCGGTAATAAGCGTGCTTACGGAAAATTCAACATCGTTCTCGTTGTCTCTTTTTAAAAGAAAGTTAATGCCTTCTTTAGCGAGACGGTCATTGATGCTTTCCACAAAATTTTGCGCGTCCTTTTTCGTCATGCCTCCGAGTTGATACTTGCCGACACTCACGCCCGGATAAATTTTTCCTTCATAGATCTTCGCGTAAACCACCAAACCGCCGAAAATAAAAATAGCGATCCCCAGCGCTGAAACCACGAATATAATTAAAACTTTTCGCCAAATTTTCGGCTTTTTTATTATCATAAATAATCAAACTCAAATGGCTGAATATAAAAAAATAATTTTCAATTTTCAATTCTCAATTTTCAATAAATTTTCAATTTTTCAATTATTTTGTTTTATTGTTGCTGCTGGCTCAACATAGTCAAATTGGAAATGATATTTTCATTCTTCAACCACCGTAACCGAAATTTGATTTTGATTGTTTGCAATCGGCAAACGAACGGTTAAAACGCCGTTTTTATATTCAGCTTGCGCCAATTCCCCCCTCACATCAACGGGCAAAACAATGCTTCTGGAAAATTTTCCCCAAAAACATTCTTTATAATAATACTCAGCGTCAATCAACGCCGGAGAGTATCTTACTCCGCGAATTGTCAAAAGGTCGTTATGCAAATGCAACTCAATTTTATCAGGCAAAGATCCTGCCATCGTGGCGATAACCAAAAGCTCGTTGTCTTTTTGTAAAACATCAACCGAAAGTTTTCCTTCCACATCGCCCTCTTGCCATTTTTCGTTTTCAGACATTGAAAAATCCAAAGGCATTTGTTCCTCGTCTTTTGAAAAAACCGATAAAATAAACGGTTGTTTTTCGTTATCCATAAAGAAAAAATTTTACAGTTGTACGATTACAAGGATGCCATTCCCGCGAAAGGCAAGTGAGAGTGACAATGCGGATCCTCGCAATGACAATTATATTATACCACTATATTATACCACAAAAAAATAAGAACTAAAATTTTTTTAAAACAAAATGCGTGTTTGGAGAAGGAAAAAGTTGAAATAAAAAGGATTCCAAATTCATTAAAAAATTCACTATTTTCCGCAAAACGCCCATTCCCCGCTTTTGATTGAAATCCGCGAAATAATCTTCATTATTGATTTGGGCGGATTTTTTTCTCGCAGCCGCCCTCTCCATAAGCAAAAAAGAAGTAATACCGACTTTCTGTCCCAAAATATGCTCGCCATATCTTATCTTTACCGGCTTAAAATTATTTTTTGCGAATAATTCCAAAAGTTCGCGTCTGGAAAAATAATTTATGTGTCCCGCGTATTTTTTCGTCAAATTTCCTTTTATGTTCAACTCGCGCAAAAAATTCCAAAACGAAGTCCAATCGCCTTCGCACGGAACAAAGCAATAAAAAATTCCTCCTCGTTTCAAAACGCGATTTATTTCAGCCAGCAAAAATTCCGGTTTT
Source organism: Patescibacteria group bacterium (assembly GCA_028705565.1). Lineage (GTDB taxonomy): Bacteria > Patescibacteriota > Patescibacteriia > Magasanikbacterales > GWA2-37-8 > STF2-47. The sequence goes on along the minus strand of JAQWDH010000013.1, from coordinate 7,891 downwards.
TCCGCGTGTTCCAAAACATCAAAAATTAAAACAGCGTCAAAAAATTCATCAGCATACGGCAATTTCTCGCCGCTCAAATCGTAAAAAACCCCGTCGCGCGCAATTTGCGCGGCATCCAACGCGGATTGACTTATGTCGCACCCGAAACAATCCAAATCCGGTCTGTTTTTTTTCACAGCGCGGATAAATTGCCCGGCCCCGCAACCGACTTCCAAAACATTGCTCGCGGACGGCAAAACAGACAAAGAGTTCAACGCTTTTTGCAAACGAAAACTTGTCGGCGAAAACCAGGACAAATTCGCGGTTCCCCTGCCCCAAATTGATTGTTCGTAATCAAACGATGGCATAAATATTTTATATTTGATAATTGAGCAAAATATAAAATCATTATTTATAAAGAAAATATATTTTTTCCAATTCATCAACATGCTTTTTCCACCCGTATTTTTCCATCGCTTTTTTTCTGCCAGCTTCCCCCATTTTTTTTCTTTCTTCTTCGCTTAAAGACAAAACCTTGCGCAATTTATCCGCCAAACCTTCGGCTGAACCCGATTTAAACAAAAAACCGTCAATTCCATTGTCAATTCTGCCTCTGATGCCCGGCGCGTCGCTTCCAACAACAGGACAACCGCAAGCCATAGCCTCAACCGCCGCCAAAGAAAACGACTCTGATTCGGAAGGAACGACCAAACACCGCGCCGCGTTGTAATATTCAGACAATTTATTTTTATCCGAACATAAACCGGCAAAAATTATTTTTTCCGCCAAACCTAAATTTTCCGCCATTTTTTTATATTTTTTAATTTTATAACCGCCGCCGACTATTGTCAAAACCGCGTCGCCGTCGCTCAAACTTTTATAAGCGTCAATTAACAAATCAAGCCGTTTAATCGGCATCGCGTTGCCGACAAAAAGAATTATTTTTTTGTTCGCGAATTTTTCCAGACCGATTTTCGCCAAATCAACTGCGCGCGGACAAAAAACTTCCGCGTCAACGCCATTCGGAATTTCAACGACTTTGTTTTTATCAATCGCGCCGGCGTATTTTGTTTGCAAAAAATATTCTTTGTCAACTGTTATTATTTTTTCCGCTCCAAGCAAAATTCTTTTCGCCCACACCGCGTCATAAATCGCTTGTAAAATTTTTTTTATCAAACCAGAAGGAGACGCGTCCATGTGATAAGTCAAAACATATTTTTGACCGTTAAAAATTTTCGCCAAAAAAACGCATTGCGCTCCTCCGTAAAAAGGATAATGGAGATGCGCGATGTCAAAACCGTTTAATTTAAAAAACAGTTTTGGAGTCCATCCCGCGTCGCCGATTTTAAAAAACGGCTTCAATCTTCGCGTTGAAATTCCGGCGGCAAAATTTTTGTCAAACAAAGACGACTCTGAATGACGATTTTTGTATAACAAAGTAAACGCGGTTATATTGTGGCCTCGTTCGGCGAGCAGTTTTATTTCTTCCAGACAAACTTGCCCCATACCGCCTATTATCGGCGGAAAAGTTGAAACTATATGCGCGATTTTCATAAAAATCATTTTTTGTCATTCAACGCTTCTTTTCTTATGACATTCGTTATTTCCTTGTTTATTTTTTCCAATTTTACAATTAATTTGAATATTAAAAAGAAAATCGTCGCCAAAGCCGCGTAGATAACCAAATCCGAACCTCGTCCCACTTTGACCAATTGAGCCAAATAAGAAGTTGACTCCGGCAAAAAAACCGCCACTCCGGCAGACAACCAAAATAAAATCCAAAAAATAGCCCAACCTGCCAGCAATTCCGCCGAACGGTAACGCCCGACAACCTTCGCTATCGCGTAAATAAAAAATGATAACAATAAATATTGAATCGGCGACATAGTATTAAAAAATTAAACATAATCTTTAAATTTTTCGGCTACCCATTCTTTTATTTTATTCAACGCTCCGCGTTTTTTCCATTTTTCCAAATCAAACACATCCGACTTGCTTTTTAAATCTTCAAAAATATCATTCAGGTCTTTTACCATTTTCTCGTCGCTGAAATACACGCACGACTCCTCATTGTGGAAAAAACCGCGCGGAGTAAAATTGGCGCTGCCGACAAAACCGATTTTTCCATCCACTGACATACCTTTGCCGTGGTGCATATTTCGCAAGAGATAAACCGAAGCTCCCGCTTTTTGTGTCAATTCAAAATACCCCCTGGCAATCCACTCCATAATTTTATGGTCCGTGCGCAAAGGCAAAAAAACATTCACTTTCACGCCTCGTTTTTTCGCCTTGGTTATAAGCTTCAAAAAATTTTTATCCGGAACATAATAAGGAGTAACCAAATTAAAACTTTCCTTCGCAAGCGATAAACCGCGAAAAAAAACATTTTTTATTGAGGAATTACGCCCTCTCATCGGGGAATGAATAAAAAAATGAAATTTCTTGCGCCACTCTTTCAATCCTTTTGTTATTTTCGGATGCAAAAGACGCTTAACTTTTTCTTTATCTCCTCCGCAACGCGCGTACGACTTTGCGAAACCTCGCAAAAGCGGCCTAACCAATTTGCCTTTGATTTGTAAATACAAATCATCCCAATCTCCGCATCCAGCCGACACGTTAACTCCGCCAAGAAAAGATGTTTCTTCATCAATGATTAAAACCTTGCGATGATTTCTTTTCCACAAACGACTGAACCACTTGTTTAATCTCCACTCTGGCAGTAATTGATTAAACCACTTCACTTCCGCCCCCGCTTTCCGCAAACGCTCCACGGCCGCCGAAGAAAGTTCGTAACTGCCGATGCTGTCAAAAATTAATTTTACGTCAACTCCGGTTTTCGCCTTTTCGCATAAAATATCCACAAAACGATTTCCCGCTTCGTCGTCCGCGAACATGTAAAGCTCCCAATAAACGGATACGCGCGCGTCTAAAACTGCCGAATACATAGCGTCCCAAGCTTCTTTCGTGGTGCGATAAAACTTATAAAAAAATTTATTTTCTTCGTTGTTCATAATTCATTGCTCATCCAAAAATCGCGGAAACCTACGCCTTTACGCCAAACTCCGCCAAAGCGTCATTGCCAGCTTCTTTTACGAACCTCAAGACATCTTCGCCGGATATTTTTCTTCCGCGCTCATCAACTATCGTAAAATCGCCGCCTTTTTCTTTCACGATAAATTTATCCAAACCGCGTCCTGTGATAAAATCTTCAAACCGCTCTCTGATTTTTTGCTTTAAATAAGAATGCGTCTCCTGTTCGGTTTTTATTTCCTTTGGCAGATAAAAAAGCGGTTTTTCATTCAAATTAAATTTTATTCGGTCAATTTTTTTCTCCGCTTCCAATCTTAATTTTCTTATTTCTTCTTCAATTTTTTTCGCTTGTTCGGTTCCTTTTTCCGATTTTTCCATCGCTTTAATATGATTGTCAATAATTAAATATTCCTTGTCAGACACGGACAAACCGGTCGTCTCCGCAGTGTTTTTATCGTTTCTTTCCGCTTGAGCCACTACGGTTTTTATCACTCTTGTATTCGTCTTTTCCTTAATTTTCAACAACAATTCATCCGTGGCTTTGGCGGAATCCAAAGCGATTGTCACTTCATCTCCGCCTACAAAAATCAACGGTTCAACGCCTGGGTTCGCCTCGCTGATAACTGACAATATTTTGCCTCTCACATTTCTCATTTTTTCAGTGGCTTCGTCTCCGGATTTTACCAGTGCCTCTTTCATATTGTTTTTTTTCTTCAATACGTCGGTTTCTTTTTCCAATTCCTGCAAAGCAGACTCATATTCCAAAAGTAAATCCACGCCCAAGTCCAACGCATCAACGCTGATGTAAGCGCAATTGGTAATTTTTATCGCTTCTTTGTGAAATTTCGCGACCGAAGTGCACCTGTTATCTTTTACGTCTTTGTCCAATTCTTTACACACGGCATCAACATCGTCCGGCGTAAATTTATTTTCTTTATTTTTTAATTTTTCAATCAAACCGTTTAATTTTTCCAATTTATTTTTCAAATTTTCTCCGCTTCCGACCAAATCGCTTTTTCCGCTTATTTCTTCGGCCGTGAACGGCTTCACAATATCCAAAAGATTCAATTTTTTCATGTAAAGATTCGTTTCCGCGAAAATATTTTCAAAGCCTGAAGCTGGCGCGAATTTGCCTTTTCTCAAAGCGCGCAATATATCTTTGTTGAAAACGAATTTTTCACCGTCTTTTCTGAAAATTTGAAAAGAATTGCCGCCAATATCCGCGATGGTGTTTCCGGACTCATATATTTTTTTTCTTAAATTCGCAATGTCAGACACTTCTTTTTCAACCGCTTCGTCGCTGTACTCGCGTCCATAACCGTCTTTTTTCTCACGGGAAAGTTGCGCCATTTGCAACGTATTTCCGACTGCCTCAACAATATGACCAAAATCATTTTCACCATCTCTTTTGCCCACCTTGCTCAACCCGAAATTAAATCTAAATCCGCCGGCGTTTAGCTGTTTTTTAAAATCTTTCAATTTTTTAATTTTATCGGAATTTTTTTCTCTCGCAAGTATCTCATCAACTTTGCCATTGATATATTTTGTCATTTCATCATCAACTTTCGCGCAAACCTTATTTAAAAGGTCGGGAATTTTAACCGCGCTTTCGTCTGATGCCGGCTTTATTTTAAAAATTCCCTGTTTGTAATTATGTTCAAGTTCATCATATTCAACATTCGGAAAATAATCAACAAACGCTTCCTTCAAAGATTTTTTCCTGAAATCAATCACATCATCCGCGCCTTGCATACCAAAAATATTGTCATTCATATTTTTAACGGAAAGAAAGTTTCCACTCGGAGCCAAAAACGATACCACTGTGTCCCCTGTTTCCAATCCGGTCAAAATTTTATTCCAGCTTCTGCCTTTTAAAATTTTCGCGATTGTTTCCCGCGCCGCCATATTCTCCGGGTTATTTTTCAGTTCTTCTTCCAGCTTTCCGACTTCCAAATGCCTTTTTAATCTTTTTACAGCTTCTTTGTTTGTTCCTTTTTCACCGGAAATTTCAAAATGTTCTAAAGCGAGGCCGTCTATTTCTCCGGACAAACGCGATATTTCTTCTATAAAATATTTAATCTGACTTTCATCAATATCCAATAATTCTCGCAGTTCTTCATTCATCTCTGATTTTAAATTTTCTATTTCTTCTTTGAGCAGATTCGCTTTTTCTCCTGATTTTCCCGACTGTGAAATATTTTCCAACCTGTCGGACAGATGTTTGATTTCGCGCATTAAATCCTCGGCTCTTTCGGCTGGCAATCTGCTTCTTCTCGTATTCTGTTTTTCTTCGCGTTTTTCCGCCTCTCCGGCGGATTTGATGTTTTGTTCTTCCATATTTTTAATTTTGTTAAATTATTATTTTTGCCCCGTTATTTAACAATTTGCGAGTTGTCATCCCTCTCCGCCTTGGGCGGATCGGAATGACATACGCGTGACTCCAACTTAGTTAAAATAATAAATAATAATTTATAAATCATTGATTTTGGATAAGATAAAATCAATTTTTTCTTTGTCCGCCGCGCGCAAAGACGATTCATAAAGCTCCGCGGCTTTTTTGCCGTAATTTTTTTCCAACGACATAAATTTATCCGCGAATTCCGGGTCAATGGAAATTTTTTCAATGATTTTTTTCTTTTGAAAAACCAAAGTTTCCGCCAACGAATTTTTTAACAAAATCAATTTTTCATCAGGCATGCTTTCGGATTTATTTTTTATCCGCGTCTTCAAATCAGAGCCGAATATAAAAATTTGCTCCAATAAATCATTGATTTCGCTTTTTAAATTACCACTCATAAAATTAGTCTTTACCTGTCTCGTTTACGCTATTTTACCAAATTTTTCGCGAACAGTCAAAACAAAAATACCGTGATTTATTCGCGGTATTTTTTACCATTTCAAAAGTTTAAATTTAAAAAAATTAAAACATCACTTCCAACTTCCCGATCATGGAATTTTGGACGGAAAAAGTCATATGTAATGTAAGACCGACCTTTGAAATCCACAAATCGCCGCCGTCCGAATCGTCAATTTTATAGCCAAGCCCCTCATAATATTTCCGCACCGCCTCCACATCTTCCAACGTAACCTGACGCGAAAAAATATAAGTAAGCCACATGCTCTTCATGCTGTCTTTCAATTTTACCTGATTATCATACACCTGATTCAGTATGGGCAGCAATTCTTCGTGGATAATTTTATTTTTTCCAACATCCGCCGCGACTTCTTTGGTGTTGTTAAAATTTATCTGCGCCCATGTTTTTGCGGTTGGATGATCCGCTGTCTGCCCGGTCGCCGGAATGTAAGTATCTGAATTCAAACGCGAACAATTCTGAACCACGTTTGATTTTTTATATTTACAAATATCACGCGCGATATTTTTGGCATTCGCCATTTTTTCTTTTACTTTTTTGTTAATATTCAATTTAAAATTTTCAGGACCTGACACTTTCATATCTTGCATAACCAAATAACCGCTTTGATCTTCAATCGCGGCTCCGGTATGAGATTTTACCGAAACACAGCCATTCGCTTCGCCGTTCGCGTCCACTTTTATCAAAGCCGCTTCAGTATATGGCTCCAATGTCCCCATCACCATGTGCAACTTTGTGGTCAGCATGCTTCCCGAAACCACTACGCCTTTATCAGCTGTTGGCTGTAAATCATACCCGGATATATCGCGCTCAACACTGTATTGCTTTATCCACATAGGGTTAAAATCAGCGTCAGTTTTTATCAATCCGATATTTACCGCCGATGCCTCCGCTAAAACTTTCAAAGCATCCTTTGTCGCGTTAGCCAGCGTTTGCAATTCCGGAACTAAATTTTCTTCAATATTGCACTCGGTCTTAAGTTCCGCGCATTTATCCAAAAATGCTTTTCTTTTTACAGAAACGTCGTGACTTTTTGCTTCTACCGCATCGCTGTCATAAACCACATCTTTCATAATAACAAATTTGCCATCAACAGTCCTCACTACATGAAAATCATTGGCATCTCCGCCCGAAACCATATTAACGGTAAGTTTTTTCTCCCATTGATAATTACCATTCGCGTCAACTTTGACCGCTACGAACGGACGCAAAGCAACATCGTCGCTGGAAATATCAAATCTTGCTCCGGAAGATATTCCCTGAGTAAGCATCAAATTATTATAACCAAAAGCGATAAAACCGCCGTCTGGCGCGGATTGAACCGCGCGAAAATCACCTCCGGCAAGACGAATGACTGTTTTTCCAATAGTCATAACGCCGCCGGAATAACCGGTCGGGGTATTCATCTCTGTTGGAATCATTTCCATGCTTTTTGCCCAAACCACATTAAAATCGCCATCCAATTTTATCATAGTCGGCAAAGCGTGCGGAACTAATTCCGGTCCTAAAATATTTGTCGGCTGTTCCGACTCAACGACGGGAATATCGGCTAAAACTATGAAACTCCCATTCGTTAAACGTTCCGCGCTTATGGCGTCCCAATCCATTTTTTTGGAAAATTGCGTTTTTCCATTTTTGTCTATTTTAATAAACACGCTATATACAGGCACGCCGTCAGTCACTTCACTTCCGTAACCGGTCTTCATAAAACGAGCCAACAACAAAACTCCGCCGCCAGGCAATGCCCAAATTTGCCGCGGACGATCAGTGCTGTGGTCGCCAAGCATTATAGACCAAAGCTGCGTCCCTTTTTTATTTAATTTTGCAACCAAAATATCACCGTAAAATTCTTTTAAATTTTCGTCAACAAAATCCAGAACATCAATAGCAGTAACAATATTACCATCAGTTGTTTCCACCGCTAAACGTCCGAGGTGCCTTGAACTCAAAGCGCCCAGCGCCATGCTTTGGCTGCTAAAATCTTTACTCCATAATTTACCGCCCTTTGA
>JAQWDH010000012.1:6478-21266 GCA_028705565.1 Patescibacteria group bacterium | reverse complement strand
ACCAAAGCGGAAACAACGGCTCTAATTGGCAAACGAATCAAGGCGAAAGACAAATTGGAACAGGTGAGCGCGCGACGATTTACGGCTCTCCAAAACAACCGAATTTCGGGTTTATTGTTTTAAAAAACGCGCAAATTGAAACAGAAAGGACCTTCACCAAACAAAACAGTCCGTATATTTTATTATCCTACACAGTTCCTGTTGGCAAAACATTGAACATTGAAGCCGGAACGGTTGTTAAAAGTTTGTTAAATGAATCCGCTTTTGATGTTTCCGGCGTTTTAAATGTTATTGGCGTTGAAAACGAACCGGTTGTTTTCACATCAGGCCGCGACCATGGTTTCGCGGATAATTCTTCTGACAACGAAAAAATCGGGACATGGTCATCCGACGACCCAGCTGCCGCTGATTGGCAAGGCATATATTTCCACCCCGGCGCGAAAGCGAATTTTAATTACGCGCAAATTCGTTACGCCGGACGCCATTTTAAACCGTTTGGCGCCGGTTGGTTTGCAAGTCCGGTAAGGCAGGCCATGCGCGCGGAAGGTTCGGAAATCACAATCAATAATTCCAAGTTCGCTTTTAACAGCCCTCGCGGTCAGGCGGCATCGTCTGTTTATGCCAAAGATTCAACAATAAATATATCAAATACTACTTTTGAACAAGGAGATTTGGCCATTGAAACAAGCAACAGTACGACTACTTTGTCAAACCTTTCTTTCAACGATTTTAACAACGCTAACGGTCCGTTGCGCATTAAAGGCATATTTCCTGAAATTAGCGGCTTGTCTTTTTCCAGCACCACTTTTGCCGGTGTTTTATTGGACGCGCCAATCATAGTTGGAAAAGATATTGTATTTAAAAAAGAAAACAATTATTTGATAAATTATTTGTCAGCGGACGCGTCCTCAATCATTACGATAGAACCGGGGACAATAATCAATATGATGACCCATGCTGTTTGGGAAATATCCGGAACACTCAACGCCAATGGAAATATGGAAGAAAAAATCATATTTCGCCCTTATCCTGAAAACACGAAATGGGGGCATCTTTTATTTGAAAAATCAACCTCCACCGTGAGATTTGTTGATTTCGCGGGCGGAAATTTTAATCAAGGCATACCTGTCAGAGACGGCGGTGTAATCATTGCCAACGATTCAAGCGTAATTTTTGAAAACTGTTCATTTTTGGAAGCGAATTCTGAGGGTAATTTAATCCACTCTAAAAACTCAAACATAACTTTAATCAACGGCATTATCGGATATGTTTCCAAACCAAGCGACTCGGTTTACGGAATTAAAGCCGAAGGCGGAATTTTGGATGTTGATAATATTTTTATGGAAAATCTTACCATCGGCATTTATGGCATCAATACGCTTCCGGTTTTTAATATGAAGAATATGACGGAAAACAACTTTATCAATGTTGACAAAGCGTGGTTTCCGGTTGAATGGCCGATGTCGTTGGGGGCTGGCGGGGTTTTATGACAGGTGATTGAGACCGGATGATATTTTGACGGTTAAATTTTCCAGAATAAACCTGGAAAATTTTTTAATTTAAAATGTGGTATAATATATACAAAGTGTAAGGAGAAAAAGCGTTGTAATTTTAAAGCTAATTTTGTTTATGTTTCTTTCTTTTTACGGAGCGGCGAGGGAGGTTACCGGTTCGTGCAATCTTTTGGAAACGGCCGGACATAAAATTTTGATTGATTGCGGAATGTTTCAGGGTGGAGAATTTAACGAACAGAAAAATTTTGAACAGTTTGAATTTAATCCGAAAGAATTGTCGGCGGTTGTCGTTACGCACGCGCATTTGGACCATGTCGGGCGTTTGCCATTGCTCATAAAAAACGGATACGAAGGATTTTTTTACGCGACGCCGGCAACGATTGAACTCGCGGGTTTGATTATGGAAGACGCGTTGGAAGTAATGATTCATAACGGTATAAAAACCGGCGCGTTGCCTTTGTACGGTCCGGAAGACATCGCTGGAGTGATGCAACAATTTAAAGCAGTTGATTACGGAGAAGAATTTTTATTGAATGATAAAGCGAATATACTTTTGAAATTTTACGACGCAGGACATATTTTCGGTTCGGCTTTCGCGGAAATAAACTCAGAGGGAAAAAAAATCGTTTTTTCAGGCGATATTGGAAACGAGGGCGCGCCGATTGTAAGGGACACGGAAAATTTGCCGGCGGACACTGATGTTTTAATTTGTGAATCAACCTATGGAGATAGAGAACACGAATCGCCGGAAGAAAGAAAAAAAATAATTAAAAATATGATTGCCGAAGCGGTTGGCATCGGAGGCGCTGTGATGGTTCCTTCTTTTTCATTGGAAAGGACGCAAGAATTATTGTATGAGCTGAATGAATTGATTGACAGGCAAAAACGGATTCCGCGCGCGCCTATTTTTTTAGATAGCCCTTTGGCGATAGCCGCGACAGGAGTTTACAGAAAATACACCGAATATTATGATGAAGACGCGGAAAGGTTATTGCGCGCGGGGGATGATCTATTTCAATTTCCGGGTCTTACAATGTGCGAAACCAGAGAGGAATCAAAACGAATAAATCAAGTTTTGGGACCGAAAATCATTATCGCCGGCGCTGGAATGATGAACGGCGGTCGCATTGTGCATCACGCTTTGCGTTATTTATCCGACGAAAGAAGCAGTTTGTTAATCATCGGATATCAAGCTGTTGGAACTTTGGGAAGAAAAATTTTGGACGGAGCCGAAGAAGTGGAAATAAAAGGCGAGCGCGTGAAAGTGCGTTGTCGGGTTAGGGCTATCGGCGCGATGTCAGCTCACGGCGATCGCAAAAAACTTTTAAAATGGATAAACTCGGGCGGAAGTTTGCCGAAAAAAGTTTATGTGAATCACGGCGAGCCGGATGCGTCTGAAGAACTTGCAAAGAGGATTAAAAAAGATTTTGGCGTAAAGGCGACAGTTGTGAACAGGGGATTGAGAGTAAAAATTTAATGTGAATTAATTTATATTACGATTTTGGCTCAATGCATATATTTAATATATAAAATATTAATTCGTATTTTATGAACGAACAACCGGTGGTTTTACATCAAGGCGTTTATAAAAAAATAGCAACCGTGCCTGAGGCGATTTTTATGATTACGGGGCTTACCATTGGAGCCGGAGTTTTGGGCGTGCCTTATGTCGTGGCGCAAGTAGGATTGTTTATCGGTATTTTATATATTTTATTTTTGGGACTGGCGATGCTGTCATTAAATTTAATGATTGGCGAAATAGCCGTAAGAACCAAAGAGCCCATGCAGTTGCCGGGTTTCGCCGGAAAATATTTGGGCGGATGGGCTAAAAAAATATTATCAATCACCATTGTTTTTACCGGTATTGGCGCTTTGCTGGCGTATATTGTCGGTGAAGGCGAAACATTGGCAATTGTTTTTGGCGGAGACAAAATTATTTGGAGCGCGGTTTTTTGGTCAATCGCAGGATTTTTCGTTTGGCAAGGATTGCAAACAGCTAAAAAAGCGGAAAAAATAGTAAGTTTTACAGTCATAGCGATAATTTGCGGATTATCAATTTATCTTTTGCCGAAGGTGGAAACAGTTAATTTTTTTCATTCAAATTTGAGCAAGATTTTTTTGCCGTATGGCGTGATTTTATTCGCTTTGAACGCGACTCCGGCGGTGGTCGCGGCGCACGCGCTTTTACCCGGAAGTCAGCGTCATTTTCGCAAAGCGGTCATTATCGGAACTCTGATTCCGATTGTCGTTTATATTTTATTCGCGCTGGCAACGGTTGGAGTTAACGGTTTGGAAACCACTGAGGTCGCGACTGTCGGGCTTGGAAAGAAACTGGGAGACGGAGTTTTGGTGATAGGAAACATCTTCGCTTCTTTAGCTATGTTTTCTTGTTTTATCGGAATGGGCATCGCGTTAAAACAAACTTTGGTTTGGGACCATAAAGTGCGAAGTTGGCTTGCCGGATTATTCGTGATTTCAGCGCCTTTGTTTTTATTTCTTTTGGGTATAAGAAATTTTGTGGCGATTTTGGACATTGTAGGAGGGCTTTTTATCGGCATTGAAGCTGTGTTGATGATTTTGGTATGTTATATGGCAAGAAAAAAAAGCGATTTGGACGCTTCGCGGTACGGATTGAATAATTTTTGGCTTTTTGCGATTCCTGTACTTCTGATATTTTCTTTTACAACGGTTTATAGTATAATCAAATTAATAATAAAATAATTTTTTATTTTTTTAAATATGCCGCAAAAATATATTTTTTCATCGGAGTCCGTGACCGAGGGGCATCCGGACAAAGTTTGCGACCAAATTTCAGACGCTGTTTTGGATTCTTATTTATCGCAAGACAAAGAGTCGCATGTGGCGGTGGAAAGTTTTACCACAACGGGTTTAGTAATAGTCGCCGGCGAAGTTACGAGTCGCGGGTATGTTGACGCGCAAAAAATCGCGCGCGATGTTTTGACTGACATCGGTTATGTAAATTCCGCCTATGGAATTGACGCCGAACACGCCGGAGTTTTAATATCCATTCACGAACAGTCGCCGGATATCGCGCAAGGAGTGAATAAAAAAACAGCAGAGGAGCAGGGCGCGGGGGACCAAGGGCTGATGTTCGGTTATGCTTGCGATGAGACACCGGAATTGATGCCTCTGCCAATAATTTTAGCTCATAAATTATCGCGCAAATTGGCGGAAGTCAGGAAAAACGGAACATTGAAATATCTGCGTCCGGACGGTAAAAGTCAGGTTGCGGTGGAATATGAAAATAACAAGCCAATACGGCTTAGAAACGTTATTATTGCGGCTCAGCACGACGATGTTGTTGATTTGGCTCAATTACGAGCCGATATTACCGAAACAGTAATAAAGCCCGTTTGTGGGGCTTATTTGGACGATAAAACCGACTTTTTTATCAATATGACAGGCCGTTTCGTTGTCGGAGGACCGCAGGGCGACACGGGGCTTACGGGACGCAAAATAATCGTGGACACTTACGGAGGAATGGGCAGACACGGAGGCGGTTGTTTTTCAGGAAAAGACCCGTCAAAAGTTGACCGTTCCGGCGCGTATATGGCTCGTTACGCGGCTAAAAATATCGTTGCCGCCGGACTCGCGGAGCGTTGTGAGGTGCAAATTTCTTATGTTATCGGCAAAGCCGAACCGACCAGCGTGAGGGTGGATACATTTGGCACCGGCAAGATTGACGAGGAAAAATTGGAAAAAGCGATTGTGGAAATTTTTGATTTCAGACCAGGTAAAATCATTGAACATTTGGATTTGTTGCGTCCGATTTACAGGCCGACTTCCGCTTACGGACATTTCGGGAGAGCCGAATTTCCATGGGAGAAAACGGATAAAGTTGAAGAATTAAAAAGAATACAATAATAAAAAACATCCTGACAAAAAGTCGGGATGTTTTTTTATTATTTTTAAGGAAGCACTGATGCTCCGTAAGAACTTCCGCGGTCATCCGAGGACAGAGAATTAAAAAGTCCGTTTTGTTTTAAAATGAATTTTTTGCCGGTAAAGCCGTCTTCGGCGGAGAATTGCAAATTTTCCGTAAGCTGAATCGTTTTTCCGATTTGTTCGGAATTAGGAGTTATGGAAACCTCAAAATACAATCCGGTTTGGCTGTTTGCCGGCAATTCTGAATACTCCCAAGACATTGACCGAACAGTTGGATTGTATTTGATTTGAGGTCCGATGGTAATGCTTTGTTTGCCGGTAAATTCCACGCCTGTCGGAAGAACAGTATTAAATTTTACTTGTTTCACCGCGTTTGATGAATTGGTTATTTTTACGAATATCCAATATTTTGTTGTTTCATTGACACGCGGAGGCAACGGGCCGCGTCCGAGCTGGTCGCCTTCGGAAGTGTAATAACGAGTTGAAGCGGACATAACCAACTCAGTCGCTAAAGCTATTTTGTCCGACACGCCATCGCCAGTAAATTTTTGGTTTTCTTCCTCGCCGAAAACGCCCTCCATAATCGGTTTTATTTCCAAATATATTTTTTCTTTTTGACCAGTGTCAAATTCAGGCAGAAGTTTTAAATCAATCGTAAATTTATCTTCCGTTGAGCCGCTGAAAGCGGTGCGCGCTTGCGAATCAATAATCAGCGAAGAACCGTCGGTTTTTAGACCGTTATTTTTTGCCGAGGCAGTCCAGTCAACGATGCCAGCCGGAGACGCAAAAACGCGCGCTTGTAAGTTTTTTATTTTTAAACCGTTTTCATTTACCCAGCTTATTTCAACAGGCAATATGTCTCCGGATTCGGCGTAATTTTTATTTTGTGTTTTAATTCGCGCTTCGGATTTTATTTGATTCGGTAAAATAATCATGTTTATTATGTTTGTTTTTTGTACAAAAGTAAGGTTGTTTATAGTTACTCGCGGATATATGGTTAAAACATAATTTCCGGGTTTCGCAGGCATGGTGATTTGTCCGCTGATTTTTTTTGTTTCTGACGGCGCGAGATAAAAGTTTTCCAACGCGTTTTCACTTTCAATTTTTCCAGTCCAATCCAAAACAACGGTAATGTCTTTTATAGTTTCCGCGCCGGTGTTTGTTATTTCAAACGAGAAAGGGGAGACGACTCCGGTCAATGCGGATGACGGGGCGGAAAGTTTTCCGTCTAAAATACTATCCTGCGAAATAAACAAAAAGTTTGCGAATTTTTGTTCGCGCGTTTCCGCATCTTCCGGTTTGTAAGTAAGGAGAGCTGTAATCTTATTTTCTTGTCCGACTATAGTCCAAAGTTGCCCGCAAATTTCTATTTTGCCTGCCGACCCGGGTTCAAGCTCCTTTAAATTAACCGTTGAATTTTGCGAGTAAACGGATTCAGGCGTGAGGTCGCGGTCAACGATAAAACCGGCCGGCAATTGAACGCTTAGAGTGGTTGATTCCAAAGAAATTTTATTGCGGTTCGCGTATTTTATCTCGGCGCATATTTTATCGCCGCTTTTTATTTTTTTGTCTCCGAGAGATATGCTTAAATCAATAAAATCCGTATTATCCGGTTTCCAGAAAAAGAAAAAAGAAGCCGCGGCGAGCATTAAAATCGTTCCGGTCAAAAGGAATAAGTCAAAAATAAAAAGTTTTTTCGCGTGCCTGTACACGCCTTTGTACTTTTGTTCGTAATGTTTGCGAATACGTTTATACATATATAATGATGTTTCTTCTTATAATTATAGCATATTTTTTAAAAAATAAAAAACTCGGCGTTATACCGAGGTAAATTCCGACAGAAATACATTGATTTAATTTTCAATTATCAATTTATAATCAATTATCAATTACTAAATTATGTCCGTGGCGCCACGCCTGAAATGTTGTGTGGGTTTTTGATGGCTTTCGGATTTGGGGAATAGAGGGGGTTTTTTATTTTCCATTTGGATACGAATTGTCCTATGCCTCTATTGTCAAGTTTATTTTTTAACGAAGCCCTGCGCTGGGACCATTTTACCAAACTTTCAAAATTCAATTTGTATCGTCCGTTGACCACGATGTAAGTGATTTCTTGCATGGCAATCGCTCGGCGTATTGTTTGTCCGTTCACGCCAAAAAGACGTGCCGCTTCCGAGACCGATACCCTGATAATTTCTTTTTTCTCTTCCGCCATATTTGTATAGATTAGTCTACATAATTATAGTTTAAATTGTTTAATGGTGTCAAGGGACATTGTGCGGACGGACTGTTGACTACGGATTTATGGATTACGGACTGTTGACCAAAGTCCAGTATTCATCATCCATTGTATACACTTGTGTATACAAATAGAATTTTGTAATGCTTTTATAATGAATAGTTTTATTTAAAAGTTTAATTTTTAATTTATTTGTATAGATTAGTGTATACAAATATGAAAAGGGATTGTCTTAATGTAAGGGCGCGCCAAAATTTCCAATTCCCCTGCCTACCGGTTTACATACCGTAGGTATGCAGGCAGGCAATATCAAATCCAAATATCAAATTTCAAATGTAACATTATTCATTATTCACTCGCTCCCCACCCATATTTGTTTGACATTTTACATTTTTTATTGTATGATATTCTCCATAATAATGTTAGAGAATAAACGAAGATTACGCCCCTCGCGAAAGGGGTGTAACATTTTTACTACTTTTTCGTCTTCTATAATGAGAGGTAAAATAAAGGATAAAATTCTTCTTTATAAGCTGAAAACCAGACAGAACTCCGACGACTTCACCGTCCTGTATGATAAATATGTAAAGCAAATCTACCGATTTGTCTTTTTTAAAGTTTCCAATAAAGAAGAAGCCGAAGACATTACCTCCGAAGTTTTTCTAAAAGCTTGGAACTACATCCAAGACAATAAAGAGATAAAAAGTTTTAGCGGACTTCTGTATCGGTTGGCGAGAAATTGCGTTGTTGATTTATATCGCGCGAAAGCGTCGCGAGGCGCGGTGCCGATAAATGAGCAAACGGATATGAGCGATGGCGGAGAGTGGTATGAAGATTTGAACAATCGCTCCGAGGCGCAAGAAATTTTAAAAGCTTTGAAAAAATTGAAACAAGAATATCAGGAAGTTTTGACGCTAAAATATGTTGATGAATTAAAAGTTGAAGAGATTGCCGAAATAACCGGCAAGGGAAAAATAGCGGTGAGAGTGACATTATACAGAGCGTTAAAAAAATTAAAATTCATACTCGCGGAAAAATAATTTGATTATGACCCTCGAGATTAAGAGACAACTTAAATCATTGAAACGTCGGGAAGTGAATCCGAGCGATGAGTGGCTTGCGCAAAACCGCTCTTTTTTGGTGTCTCAAATTCAGAACACGATAGTTCCGAAAAAAAGCGAACCATTCACTTTTGAAAAACTTTGGTCCGCGATGTCGGTTTTTTTGCCGCGCGCGGTTGTTTATAATTTTGTCCGTCCGGTTGCGGTGTTGATTGCCGCGGCAATGGTTTGCACAAGCGGATGGATAGTGACGGTGGATGCCTCGTCAAATTCTTTGCCGGGCGATTTGCTTTATCCGGCAAAAAAAGCCACTGAAAAAACACAGATGATTTTAGTTTCCGCCGTGGGTGATAAAAAAACAGAAACAAAACTGCATGTTGAATTTGCCAAACGTAGAGCTTCGGAGGCGAAAAAAATCGTCGCCGGCAATGACCCGCAAAAAATAAAAAATATTTCCAGCACAATTAAAGAAATAAAAAAAGAAATGGAATCGGTGCAAAATAAATTAGACGAAGTGAACACCACTGAAAATAAAATTACCGAATCCGCGGGATTGGCAAAAAATATTTCTCAAAATGTTGAACAAATAAAAAATGATTTGAGCGAGGTTAAAGCGACTTTGCTTACAGACACCGTCACCACGACAGCTCACGCGGATCTGACGGTGGAAGTTTCAGAAACAAAAGATTTGGTGAAAGAAACATCGGTAAAAGCCGTTGAGGTTATGGTTGCCAAACATTTAGAAGGCGACAAGAGCGTTACCAAAGAAGAAGTAAAAGAAGTTATCAATAATCAATTGCAATCAGCCGCGCAAGACGTGGTTGAATCAAAACAAAATGTGGTTGATGTGCAAAAAGCGATAGAATCAGTAAAAACAGAAGTGGCTAAATCCGAAGCCGCAAAAACTCCGGAAACCACAACCGCTGTAAATGATTTGACAGTAAAAATGGATGATGTTGCGAAAAAAGCGGGGGATGCGGCTAAAAAATCCGAAACCATTACCGTGGAAACAAGCAAGATGATTACCGAAGGCCAGCAATTATTGTCCACTGATAATTTGGCGCAAGCGGTTGATAAAATTAAAGAAGCGACAAAGTCAGCCGCGGCTGCTGAACAAGTGAAGGACACTGCAATAAAAGAAGTGCAAACGGTTTTGCCGGTAGTGACAACAGTTGTAAAAGATGGAGAAATTAAATTATTGCCGACACCGACATCCACGATTCCGGGCATTGTGTTGCCTTCCGCCACAGGAACAGCGATTATTGGCGCAAGCACGACAGCCCATTAACAACAGTCCAATGGCATTCCGAACTTGCTTGAGAAAATATTCTCGGACAAGTTCAGAATGGCATTACCATTCTGCGGTTTAATTAATAACGGTTTAGACAAAGGTCGAGGACCCATAAGGGTTCGTTTAGACTATATTTTGTAAGGATGCGAGAAGTTTTCTTCCGCGTCCGAATTCCATCCGTTCTTGACTCGTCCGTCTTTGGTGAATTTATTCATCTTTGGCGGATGAACGCGCAAGGCGAATGGAAAAGATTTACTAATATTATGAACGACGTTTTTAAAGCGGGAAAGAAAGTCTTTACAGTTGGCGTCGTGTTTGCCACAATCCTTTGGTCTGTTGGCGTGGCTGCGTTGGTCCCGGCTGTTGCCGTGGCCGAGGGCGTTTGCCCGACACTCGTAGCAGGCGACATGATTAAAGTAACCGGCAAGCCGGCTATTTATGCCGTGGACAATAACTTAAAGGTTTTGTATTTCCCGAGTGGTGACGAATTCAAGAGTTGGAGACCCAACGAAACATACGGAGGGTATATCTCCATCACTCAAGAATGTTATGATTCTTTACCGGTTCCGAGCGCTTATCCTGGCGCCGTGAACTTTCGTCCTGGTTCTTACATCGTAAAGCGCCCGTCTTCGGATCAGCTTTATGTTGTTGAACCGAACAACACTTTAGCAAAAATTACCGTTGAAGCCGCTAAGGCATTATACGGAACAAATTACAAGGTGATGACAGTTGCGGACGCTTTTTGGCCGCATTACATTCATCAACCTTCAAACGGAAATGGCGGCGCTGATGTTACATCAGCCGTTGCCCATCCTGGTATGCTTGTTAAAGTGAACAATGTAAACTATTATGTTGATTCCGATAGCAAGCTTCGCGAAGTGAGCGACACCGGCTTTACCGCCAATAACTTCAAGACGAAGTTTGTCCGCTCGCTTGCTGCCAGCGTCATTGAAGGTATAACAGCCGGCGAAAAGATTGAGGCCGAAGTTTCAGGTGTTGCCGACAAGACCCAGAGCGGTGTTGTCTCCACAACAACGACAACCACGACCACAACCGTATCAACCGGCAGTTTGTCAATTTCTTTGGCCGCCGACACCCCGGCTTCATCCAGTATGATTGTCAGCGATCTCGCTTCTGACAATTCTGACTCAGCCGGTCGCGTGGCTTTGGCCAAATTTAACTTCACCGCCAATAGCGGCGCAGTGATAGTTAATTCAATTAAATTAAAACAGACAGGAATAAGCGCGAACAATGATATTTCCAATTTGTATCTTTATGATGGCGACACATTTATCGCTCAGCACAATGCTTTGAGCGAAAAAGTGTTCACATTCAATAAGAGCGCCGGTTTATTCACAGTTGGTTCAGGTCAAACCAAGACCATCACCGTGAAAGCCGACATGGCCGATAACCTGGATTCAGGAAAATCAATCGGCATGCAAATTGTCGCGTCAAGCGATGTATTGATTGACGGTTCAGGCACAGTTTCCTTAAACGGAACAGTAGCCGGCAACCTGATGACTTATGTCGCCGTGACTGACAATGGTTATGCGCAAATTACGAACATTGCCCCGAGCGCCGATAACACGGTGAACCCGGGCACCAATGATTTCTCAGTTTGGAGCTTTCAAATTCAGGGAGGCGACCAAATTTTGAAATTAAATCGCATTAAATTATCACAAGCCGGCTCTATCGCGAACGCGGATTTGGCCAACTTCAAATTATACGAAGGCGGCGTGCAAATCGGTTCAACATTAGCGGCTTTAGCCACTGACAATTCTCTTGAATTTAAAGACCTCAATTTTGAGATCGGCAAGGGTGTTGCCAAGACCATTGAATTGCGCTGCGATGTCGTTTCCGGCTCGTCCCGCAATTTCCGCTTTATGATTCAAAACATCTATGATATTGATATTATAGATGCTTCATACGGCAATATGGTCCAGGCGGATAATGCCACGGAAGCTTCGTGGTCTGTCCGTTATCAGGGCGACGCCTCAACAGTAGAAACAACAATCAACTCCGGCACATTGACTGTCACATTAAGCCCAACCACTCCGACAGGAAATGTGGCGCAGGGAGCCACACAGGTTGAAATCGCCAAATACGATTTCAAAGCCACTGGTGAAGATGTAAGAGTTGACAGTATTTATTTCGCGACAAACAGCACTGGCAATGAAGTCGGTCTTGACAACGTTGCTTTCTTTGTTGACGGTTCGCAGATTGGCGTGACAGATGATTTGGATGCTGATTCGGATGCTGAAGGTGCCATTGCTCAGCAGTGGACATTCGGCAGTTCATTCATTGTGCCTGCCAGCCAAACCAAGACATTGGTAGTGAAAGCTGATATGAAGAACGCGGCCGGAACCAATATGACTTCCGGTTCTGTAATAACTCCGACTTTGAACAGCACTGCCGGAGCCGCCACCACATTGACAACCTTATCGTCACTTACAACTTTCGGAAGCAGTTTAGCGGCCAGCGCTTTGACTGTTACTTCCGGAGCTGTGAGCGTTGCTAAGAACAATTCTTTACCGGATGGTTCAGCAACAAATGTGAACGGCGTTGCGAATGAAGCCGATGTTCATATTGGTTCATTCACTGTTACTGCCGGCGCGGCCGAAGCAATTACTGTAAGCCAGTTTGTTATTGCCGATACAACAACCGGCGCCACAAATGAAATAGGCGACCAGTTTACCAGCATGTATGCCAAATTTGATGGCACAAAGGTTGGCGACACACAAACATCGCTTACAGCCGATGATTCGGATGACGCGACTTACACCATTAATGTTTCCCCGGCTGTATCAATACCTGCTGGCAACAGCAAGGTTATTGATGTTTATGGCCAGGTGAAATCCGGCGGTTCAATTACTACTGCCGAGGTTATGGTTAAACTTTCTTCAATGACTTACTACAAGACAATCAGTAAGACATCGGCCACTTGGACAACAATCCAAAACGGTCAGAAAGTTTATATTGCCGCTAACGGCACATTGAGCGCGGTTGCCGCCTCTGATAATCCTACCGGACAGATCGTTACCATGGGTACGGCTGATACGGATAGGACATCTTTGGCGAAATTCAGCTTAACAGCCTCTATTGAAGATATAAAAGTGGAGTCAATCATTATCTTTGACACCATGAATACTTCACAGGGTACTGTTCCTGACAACGCGACTTCCACTTTGACCAACTTTGGTTTATATGTGGATGGAGCCACGACCCCGTTAAACGGGTTGGAAGTGAACTTGACAGCCACTAACACACCGGCCGCGAATTCCGCGTATGCTGTGTTTAATTTGAGTCCGAATTTGGTTATTCCGAAAGGAACCACCAAGAATCTCTTGGTAAAAGCCAAACCGAACACATATTTGAACGCTTCTGCCGGTGTTACTCATAAGATTTACTTGGAAAGCGATGCTCAGAGCTTAAACAACCAGACAGGCTCTATTTTAGCTCGCGGTTCAAAGTCAAATACGGCTATCAACAAGCCGGCGGCTGATGTTAACGCCAATGAAATGGTTATTTATCGCACAAAACCGACAGTAACCAAAGGCACAAATATCAGTTCTAAATTATCCGGCGGAGAATTGACTTTGGCTGATTTCACAATCACCGCTTCTCCGGCACAGGCCTCGTTGAAGAAATTAACCTTCACCGCCTCTATCGTTGATACAACCACCACTTCAGGCATCTTGTCATTTGATGACTTTAAATTATACAAGGATGGTTCTTTGATGACAGCTGGTAGCGAGGTGTATATCTTTGACGGTTCAGGCACGGCGTCTGCGGATCAATTGGATACCGCAGGAACCGGTCTTGTGAATACCGATTCATTTGACCTTGGTATTTCAGCCACCAACATCGCTACAAGCGGCACTAGCACATTTGTCGTCGTATTCGGAACCGAAGTTAAAGTTCCGACTACAGGCGTTAACTTCTTATTGAAGGCCAATGTGACAAATGTTTCTACTGTCGCTGCTGATGGCGATTCAATCTCAGTGTCATTGGCTAACGATGATTCTTTGAATGGCGGCGGAGATGATGTAGGCACTGCTTATAGCATGTACTACTTAGACAACTTGCCGGCCGCGTATTACGGCGGTTCTTATGGCATCGGTTTGAATACTGCAGCCTCCGGAGGAGGCACAGCGCATGATGGCAACTTCCTTTGGTCTGATGAATCATCTGGAGTTGACCACGCTTATTCAACCATGTCCGGTTCAGCAGGTTCTGTTGTTACCGCTTACGCTTCATCCCAGTCCCAAGATTGGACATCAGGGTATCGCGTTGGTGGTTTGAACTCAGGCATCACATGGTCGTTCTCTAAATAATTGATTATTAAATAATCAATTATTGGAACTGATTGAAATGAACAACCCCCTCCGTTCGCATAAGCGAGCGGAGGGGGTTTGATTTTCCGGCGAAGTGTGATAGAATAATTGTTATCATAATTATGATACTCTCTCGCGCTTGTCATCCCCGCGAAAGCGGGGATCCAAGACAAACGCGCTTGTCATCCCCGCGAAAGCGGGGATCCAAGACAAACGCGCTTGTCATCCCCGCGAAAGCGGGGATCCAAGACAAACGCGCTTGTCATCCCCGCGAAAGCGGGGATCCAGACAAACACAATTGTCATCCCCGTGAAAACGGGGATCCAGACAAACACAATTGTCATCCCCGTGAAAACGGGGATCCAGACAAACACAATTGTCATCCCCGTGAAAACGGGGATCCAGACAAACACAATTGTCATCCCCGTGAAAACGGGGATCCA
>JAQWDH010000012.1:0-6378 GCA_028705565.1 Patescibacteria group bacterium | reverse complement strand
GACAAAATTAAAAATTATGTATAAAAAACGAAAATATTATACTTACATTTTGTCTAACAAAAAGAACGGAACATTATATGTCGGCATAACAAACAACCTGATTAGACGAATTTACGAACACAAAAACAATTTAGTTGGAGGCTTTACTAAAAAATATGATATTCACAATTTGGTATATTATGAACAATACGATAGCGTTGACGACGCAATAAGTAGAGAAAAACAAATGAAAAAATGGAATAGAAAATGGAAAATTGAATTGATAGAAAAAGATAATCCGAATTGGCGAGATTTATATGAAGAGTTGTATCCGATAAGTTAAATGGATTCCCGCCTGCCTGCCGATAGGCATGGCTTTCGCGGGAATGACAATGAACGAAGTAAATCGGGATTCTAGACAATCGCAATTGTCATCCCCGTGAAAACGGGGATCCAAGACAAACACAATTGTCATCCCCGTGAAAACGGGGATCCATCGCAAACGGACACTGGATTCCCGCTTTCGCGGGAATGACAATGCAGTAGTTTACCCCGTCGGATGACGGGGCTGGAATGACAACGCCGGAGTTTACCACAAATTTTATGACAAAATTTGATGAACATATTTTAAAATCAATAAAAATCGGTTCGTATTTAACACTTATCGCGCCTCTTTTGGTGTTTACATCTTTGATGTATCCGTTTGTAACATCAAAAGTTTTCTTTTTTAGAATTTTAATTGAGATATTGTTTTTTTTATATCTTTATATTGCTTTGAAATACAAAGAATATCGCCCGCGGTTATCCGGCTTGCTTATTTGTTTGTCTGTTTACTCGCTTGTTTTATTATTGAGCGGAATTTTTGGCGTTGATTGGAATTTGAGTTTTTGGGGGGATTTTGAAAGGTTGGGAGGAATTTTTTCTTGGCTGCACTTTGTGGCATATTTTGTGATATTAGTTTCAGTTTTTAGAACCGACAAAGATTGGAGACGGTTTATAATAGTTTCCGTTACCGTTGGAGCGATTATGACGATTCACGGTCTTGCTCAAAGATTCGGCTGGTGGGGGACAACCAACGCCGGACGCATTGACAGTTACACCGGCAATCCGTCTTACCTCGCTTCGTTTTTGATATTTAACATTTTCTTTTGTTTTTATTTGTTTTTGCGCGTTTCAAATTTGTATTGGCGGTCTGCTTTGGCAATTTTGGCAGGTCTTGAATGTTTGGCTTTGTTTTACACCGGCACGCGCGGAGCTTATTTGGGGATGGCGGTCGGCGTGTTGCTTTTCGCTATTTTGAATGTTATTTTTTCGCCAAATCGCCGCAGGACGATTATTTTGGGAGGCGGAATGATTTTGTTTTTCGCGATTTATCTTTTGATGTTTTTAAACAGCGCGTCAATTCTTAAAAAAATTCCGTCTCAACAGCTTACAAGAGTTTTGAGCATTTCCATGACAGACCCGACAGTAAGCACCCGTTTTATTTCTTGGAACGCCGCTTGGAAAGGATTTTTGGAGCATCCTGTTTTAGGCGTTGGGCCGGAAAATTTCGCTATCATTTTTGATAAATATATTTCTCCGTCTTTTTACACATTTTCTCCGTCACAGACGTATTTTGACCGCGCTCACAATGTTGTTTTAGATCTTCTGGCGACATCTGGAATTGTCGGGTTGATTTCTTATTTGGCGATTTTTGTCGCGGCTTTGGTTTATTTGTCGGCAAGTTATAAAAAGAAAAAAATTTCCTTGCCGATTTTCAGCGGAGTTGTCGCTTTACTTGCGGCTTATTTTATTCAAAACATTTTTGTTTTTGACAGCATAAATTCTTTTATTCCTTTTATTTTAATTTTAGGTTTTACGCAATTTTTATATTTTTCGGATGAAAAAATAATTTTAAATCCTGAATCGCGTAAAATCAATCCGATGTTTTTAATTTTCAGTTTTTTATTTTTTTTATTTTTGATTTATTTTTATAATATAAAACCGATTTTGGCGATTCGCGAGGTGAGGATAGCCGAATATTTTGTTCAAAAGGAACATGATTTGTCGGAATGCGCTGTTCGTTATCAACGCGCGTTGAGTTATGACACGCCGTTGGACCGCGACATAAGAACGCAGATGGCGGTGGCGGTGTCAACAAACATAGCGAAATACGGCGGCGGGGAATTGCCTCGCGAAACAATAAACGACATATTTGATTTCAGCATCGGCGAAATGAAAAAAAATTTGAAATATAATTCGCGAGACAGTTATTTTAATTTGAAATTGGGCGAGCTTTACAATCTTTGGTCGGATTACAATAAAAAAGATCCGGATGAGGCGGAATATTATTTAAACAAAGCTATTGAATCCAGCCCGGGTCGGCTTCCTGAATATTATGTTTTAAGCCAAAGCAAATTATTGCGAAAGGATTACGATGGCGCGATTAAAATAATGCTAAACGCCGTTGAAATGAACCCGACTCTCAGCTTCAGTTATTGGCATTTGGCGAGGGCGTATTTTGTGGCGGAACGAGATGAGGAAGCGATGAAGGCGCTTAAAGCCGCCTTGCTTTTGGGTTATGCAATCAATGACACGAAAGATATTGAAGAATTTATCGCCAGATTTTTCAAGGAGGGAGATTATAGATTGATTATTAACCTATTGCGTCAGGCCGTGAATTTGAATCCGAAAGAAGCGAAATATTATGGGCGATTGGCGATGGCGTATGCCGCTATTGATGATAAAGAAAAGGCGAGGCAATATATGCAGGAAACGGTTAAATTGGATAAACAGTATGAAGCCGCGGCGAAGTTGTTTTTTGAAAAGTTGGAAAAAGGGGAGTTGTGCGAGGTTTGTAAAGAAAAGAAATAAAACTTGGGTTGTCTAATTTTGGCCCCATCGTCTAATGGTTAGGACGCATGGTTCTCAACCATGCAATACGGGTTCGATTCCCGTTGGGGCTACAAAATTACTTTCTCGCGAAAGTATTTTTTTGTTTATATTTTGTGAATGTTTGCTGAAAATGATATAATGGGACTGTCGCCGAATAACAAAAATCGTTTATTATGTCATTCCCGCGAAAGCGGGAATCCAAAAACTTTGCTAAACGATGGTATGTGGAGACTGGATTCCCGCTTTCGCGGGAATGACAAACATATTCGGCGACAGTCCCATAATAGCGCGGATGATAAATTAATTTTTTAAATTTTAACAGCGCAATATGATAACAGTTACTTTATTACGGATTTTCAAATCTTCCGTTTTCGCAGTCGCGGTTGTGAGTATCGTTTCCATCGCGTTTTTTATTGGAAATGGAGCGGACGCGCAAAACAGTTCCGCTTGCGTTGATTCCGACAACGGAAATGATTATTTTACAAAAGGCGTCGTAAAAGATGGTTCGGTTCCATACGCGGAATATGTTGATGTTTGCATGCCGGTGAGCGTCGCGAATCCGGAGGGTAATTTGTTGGTGGAAAAAAGTTGTAAAAATTTTAAGGCAGACAGCGAGTATTATAATTGTCCAAATGGATGCGCGGACGGTGCGTGCCTGGCAGAATCGGAAATTATTGAATGTGAAGGCGAAGATTGCCCTGTGGAACAAAAGACAAAACAAAAATTTACGGTTTACGCCGGCGTTGAAGTGTATTATAAAAATTCAGCATTTGAATTAACAGGAGAAGCAAGCGACCTTGAAACGAAATTGTCGGATTCGTTGGATATGCGTTGGTATCAGGTCTCCGGCCCGCGAGGCGGCAAGGTTATTTTTAGCAACGCGAAATGTTCAGTTCCAAGTTGGGTAGCCTATTGTAAAACAACTATTTCCGCAACCAAAGACGGAGTGTATAAAATCCGTCTAAAAGTTACAAATCCTAAAAAAATTAGCAGTTACGATGATATTGCCCTGGTGTGGGACACGACAGCGCCGGTTCTTAAGGAAGTGAAAAAAATTCCAAGCATTGGAAACGACCCAAATCCGATTGTTGTGTTCAGCTCAACCGCCGTCAACGCCGTAAAGTCGGTTTATAATCGTTTCGGAGATATTACTTATGGAGGCGTGTGCGAAGGGCATAGCGTTTCAGCCAAAGAAGGAAACAACACAATTGAATTGGTAAAATTAAATGACGGCACATATGACGATTGCACTATTCAGGTGAACGATATCGCCGGAAATTTCAGTAAAGTTTTAAAAATTTCTAAATTCACAATTGATACTCAATCGCCGGAAGCGCCGGTAATGAACGAGCCGGAAGACGATATTACAGATTCGTCGTATATAATATCAGGCGCGAAAGAGGCGGGAACATCCGTGTGGTTGGGAAAAAATCAGATAGTGAAACATAATTCCGATATGAACTGGAAATATAAAGTTAAATTGAATATTGGAGAAAATAGTTTTAGCATATTTACAGAAGATGAGGCGGGTAATAACAGTCAAAAAGTTGTTTTTAATGTTGAAAAACAAAAACCTATTTGTACTGCGTGGGCCTATGGCGCATGGGAAAAGTGCGATGATAATCAACAAACACGCAAAATACTTTCTGCTTCTCCAAAAAAATGCGCCGGCGGCAAACCTGTAGTGTCTAAAGATTGCAAGGCGGAAAAAAATAAGCCATTATGTGAATCCTATAATTATTCGGTCTGGAGCGGTTGCGTGAATAATAAACAGACCAGAACTGTTGAAACAACACTTCCGGATAATTGCCGCGGCGGAGAGTCGCCATTGTTAAGCCGGGAATGCGGAAAGGATTTTTGCGATTCCGTCAATTACACATCTTGGAGCGTTTGCGATAAAACGACCGGCAAAAAAACGCGTAAAATTGAGTCAACCGTTCCAGCGGTTTGCGTTCCGGAAAATCCAGTGTTGAGTACTGATTGTAATGCTTGCGAATCATACAATTATTCTGTCTGGAGCGCTTGCGTAAATAACACGCAGACCAGAACCATTGAATCAACATTACCTGTTGATTGCAGCGGTGGAATTAAACCGGTATTAAGCCAGGTATGTGGCAAAGGAACTTGTGATTTCGTTTATTACACAACTTGGAGCGCTTGCGACAAAACCACCGGCAAACGAACGCGCCAGATTGAATCAACAGTGCCAAAAATTTGCGTTCCAGATAATCCTTGGCTTACAAAAGATTGTAATGCTTGCGAATCATACAATTATTCAATGTGGAGCGCCTGCGTTAACAACACGCAGACCAGAACCGTTGAATCAACATTTCCCGCAGATTGTAGCGGAGGTGTCCAACCGGTAAAGAGCAGGGAGTGCGGCAAGACCGCCTGTGACTTTACCTATTACACTGCTTGGAGCGCCTGTAATAAAACCACAGGCCAAAGAACACGGCAAGTTGAATCAACAGTGCCGGCTGTTTGCGTTGTGGAAAATCCTTGGATTACAAAAGATTGCAATGCTTGCGAATCATACAATTATTCAATGTGGAGCGCCTGCGTAAATAACACGCAGACCAGAACCATTGAATCAACATTTCCGTCTGATTGCAGTGGTGGCGCCCAACCGATTTTGAGCAGAGAATGCGGCAAGGAATTTTGCGATTTTACTTATTACACAACTTGGAGCAAATGCGATAAAAATACAGGCCAAAGAACACGGCAGGTGGAATCAACCGTGCCCGCGGTTTGCGTTGTGGAGAGTCCTTGGCTGTCAAAAGATTGCGACCTTTGCGAGTCATATAATTATTCGGCTTGGAGCGCGTGCGATGTGAACGGTGTTCAACATCGCGCGGTGGAGTCAACATTTCCGGAAGATTGTTACGGAGGAGCGCAACCTGTATTTGCGCGCGACTGTCCTCTTTGCGATTCATGGATATTTTCCGCGTGGAGCGTTTGCGCGAACGGACAACAAACCAGAACTATAGAACCAGGGACATCCCTTCCTCTTAATTGTTGGGGCGGTTCGCCGACGCTCTCGCGGTCGTGCAATTAAAATTTATTTGAAGCCCATGAATACCATTTTACAAAATTTCGCCAAACACCACGCGTTGTTTTTCATTTTTGTTTCATTGACAATATCATTCGTCGGTTTTACGGCATTGATATTTTTTAGTTTTTTTCAGCCGGCGCGCGCAGTTGACGGCGGTCAACTTATTTCAGGAACCTGTTCATCCGCGCCGGTTAATTCCACCGCGTTTATAAAAACTTATCATTTACGCGATGATACTGATGGTTTTAGCGTTTTTCCGGTCAAAGATGGCGGTTTTTTAGTGACCGGCGACACTATCGCGGGCGGTGGCATGGCGGCGCCTTTTCCTTATATTATTAAAACCGATTCAAAGGGCGGTAAATTATGGAGTAAAGATTTTAGCAGCCAAAGCATGGCGCTGGGCGCTTTGAGTTCAAGGCACCTCGGACGTTTAGCGGTGGAAACAACTGATGGTAATATTGTTACTGCTATTG
>JAQWDH010000023.1 GCA_028705565.1 Patescibacteria group bacterium | reverse complement strand
TTGATATTATAAATAATTTTTTTAAAAATTTATTCATTTTTTAAATTTAATCGCTGTTTTCTTTCCAATAATTCATGCACGTTGTTGACGCGCTTAAATTTCCGCTTACTATTCCGTTGCAACAAAACGAACTTTCTTTTTCATTTGTGACTTTGCAACAATTTTCAGAACTGCTTCCGTCGCATACATATGATTCTTTTTTAGGAGATGCTTGATTTGTGTATATCGGACCCTTGCCGGGATAAAAACAATTATAATAAACATCTTCAACATTTGAAGTGATTACCGGCAAATAATATTGCCTGACTGAATCCAAAAACGGGCAGTGTTTCATTTCCACGGAATTGTTTTCAACGCGCGGAACTTTGCACAAGGGTATCGCTTGCGCCGGATATTGTTCAATGCCAATATCATACATCGGCTCAACCCGCATTTTTTTGCTGAACATCATACTCCATTCCGCGTCGGCAGAGATATTCATCGCATCCGGTCCCGGTATGGTTTTTTGCAAAAACGGAGGCGTTGTTTCTATTCTGTCTTCAAGTTTAAAACTCCAAAAATAATTGTCCGGCTGTTTCCAGTTGTCAAATACCGGTAAATTCAAACTGGATGAATCAACGGACGGGGGGTTATCCCTGTCTCCGTTCAAAGCATTACCGGACATATCCATAATTCCGGAAAAAGGAATTGATTCAAAAGAAGTGTTGCTGAAAGTTCGCGCGGCTTTTAAAATTATTTCATAAGTGTCCTGTTTGCAATTCACTCCTTGTTTGTCGCACACCGGCAAACAAAATATTTTTCCTCCGCACGCGTTGGTTCCGCATGCTTGCGTTGATGTGAATTCCAAAGTGCGATAACCGTTCGTAAGCCGCAAATTACCTACTGGAATACTGCTGTTTCCGCTTTTTAAAAACACTTTTTCACCGTCCAGCGCGTAATATCCTCCGGCATCGTTAAACTTTCCTTGCGCGCCGGTCGGGTCTATCGGCTCGCTGAAATAAATCTGAATTACAACATTTTTCGGCTCAATCGTATTATTTCCGGGAAAAACGCTTATCACTTCCGGCGGAGACGTGTCAAGATTTGTGGAACAGGCAAATTTCCATTCATAATAATCATTGCCTAAAATTCCAACTGAAAAAGCCGATGGGTTTCCGTTTGCCGAATCGTCCAAAAGAATATTTTTTCCCAATCTTACGGAATAAGCCACGCTTTCGGACGAATTTCCCAACACATCATACGGTCTTATTGTAAAAGTATACGCTTTTTGAACACCGCCCTCATCAACATAATTCGCCACAACCGCCGCGCCGCGAATTTTTTGTCCGCTTCCATCTTTTATATTTATTAAATTGTCATCAACGGTTTTTAAAGAATCGCAGTCGTTTTCCCAATTTAAACTCGCGTTCGGATTGCAATCGCCAAAAATTCCATTGTTGTTTTTATCTGTCACAAAACTGTCCATTTTTATCGGACTGCGAAAAGTCACGACGATTTTTGTGTTGCGCGGCACGCCTGTTTGGTCGCGTGTCGGATAATGGTCTTTAATGACGCTTCCCAAAGCCCCGCTGCCTTGAAAATTTTGCGCGGTTCCTTCGCCTCCGGCTCCGATACCGGTTCCCAATCCTCCATCGCTAGTTCCCAACATTTTTATAACGTAAGACACAATCGCGTAAGCGCTTAAAATTATTGCCAAACCGATGGCGGCGTTAATTAAAATCTTTTTAGCTTTGCCGATTTGCGTTTCATTGCCACCGGCCGTCATCCATAAAAATCCTCCATAAATAACCAAAACAACCATCACTATTCCCAATAATCCGAGAGCTGTTCTGATTATTTTCGCCACTATCACTCTTATATCTGTTGTCGGCAAACCGAGCGGCTGTTCTATAATTTGCAAGCCCTCTTGAATGCTCGGGGTCGCGTTTTGCGCGGACGCTGAAGTAATTATTGATAAACAAAAAACCGTTGCCAAAAGTAACCCTCCCAAAACGGCAACGGTTTTTAAAATATTTTTTCTTGTTTTTTTATTGATCCATTGAAGCATGGGCAATGGATTAATTATTTATTAGATTTTTTTATCTTCTTTTTTTTGATATTTTCTGTTCCAATTCTTTCGGCAATTTTCCGACTTTTGTCAGATATTCAATTTTTTGAGACATATTCAAACGATGCAGAGCGCTTTTCTTCTGCATATTTTTACTCTTTTGTCTATCGTAGAATTGAATTTTTTTTACTTGCAGCGCTCTTCCGGATTGCTGCCATCTCTTTTTGACTCTGCGTAAAAAAGATTCAAACTGCTCGTTTTTTTTGCGTTTGATTTCCGGCACAATACCACCTCCGTTTCTTAAAATTAAAAATTAAATTATGAATGTTGTGAATAATAAATTACGAATTATGAATTATAGACACAAGCGACAGCTGTCTTTCTTGTTATTTAATTATAACAAAAAAACAACAGGATAGTCAAATTTATTTTATTCCGATTTTTTTCAACATTATCGCCTTTATTTTTTGCTGGTCAACTATCTCCTGGTTGCCTGATTCCATATCGCGTATAATGATTGAATTGTCCTGGACTTCTTTCTGTCCCAAAATCAACGCGTATGGAATTTTTTGGCTGTTGGCTATTTCCAACTGGCTTTTTAACGAATCCTTGGTAAAATTATATCCGATTTTCAAACCGCTGTTTCTTAAATCGTTGATAATTTTCATCGCTCGCTTTTTCGCCTTGTCGCCAAGCTGGGCAAAAAATAAATCCGGACTTTCTTGCGGCATTTCAATTTTGTTCAACTCGTTAAATTGCTTAATCGCCAAAATCGCGCGTTCTACCCCCAAAGCAAATCCTCCGGCCGGCACGGGTCTTCCTCCCATTTGTTCCGCCAGTAAATCATATCTCCCCCCTCCTCCAAGCGCGCTTTGCGCGGAAGTATTTTCCACCCCTTCAAAAGCCGTGTAAATTTCAAAAACCGTGCGCGTATAATAATCAAGCCCTCTCACCAATGTAGGGTCCAAAACATAAGGAATGGAAAGTTCGTCCAAATACTCAACCACTTTCATCAAATGATTTTTTGATTCTTCTTCCAACCAATCCACGATTTGCGGAGCGTCTTCTTTTACCGACTGGCATTGTTCCTGTTTACAGTCCAAAAGCCGCAAGGGATTTTTAGCAAGCCGATGTTTGCAATCATCGCATAAACGATTTCTTTTAGCTCTGTAATAATCGGCAAGAGCGGTTTTATATCTTTGCCTTTCTTCCGGAAATCCTATGCTGTTGACGCGCACATTGACAGGCAAGCCCAAATCTTTATAAAAATTATAAGCCACTAAAATCAATTCCGCGTCAACCGACGGGTCGGCGTTTCCGAGAGTTTCAAATCCAACCTGAAAAAATTCACGATATCTTCCGGCCTGCGGCCTGTCATGCCTGAACATCGGTCCCCAATACCACAATTTTACAGGCTGCGAGTTATTCCACATTCCGTGTCCGATATACGCCCTGGCTATTGAAGCGGTCGCTTCGGGACGCAAACAGATTTTTTCCCCATCGCTGTCTTCAAAAACATACATTTCTTTATCCACCACGTCCGTGCCTTTGCCGATTGAACGGATAAACAAGTTCGCTTCTTCCAAAAGCGGGGTCTCAATTCTACCGAACTGAAAAAATTTCGCCAAATTTTCGGCGGCGTGATAGCAAATACGCCAATATTTTTCTTCAGGCGGCAAAATGTCTTTCATTCCTCGCAAAACATTAAAAGTCTTTCCGCTCTTGTGTTTTACTTCAACCTGCTCTTCAATTTTTTTAACTTTTTTTTCAACGCTTTTTGAAATTTGCTTTTTTGCAGAAGCGCGAATATTTTTATTTTTTTGCGTCTTTATTTTTTTCATATTGCGAATTGTGAATTACGAAGAATTATGAATTATAAATTTTTTTAAAAATTAAAATCCGGCAAATCGTTAAAAATTTGTATTCTGGAAACCGGCCAACCTCTAAACCACGCTCTGCCTACAATCAAATCTTTATCAACCGGACCAAACCTGCGCGAGTCATAACTGTTATTGCGATTATCTCCCAAAACAAAATATTGGTCATCGCCCAAAACGATTGTTTTTTCTCCGTCCGTTCTAAGCGACGGGTCAAGATACTCTTCTTTGATGGCGACGCCTTCCGGAAATTGTTGATTGTAAACGACCACTTTTCCCTCGCTTACTTTTACTCTCTCTCCCGGCAATCCTATAATTCTTTTTAAAAAATATTCTTTAGGATTTTCCGGATATTTGAACACTATTACTTCCCCTCTTTTCGGCTCTCTGAAACGATAGTTAACTTCATCAATAATAAGATATTCTTTTTCAAAAAAATTCGGCTCCATTGACGCGCCTTTTACGTAAAACGGCTTAAATAAAAAATGACGCACCAAAATAATTGTGACACCCGCCAAAACGGATATTTTTATGAGTTCAAGCAAAAAAATGCCCAAAGCCGAAGCAAAACCAAAAAATCTCTTGCGAAATAAATGTAATTTTTCACTGTTCATATTTTAAACGCGATTCGTATTTTAGACATTAAATTTTATATCATTATACACCTTCCGTCAACTTTTGGCAAATTAAAAAGACGAGAAATTTATCTCGTCTTTTGGTGGGCAATGGAGGAATCGAACCTCCGACCTCGTCATTATCAGTGACGCGCTCTAACCATCTGAGCTAATTGCCCCCTCGCGTGGGTCCGAGAGGAGTTGAACCTCTGACCTTCACAATGTCAATGTGACGCTCTAACCAACTGAGCTACGAACCCAAAATAAAATTTTTTTGATAATTAAATTTTTAATGCTTATGTGGACATTCTAACCCCAGCCAAAGGCTGGTCCGCCCTGCCTGCCGGTTTACATACCGTAGGTATGCAGGCAGGCTCTGGCGGAAGCTACGAACCCAAAATAAAATTTTATTATTAACAATTCATGCCAATAATTATACACGAAATAATAAAAAAAGCAAGAGCAACATGGAAATATTTATGGAAATAAAAATCGCCCAACAATTTGGACGATTTTTAATTTTAACAACACAAAGGTGACAAAAAACTCGCTCTTACCGACTTGGAATTTTCTCGCTTTCGCGAGAAATGTCTCCAGAAAGGAGGTGATCCATCCACAGCTTCCGCTACGGATGCCTTGTTACGA
>JAQWDH010000022.1 GCA_028705565.1 Patescibacteria group bacterium | reverse complement strand
CCGTTGCGCCGTTGAAGGGGCTGTACCTCGATGGCGTAACCGTCCCTGGTGGTCTGTCCAAGGCGGAGAATGTCATAATCTTGCAGGATGGCACGGCGGAGCGTAGGCCATTTGAGCGCACCCTAGCCGATACCGAAACCTGTAAGTCTGGTCGCGGCACTAAGGAAGTTTACGAGTTACTTAAAAACGATGGTACGCGCTACATCTATGCCGACATAGATAATAACGAAACGTACACATCGGCTTTTGGTGCTGAGGAAGTAACGCATTTCTCCACGTGGACTCCCACGGCGGGATGGACATACGGCAGTAGCAAGTGGACGCATAGTGCCGGAGTTACGGACCTTGTAGCCACTAGCGAAACGGCCATCGTGGCATCCACTAAATATCGTGTTGTAGTTGGCGTTACATTCCCATCCATTTACGGTACGGGTTCCAACTGGACTTACGCGCACACGGATAGCGGGCAGACCTGGACAACCACAACCGGCAATTCGGCGGTGATATGGCTGAATACCTGGACGCACGCCGCAGGATCAGCGGTAGCACTAAATGCTTCTGAGGATTTCGATGTTGTGGCCGGACAATCTTATGTTGTTGTTTTGTACGCAACGCACACTAGCGGTACGGGGCTGTCGGTATATCTTGGCGGCGATCTGCTTGGCACGATTGCCAGTTCTGGTTATCATACGTTTATTGCACGATATGTTTCTGGAACTGCCGGTTTGCGGCTTGTGCCGTCTAGTAATTGGGTGGGAAGTGTTGACAAGACATTCCCCCGCGTAGCGTCCAAAATAGACAAGTGGTGTTCGGTTGTAAAACTGATTACGCCTGACGCGGCAAATATACCCGCCAATTACGATTACACCGAAGGCGAACATACCCCCGAATCGCTGTACCTGAATGGCGCGGAACTATTATATAACCAGCCAACCTATTGGTATGCCGAGGCCGTTTCGTCCCTGTCGCAATCGGTAGCGGTAAGTTTGGGCGGCACGGCTGCCGGAACCATAACCGAGTCGGGTGTATATTCCTACGATGTTACAAGCACTAACACTACGGCGCTAACCATTACTCCGACTACCAGCTTCACCGGCGACATAACCAGCGCATCGGTTATGGCGATGACCCAGGCAACTGCCGCCGCTAGGTGTAAGGTGATCGGGGGAACCGTAACCGGCACCACAGACTACGAAACCACATGGGGAAACATACTGACCGACCTCACAACCGGCGACACGGTACATCCCCAATGGGCCACGTTGCAAGACAGAGCGTTCCGTTGTGATGGCAATAACCCTAACTATTGGTTTGAGGATGTAACCTATTATCATACGTTGGGCGTTCCATCTCCCGCCGATGCTCCGGTTACGGCAAACACTACCGGCGGCGAACTGACGGCTGGCGATTACAACGTATATTATACCTACGTCAAAAAGTACGCAGATAATTACATCGTAGAGGGCAACCCTAGCCCTGTATCGCCCGTAACCGTATCGGGAACCGCCATAACCGTTGCCGTTGTCGCCTGTACCGATCTTGACGTTACCCATATCCGCATTTACAGGACGCTTTATGGCGAACAGGGAAGCGCCGCTTACCGCTGCGAGGAAGTCAAAAACGCCACCGCAACGGTTACACTTTCAGTAAAAGACGATTCCATAAGGGATAATCTGGAAGAACTGGAATTTAATCATAATGTCCCGCCGCTTGGTAAGTTCGTGCTTGGGGCGGGCAGTAGGTTGTGGATTGTCGATACCGATGGCGCTCTGCATTGGTCTATTTTGGATCAGCCAGAACTTATGCCATCTAAAAATATGCAGACATTTGACCCCAAGGATGGCGATAAGGCTATGGGGCTATGCCCCCTGCGGAAGCACGTATTGGTATTTAAGCGGCGCAGAACGTGGCTCATCGACCAATTCTCCGAAACGGTCAGCGATACTGGCGAAGTTGCGTTAAGTAAGGATGTGGTTTCAAGCAATATCGGTTGTATCGCAACTGGCAGCATACAGCCGGTGGGAACCGATAGCGCCATTTGGCTGTCCCATGCCGGATTCATTCTGTATAATGGCGGCTCGATAAGGAATATCTCTGCTGGTGATGCGGCTACTGGAACCCCTAGCAGAATACAGTCTGTTATAAACTCGTATCTGGCTGATGGCGCAGAGGACTTTATAGACAGCGCGTACCACTCGGCACGGCAGCTATATCATGTAAACCTACTGACACGCAACGCGGCTGGTACCACGATCACCGGGCAGCGGCACTTCGTGTATAACATGGTAAGCGATTCGTGGACGGAATATGTTTATCGCAATTCGTCTGGTACTAAAATGTACGAAACGAATTTTGCCATGGCGCATGACTCGCTGGGAAACGAAGTAATCCTGATCCCGTATATCGCCTCGACAACCGGACTTATAACCTATGTTTATCAGGGGGAATACGGGGAGGCTCCGACCAGCACCGTATCGGCAACAGAAATATTAGATAGCGTTGGTGCAGACGGGACGGCGCTATCTCAGCCGTGGCACGCTTGCGTGGACGCATCTGATAATGTTTATGTGGCGAGTAGGAGTGCAATATTCAAGGTTACTTCTGCCGGTGCCAAGTCTTGTATTGCGACAAACGCCCAACTACAAACTGTAAGTGCTGGCGTAAATATTATTTCGCTGTCTATAACTTCTGATATTTTTGTACCAGACCTAACCAATGACTGTTTTTATATTCATTGTACGGCATGGCTTGAGAGTAGCGATGTTGCTAGTCTAATTGCAAAGAAAGCGAGCTATATTATCCGCGTTGGATATGATGGAACACTAACACTAATAAAAGCCGCAGATTATTTATACTGTACCAAAACTGGAACCTATGTTGGTGGTTTCGGCATAGATAGTGATGGAACCAATCTTGTCTATTCACTTGATACGTTAGTGGCCGGAGTTGAATCGTGGTCTATGTCAAAAATAGTTAATCCCGGCGCTGGACAAACAGACGCGGCATATTATACTTTTGCTAACGCCACGACCCTTACACCAGATGAAACTGGAACCTATGGTGATGGCCTATATATGTTATATAGAGACACCACCAATTATACCAACTTCCAAATAGCCAAGTTTTCTGATATTACCGGAACCGCCAGTATGACGCTAATTGATACGGGAATAACTGCGGCATCGAAAGACGGAAATAATATTTTGGTTACATCCGATACGGAAATATATGTTTATACCAGGGATTACGTTGTGGCACCGATAAATCAGAAATTATATAAACTTGTATATTCTGGTTCTACGTGGGCCAGTACGTTATCGCTGACGGTTTCCAGTACGTCATCCTATGGTACACTTATAAGAAATACGGCTGGTGATTTTACTATTTGCGCCGGAAACTATATTTACATTTATGATTCAGAATTTATCCTGACTTCCAGCATAACCATTAGTGGTCTTACCGGCGTATATGATATTGCCCGCCTAATCGGAACATCCGATGACGAAAACACGCTGATAGCCTGTGGGGTTACTAGCAATAATGTCTATAAAATATCGCCCACGGTTATAACCCTTGGTGATGACGAGCCGACCATGAAGAACACTATCGCCCATATCGTGAGCAACTACGAGGATTTGGGGATGAGTCAGGATAAGCGGATCAGTAGGGCATATCTCGACATGGACTGCAAGTATGCCGGTTGTGGATCATTCAGCCTGGAACCGTCTTACGAAGTGAACTATTACACGCACGTTAATAATGAGTCGGCGCAACCGGACGGTTCTGTTTCTATGAGGCCGTTTTATCATCCGGGCCATCAGACATGGACTTATACCAACGATGCCTTTGACGATGATGTGGAGCAATGGTTCCCCATGCGGCTAGATGTTGGCATTAAGGGGAACAAATTCCGGTATGCGATCAGGGCCGGTGATGTAGCTACAAATGTTACCGGGAATATGTTTATCAGACCGCCCAGGCTGGAAGTGCAGATTCTAGGCAAGAGCGGTAAAGATGACTGATGGCTAAGTACAATATCAACATACCCATGGGGCTAAAGCCGTGGGAGGCCGATAACTGGCGGGCGGTAGATGCCGCTCTGAAAGACATCACCATCACCACCAATAAAGTTGATAGCCCAACCAGCGGCCTATCGGCTGGCGGTAGTAAGGTAAAGGTAAACAAATACGATAGCACTTCGGAATATCTGGAAGATAAAATCGTAGCCAGCAACACCACCACGTTTGTCCAGAGTAATGACGGTATGGGCGCAAAGGAAATCAAGGTTCACTCCAAGGTGATAGAGGCCACAACTGTACCGTCTGACAT
This sequence comes from Patescibacteria group bacterium, assembly GCA_028705565.1. Taxonomy (GTDB): domain Bacteria; phylum Patescibacteriota; class Patescibacteriia; order Magasanikbacterales; family GWA2-37-8; genus STF2-47. The sequence goes on along the minus strand of JAQWDH010000022.1, from coordinate 1,093 downwards.
TATAACGGGCGAGTTGTTTTTCGACACAGACGCTAGGTTTGGCACGCCATTTACAATTGGGGATGGCGAGGCCAATATTGACTATGAAATTAAGGTCGATGGCGAAACCAACGATGGTTCGTTCTACTGGATGGAGGACGAGGATTATTTCAAGTATGTAGATAGTATTTTAATGGATGCCGCCAAAGAGATATACTTTAGAGATACGGCGATCCATATTAAAAGTGCGGATGATGGACACCTGGATTTAACGGCAGATACGGCGGTTGACATTAACGCCACCACAACGGCCCTGACCGGAGACATAACCCTACTCGACAGCGAGAAGGTATTGCTCGGCACAGGGCAAGACATGGATATTTATTATGATGGCACGGACGCTCATATCCACACCGATTTGGTTGCGGCTTCTGATCTAAATATAGACTGCGGAACCGATAAAACGATTGTTCTGGATGAAACAGTATGGGATGATCTGCGCGTAGTCCCCGGTTCATTCGATAGGCCGGGAGTGGGAGGCGCTACTCCCGATCCCACGTTGGTTCCCTACGATGTAAATGCCGGTGGCGTGATAACTTACTTGTGGCAGTTTCAGTTGACGGCCACGGCGAGCTTTACGGTGCAGGTGCCGCATGGATATAAACACGGGACGGACATTTTGGCTCACGTTCATTGGACACCGGGGCCAAGGGGAACGGCGGAGAGTGGCAAGACGGTTGGTTGGAAACTTGAATATTCCTGGGCCAACATCGGCGGAAATTTTGGCACTATGTTAACCGCCGATATGTCCGATGCCTGTGATGGAACAAACCACAAGCACCAGATGACACCAGAGGCCACAATAGACGGCCACACGGCATCCAAAAGTATTAGTTCGATGATTCTGTGCAATATCAGGCGCACCGATACCGGGACGGATGATACTTGGGTGGGAACAGTTAGCGGTGAATTACCGATGTTACTTGAGATTGATTTTCATTTTCAGATCGACACGATTGGCTCTAGGCAATCCGGTACAAAATAATGGCTGCATCAGGAAAATTTTATCTAAAGATGGCTGACGGGACGCTGAAAGCGATATGCTATGGCGGCG
>JAQWDH010000004.1 GCA_028705565.1 Patescibacteria group bacterium | reverse complement strand
ACCAAAGCGGAAACAACGGCTCTAATTGGCAAACGAATCAAGGCGAAAGACAAATTGGAACAGGTGAGCGCGCGACGATTTACGGCTCTCCAAAACAACCGAATTTCGGGTTTATTGTTTTAAAAAATACGCAAATTGATACAGAAAGGACTCTCACCAAACAAAACAGCCCATACATTTTATTATCCTACACAGTTCCTGTTGGCAAAACATTGAACATTGAAGCCGGAACGGTTGTTAAAAGTTTGTTAAACGCTTCTGACCTTGATGTTTCCGGCGTTTTAAATGTTATTGGCGTTGAAAATGAACCGGTTGTTTTCACATCAGGCCGTGATCATGGTTTCGCGGATAATTCTTTTGACAACGAAAAAATCGGGACATGGTCATCCGACGACCCCGTTGCCGTTGATTGGCAAGGCATATATTTCCACCCCGGAGCGAAAGCGAATTTTAATTACGCTCAAATTCGTTACGCCGGACGCCATTTTAAACCGTTTGGCGCCGGTTGGTTTGCAAGTCCGGTAAGGCAGGCTATACGCGCGGAAGGTTCGGAAATTGCAATCAATAATTCCAAGTTCGCTTTTAACAGCCCTCGCGGTCAGGCGGCATCGTCTGTTTTTGGCAAAGATTCAACAATAAATATATCAAACACTACTTTTGAACAAGGAGATTTGGCCATTGAAACAAGCAACAGTACGACTACTTTGTCAAACCTTTCTTTCAACGATTTTAACAACGCTAACGGTCCGTTGCGTATTAAAGGCATATTTCCTGAAATTAGCGGTTTGTCTTTTTCCAGCACCACTTTTGCCGGTGTTTTATTGGACGCGCCAATCATAGTTGGGAAAGATATTGTATTTAAAAAAGAAAACAATTATTTGATAAATTATTTGTCAGCGGACCCGTCTTCAATCATTACGATAGAACCGGGGACAATAATCAATATGATGACCAGCGCTGTTTGGGAAATATCCGGAACACTCAACGCCAATGGAAGTATGGAAGAAAAAATCATATTTCGCCCTTATCCTGAAAACACGAAATGGGGACATATTTTATTTGAAAAATCAACTTCCACTTTGAGATTTGTTGATTTTGCGGGCGGAAATTTTAATCAAGGCATACCTGTCAGAGACGGCGGTGTCATCATTGCCAAAGATTCAAGCGTAATTTTTGAAAACTGTTCATTTTTGGAAGCGAATCCTGAGGGTAATTTAATCCACTCTAAAAACTCAAACCTAACTTTAATCAACGGCATTATCGGGTATGTTTCCAAACCAAACAGCTCGGTTTACGGCATTAAAGCCGAAGGCGGAATTTTGGATATTGACAACATCTTTGTTGAAAATCTTACCATCGGCATTTATGGCATCAACACGCTTCCGATTTTTAATATGAAGAATATGACGGAAAACAACTTTATCAATGTTGACAAAGCGTGGTTTCCGATTGAATGGCCAATGTCGTTGGGGGCTGGCGGGGTTTTATGACAGGTGATTGAGACCGGTTTGATATAAAATAGGACTTGACCTATTTGGTTTTTTTATATATTGTAAATTCACACGGTTCTTTGAAAAAATTCGGGCCCGCTAATGGCGGACAAGGAGGAAAAAATGCGAGAGAATAAAATTTTAATGTATTTGATGATGATAGTTTTTGTTTTAGTTTTTGCCAACGAGATTGACTGCGATTTTTATTGGTGCGACGGGGAACAGTGCGACCAATTCGGTTGCCGTTGTCTCCACGATGGATGTTATTGGAGTAATTATTCTTCAATAACAGATTATGATGTAAATCCGGATATTTTGTCGCCAAGCGGTATTTTGGTGGACACTAGCGGATTTGAAGTTGATTTGGAAGAATTGGATAAACAGATTGCTGATTTGGAAACTTGTTTGCGTATACCTGTCAGAAGGAATTGTTTGACTGTAAAAATTGCAGATGACTGGTATCAGTCCGTTTGCTCGGGGCAACAATTGTTTCCGTGCAACATTGATTCGCAAATTTGTTATGATAAAGACGTGGAACCGACTGCTGAATGTCCGTGCGCTTGTCGAAGTATGGTTCAAAATGAAAATACAATAATCACGACACCAAATTTGTATTTATTTCGCGCCGAATTGGCAAGGATGATAACTGGGGAAAACAATATATGGGTAATTCCGGAAATTACAAAGTGCATGAATTATTAAAACAAAAGGAGAAGTGAAATGAGAATGAAAAAAATATTGGCAGTAATTATTTGTTTTGTTTTGTTTGGATGCGGTGTTGTTTGGGAAATGCCAGATACCACAATTTTACCATCGCATTTACGGACGGATGTGGGGGCATATTTAATCCCCGGAACATCGTCAATTGAAAATAGGGGGTACGAGAAGAGCGGGTGGTATATAGTTAAAATAAGATTTTTTATTGTAAATGATTGGCCATATGCTCAAACAAAAAAAGTAGGTTGTAAATACGTTAGAGCTGACGGCTCATTAATTGAATATAAACAAGTCAACGTAATAATGAGACCTTACGAAAGAAAAAGAATAATATTATACAGCGACCGTGTGTCGCGGTGGAAAACGAAAGTAGCATGTGATTTTGAGAGATAAATTTTAAAGAGGCGTCCCGCCTCTTTTTTAGTATACAAAATTAAAAAAATGTGATACACTGATTCAGTATGGATTTCTTATCGGTATTTTGGTTTTCTTATCTTTATCAACCGCTTTTTAACGCGTTGATTTGGATTTATAGCAATATTTCCGGCCAAAATTTGGGATGGGCCGTTGTTTGGCTCACTGTTTTTTTGCGAATTGCTTTATTGCCGTTCACAATTATTTCCGAACGCGATTCCGTTAAAAAACAAAAATTAGAAGAACTGGCTTGCGAATCGGCTAAGATTTTTAAGAACGACCCTGTCGCGCAAAAAGAAGAAATGAGGCGAATAATGAATAAATATCGCATATCGCCATGGGCAAAAGTTATAACTCTCGGAGTTCAGTTTTTGGTTTTGTTGCTTTTGTATCAAGTGTTTATGAGGGGTATCACAGGCGACAAGGTTATAAAAATTTTGTATCATGGAATAGATTATCCAGGAGTCATTAACACGGATTTTTATGGATTTAACATCGGACTTGTCCATAATTATATTTGGGCAGGCATCGTGGCTTTGTATCTGTTTATTTACATTGTTTTAAGCAACCGAAGCAAAAAATGGGACGGTCCAAGCGCGACTTTCGCTTTTATTTTTCCGCTTTTTACTTTTATCGTGCTATGGTGGCTTCCGATGGTAAAATCAATATTTATTTTGACTTCAATGATTTTTTCAGATATAATAGGATTAATGCGGCTGATATTATATCCAGCAAAACCAAATTGTGAAATTAAAAAAATAACTAAATAAAATTTTATGGCCGGAGATTCTTTGGATAAATTGATGTATTCGTTTGTAATGGAGGATGTTTTAAAAGGTCTTTTTATCAAAGTTCCGCCAGGATATGTGGCGTGCGTTTACGACCTTGGACGCGGAGTTTTAAAAAAAGTTTTAGCGCCGGGTTTGCATTTAAAAATTCCTTTTTGGCAAAAAGCGAAATTGTTTAACACGCAAACTTTGGAGTATAGTATTACCCGCCAGTTTGTTCTCGAGTACGCGCGGGCGATGGGCGATATACCAATAGCGGCGGTTACGCAAGATAATTTGCGTGTCGGCATTGAGGGAACGATTTTACTTAGATTGGATGTGCACCAGATACCGGCTTTATGGCAGACAATAGGTGAGGATTTCGTGGAAAAAATAGTTCGCCCGACAATCCGCAGTCGTATGAGAATGGTTTTCAGTAAGTTTAATTTTTCCGATATTATCGGGGCGAAGCGGGCGGAAGTTGAAATTGAATTAAAAAACGAACTGGAAAGGATATTTTATCCAAGAGGAATTTACGTGGAGAACATCCTTTTAAGCGAAATATCAAAAATCGGCAATTAAAAATCAAAAAGACCAAGAAAAACTTGGTCTTTTTAAAATGATATTAGGATAAAAAATAATTATGAAATTGAAAAATAAAATTTTTATTTTTGCCGGCGTGGCGATATTCGCGTTTGCTTTTTATTTTTTTTCATCGCATATCGCCAATGCATCGGGGTGTCCGGCGCTTTCAGCAGGAGACATGATAAAAGTTTCTGGCCGTCCGGCTATTTATGTTTTAAATAAAAACAAAGAGGTTTTATATTTTCCGAACGGAGATGTGTTTAAAAGTTGGAGACCGAATTACGGGGGATATATTTCAATCAGTCAGGAATGTTATGATTCATTGCCAATACCGAAGTCGTTGCCGGGCGGAGTAAATTTTATGCCGGGGTCTTATATTTTAAAGAGACCGTCTTCAAGCCAGTTTTACATTATTGAGCCGAATAACACTGTCGCGAAAATAACATTGTTCGCGGCTGAATTTCTTTACGGTTCAAATTTTAAACCGATGATAGTGAGCGATTTACATTGGCTTAATTATATTAATAAAGGCGATGATATTACGCTATTAAAACCTCACGCTGGCATGGTGGTATCTGCAAACAATAAAAATTATTATGTGGAGGATGAGAATGTTTTGCGTGAGATAAGCTCAATCGGTTTGTCGGCAAACGGTTTGCAATCAAAATTTATACGCTCGGTCGCGTCTTCAGTTTTAGCAGGTTTTGTTTACGGAGGCGTTATCAATGGTAAGCTGCCTTTTATATCTGAAAAAACTCAAAGTTTTGAAGATAAACAAAATCAGGAAAGTAATAATGAAGATTCCGCGTCAGCGCAGCAAACCGAATCAATTTCGGAAGATGCCGACGATACTGCTTCAGAGAATATTTTTTTTGTTTCCCCGAACGGTGATAATTCCAATTCAGGTACAAGACAAAAGCCGTGGGCTACACCCGGTTTTGCTTCAAGACAATTGAAGGCCGGCGACACGTTGGTTATTTTAAGCGGTCGTTATGAATTGAGCGTGTATGACGACGATATAATTATTCCTCCATCCGGCGTGAGCGGAGCGTGGATTACAATTAAGGGAGAAGACCCAAATAATATGCCGGTGTTGGCCGGAAAAAATAATTTATTGACTGCGATTGATTTGTCAAATAAGAATTATATTGATATTGAAAATTTGGAAATAACTAGCGATAACGGCGCGCTTTTTCGCGACGGCATTGAAGCGGTTAACGGTCCGGCTAATCATATTATTTTAAAAAATGTTTATATTCATCATTTGGACGAGTTTGGCGTAAATATCGGAGACGTGAATGATTTAAAAATTACGGACAGCAAATTTTTTTATTGCGGTTTCGGCGGAGTAGGCGGTCCGGCCGGACAAAGTGGAGGATGGCGCAATGTCACAATTAAAAATACGCAATTTTCTTATTCCGGGCATTATTATCAAGGCGGTAACGGTTTAAATAGGCCGTATGACAGGCCGGACGGATTTGGCATAGAGATTTCGGACGGGCCAATAACTCTTGAAAATGTGAAGTCGGAACATAATTACGGGGATGGTCTTGATTCTAAAGCGGCGCATACGACAATCAGCAAAGCAATAGTGGCAAATAATAGTTGCGATGGAGTGAAACTTTGGGGGCATGACAGCAAAGTTGAAAATACTTTGATTTACGGAACAGGAGATGGTGTCGGTGGCGATTCGCCGTGGGCTGGAATCGTTATAGACCAGATTGAATATCCGAACGCGAATTTTGAAATTACAAATGTAACTTTGCATGATAATCCTTCGCGCGTCGGATATTCCATTTACGCGCAATATCCTCCTTCAAACGCGAAAATAAATTTGAAAATTAAAAATTCTATTTTCGCGAACAGCCAGGGCGTGGCGTATTTCGGAGATACTGTCAATTTGACAGCGGAAAATAATATTTTTTATCGCCCGGGCGAAGACGCGCAGGTTTATTCCAACGGACGCGATTACACATCCGGTGATTTGAACGAATTGGGCGAAGGAAACTTTTTTCAAGATCCGAAATTTATTCGTTCGGCTTGGGGATCGCTCGGCGATTATAATTTGAAAAGCGACAGTCCGGCCATAGACAAAGGCGAATCAGTCGGTTCGCCATCGGTTGATTTGGACGGAAAAGCAAGGTCGCGTGGGGCAGGAACAGACATGGGAGCTTACGAATATTGATTAAACGCGCGAAGCGTAAAACAAACGCGGCTGTTTCGCTCAATGTTTTTTACAAACTATTGACGCGCGGATTAAAATGTGATATATTATCACTCGGATATTTAGAGTGATAAATATGAATAAACGGCAGGAAGAAATTTTAAAATTTGCAATAGAAAAATACATAGAAAGCGGCGAACCTATCGGCTCGCGTTTTTTAGTGTCAAAAACAGGATTAAAATGGAGTGAAGCTACCGTAAGAAATGAACTTCGCGTTTTGGAAAAATCCGGATATTTGGGACATCCGCATACTTCAGCCGGACGAGTGCCGACCGAAAAAGGATATCGTTATTATGTTGAAAGAATTTTAAAACCGATTGAAATAAAAAAGAAAATACGTGAAACGTTGTTTGAAATAATCAAAGCTGATTTGGAAATTTCCAAAAAAATAAAAACCTTGGGTCAATATGTTTCCAATATCACAGGCGCCGCGTCCATAGTTTCTTTGGGCGACAATGATATTTATTTTACGGGTATTTCTAAATTATTTTCTCAGCCTGAATTTCGCGATTTAGAAAAAATCGCCGATGTGTCCGATGTTTTTGACCACTGCGAAGAATATATTCAAGATATGCACGATTTAATCGGCGATATGAACAAGACGCATGTTTTGATAGGCAAAAATAATCCTTTGGACGAAATGTGCAGCGTGGTGGCCTCGGGTTTTGAAAACAACGGCTTATTTATTTTGGTCGGCCCGACAAGAATGAATTATAGAGATAATATAAGTTTGATAAATTATATTTCCAATTTAATGTAATTTTATGGCTGATGAAGAAAAAAAAGAAGAAAAAAAAATTGACGAAAGCGAATTAAATCCGCAACCAAATCAAGAAGAAGCCGTGAAAGAAATTTCAGACGATGGCGAACCAGATAGAGAAGAAAAAAAAGGTTTTTTCGGCAGAAAATGCGAAAAATGCGAGAAATTTAAAAAAGAACGCGAGGAATATGAATCAGGGTGGAGGAGGGCTTTGGCGGATTATAAAAATTTGCAAAACGAAACGAATAAAATGCGCGCCGAGTGGGCGCGCATGAGCGAGCAGCAGATTTTGGAAGAATTTATTCCGATTTACGAAAATTTTAAATTAGCTTTCAGAACACAGACAAATAGTTTCAATCAAGAACAATTGAAATGGGTTGACGGGATAAAATACATAATGAAACAATTCGTGGATGTTTTAAAATCGCACGGAATTGAAGAAATAGTAACAGTAGGTGAAATATTTGACCCGAGATGTCACGAAGCAATTAGCAGTGAAATCGTTGAAGGAAAACCAGAAGGAGAGATTATTAAAGAGGTTGAAGGCGGTTATAAAATGGGGGATAAAGTGATAAAAGCGGCGAAAGTTATAGTAGCAAAATAAATTTATAATTCTTAATTCAAAAATATATGTCAAAAATACTCGGTATAGATCTCGGCACGACAAATTCATGCATGGCCGTTATTGAAGGCGGTCAACCTAAGGTGCTGGAAAATAAAGAAGGCGCTCGCACAACGCCATCCATTGTCGCCGTGTCAAAAACAGGCGAACGTTTAGTCGGACTTTTAGCCAAGCGGCAGTCGGTAACAAACCCGAAAGACACTTTATATTCAATTAAACGCCTTATCGGACGCAGGTGGGAAGACGCGGAGGTTCAGAAAGATTTAAAATCATTGCCGTATAAAATAATTCGTTCCGGTGACGGAGTAAAAGTGGAAATGAGTGGAAAAGAATATACTCCGCAAGAAATTTCAACAATGATACTTCAAAAAATGAAATCAGACGCGGAAGAGCGTCTTGGCGAAAAAATAACTGAGGCGGTAATCACGGTTCCTGCTTATTTTGACGATTCACAGAGGCAAGCGACGAAAGACGCAGGTGAAATCGCGGGTTTAAAAGTTTTGCGCATAATTAACGAACCGACCGCGGCCGCTTTGGCTTACGGTTTTGATAAAAAAACAAACCAGCAAATAGCCGTGTACGATTTGGGAGGTGGAACTTTTGATATTTCCATTTTGGATGTGGCTCCGGATTCCGTGCAGGTGCTTTCCACAAACGGCGACACGCATTTGGGCGGAGATGATTTTGATCAAATAATAATCGGATGGATAGTGGAAAAATTTAAAAAGGAAAACGTGATTGATTTAAGTAAAGACACTTTGGCATTGCAACGCATTAAGGAAGCGGCCGAAAAAGCGAAAATAGAACTTTCCACGGCGCAGGAAACGGAAATCAATCAGCCGTTTATTACTTCTGACGCTACCGGTCCGAAGCATTTGGTTTTGAAATTGACACGCGCGAAATTAGAAGAATTGGTTGGAGATTTGGTGGAAAAAACTTTGGAACCGGTTAAGAAAGCATTGGAAGACGCGAAGCTTAAAGTAAGCGACATTGAAGAAGTCGTTTTAGTCGGAGGCATGACAAGAATGCCTTTGGTTTTGCAAACAGTGGAAAAATTTTTCGGAAAAAAACCGAATATCAGCGTTAATCCAGACGAAGTTGTAGCCGTTGGCGCGGCAGTGCAAGGCGGCGTTTTACGTGGCGATGTAAAAGACGTTTTATTGCTTGATGTAATCCCATTGTCTTTGGGAATTGAAACATTGGGCGGAGTGATGACTAAACTTATTGAACGCAACACAACAATACCTACTTCAAAATCGCAGATATTTTCAACCGCCGCGGACAGCCAGCCGGCAGTGGATATACACGCGCTTCAAGGCGAACGTCCGATGTCTGTTGACAATAAAACGCTTGGCAGATTTATTTTAGACGGAATACCGCCGGCTCCGCGCGGAGTGCCTCAAATTGAAGTGACTTTTGACGTTGACGCGAACGGTATTTTGAATGTCAAAGCCAAAGATAAGGCCACAGGCAAAGAGCAATCAATTCGCATTGAAGCGTCTTCTGGTTTATCAAAGGATGAAGTGGAAAAAATGAAAAAAGAAGCCGAAGCGCATGCCGTTGAGGATAAAAAGAAGCAAGAAATCATTGAAGCGAAAAATATTGCTGATACGATGGTTTACACAACTGAAAAAATGATGAAAGAAGTTGATGAGAAAAAAATATCCATAACGGATGATGAACGCAAAGCGGTAAATGAAGCGCTGACAAAATTAAAAGAAGTAAAGGACAAGGAAGATATTGACGCGATTAAAAAAGCGTCTGAAGAATTATCCAAAGCCGCGCAAACGGTAGGCATGAAGATGTATTCCGAAGGACAAAAAGCTGGCAATGGCGGGCAGACAGCCGACAACGGCAAGCAAGCGACTGAAGAAAAAAAAGACGAAGGACCGATTGAGGGCGAGGTTGTTAAATAAAGATATAAAATAATACCTTGACTTAGTCGTTCATTGCGTAATTTATTTTTATCATCTTATTTTATGTTAGAAAAGGAAATGGATTTGTCAGCGCGTATTGAGAATATTAAAGCCGAGAGCGATTCTGTAAAAAAATTCAGAGAATATATTAAGTTTTTACAAGCAGAACTTGCCGGAAAAGACGCGACTTTGATTGATATTAATTCAGACGAGCTTGGTCTAAAAGAAAAAGAGGCATGGTTTGATTATGCCGCTTTTATAAAATCTTTGAACGAGGAAGAGTACATAAAAAATAAATCCGGATTGCGTAAGTCTGCTGATGGTTTATTGTTGAAGGCAAGGCAATGCCCGAATAAGGATTTTGTCAATTGGATGAATAATCGTCTATCCTCTCCTGTTATGCTTTTATCATATGATAAAAGCACCTGGGAAGATTTGGACGAGGCGTTGCAAAATGAAAAAGAAAAATTATTTTTTGATGAGTTTAGCGGATAATTATTATGTCCAAGGATTATTATAAAATTTTAGGCGTGGAGAAAAATGCTTCGCAGGATGAAGTAAAAAAAGCGTTTAAAAAATTGGCGATGCAATATCACCCCGACAGACCGAGCGGAAACGAAGCTAAGTTTAAAGAAATAAACGAAGCGTATCAAGTTTTGGGAGACGCGGAAAAGAGAAGCAAATACGACCAATTTGGAGCTGATTTTGAGCAACAGGGCGGATTTGGCGGCGCAAGCTGGGAAGATGTAATGAATTCATTTAGAAATGGACAGGGCGGTGGATTCGGCGGAATGAATTTTGGCGATGGTAATTTGGGTGATATTTTCGGAGATTTATTCGGATTTTCTTCCGGCGGTTTTTCAGGTTCTTCTCGCGGAGGGCGGAAAGAAAGAGGACGCGACATCCAAGTTGACGTTGAAGTTGATTTTAAAGAAGCGGCGTTTGGCGTGGAAAAAGAAATTTCTTTGCGCAAACAGTCCAAATGCGACGTGTGCGGAGGTTCAGGAAGCGAACCAGGAAGTAAAATGGAAGAATGTCGGACTTGCCACGGTAAAGGTCAGACAGTGCAAGTACAGCGAACTTTTTTGGGCGCCATGCAAACAGTTACGACCTGTCCGGATTGCCGAGGACGAGGAGAAAAGCCGGGAAAAAAATGCAAGCATTGCGGCGGAGATGGAGTGTTATCTAAAACCTCAACCATAAAAGTTAAAATTCCGGCAGGAATTGACAGCGAGCAGGCGATACGATTGGGCGGTCACGGCGAGGCGACTCCGCATGGAGGACAAAGCGGAGATTTATATGTGCGAGTCCATATTAAATCATCAAAAATTTTTGAACGAGAAGGATATGATGTTCATACGATTTCGGAAATAAGTTTTTCGCAGGCGGTTTTGGGCGACAAAATTGAAGTGGAAACATTAGATGGTCCGATAAAAGTGGTTGTGCCGGAAGGAACGGAATTCGGGCAAATGATTCGCCTGAAAGGACGCGGTGTGACTCGTTTGGATAAAAGCGGAGCGCGCGGAGACCATTATGTAAAAATAAAAATTCGCGTGCCAAAAAAATTAAGCCGCGACGCGAGGAAAAAGTTGGAAGAATTAAAAGATGAATTATAAAAAAACGTTTTGAAAAATCAAAACATTTTGCTTTTTTTGATAAATAATGATATTATTTTATTTAGAATAAACTTATTTTAAAATAAAATATATATGAAGAAAATATTTTTGGTTCTCTTTGTCGCGATTTTTTCTTTTACAGCCATTTTGCCTGTTTTAGCCAAAAGCAATAACGGAATCGGCAAAGGACAAATTAAAAAGTATGTCCGCAGGGCAGTGACAGTTTCAGGTAAGCTTGTTGAAATAAAGAACGCGACAACAGCCACATCCACCGAATTAATTGTGTCCGTAAAAACAGTTTGGCCAAAAAAGGCGAAAAAATGGGAAGGAACATATCCCGAAGCGAATAAAAGTTTAATCGTAAAAATTGACGCGAAAACAAAATTTGTAAGGCGTTATCTGGGAAAAAGCTCGCTTGAAGAAATGGCTGTCGGAGATGATTTGCGTATCGTCGGTAAAACAAATGAAGACGGCGCGATTAGCGCGACAATAATACAAAACAATTCTTTATCAATGACATTAAAAGTTAATAATGGAATCATAGAATCCGTTAATACCGCTGAAAACAGTTTTGTTTTAAAATATGCGAACGGAAAAGTTTTGACAATAAAAGTCAATGAGAAAACAAAAATTGCGATTCCGGGCGTTGAAAAACCGATTTTCGCGGATTTAAAATCCGGAAATATCGTTCATGTCCGCGGAATTATGAATAATAAAACGAAAATTATCACCGCGACAATGGTCCATGTTTCTCCGGGCGTGCCATTAAATCAAAACAGCGCCACTTCAACATCGGCGAGCGCGTGATAATTTTTTGAGTGATTTAAATTAAAAACGTCCCGACCAATTCGGGACGTTTTTTGAATTTTAATTATCCGCGATGTTTGTCTAAAGTTTCATTTAAAATTTTATCCGCTTCTTTGTTTCCTTCGCGCATGGTGTGTTGATAAGAAACTTTTTTGAATCGCGCCGCGGCGTTGAACGCTTGAATAAATAATTTTTGCAAATGCGGTTCGCGCACTTTATATTCCATTCGCATTTGCTTTACAACAAGTTCGCTGTCCATCACGCATTCCGCTTCAGTGGCGCCGAGTTCTTTTGCTTTTTTAAGACCGGAAATCAGAGCGTTGTATTCGGCAAAATTATTCGTTTGCTCGCCAAGATACTCGCCGTACGCGGACAGAATTTTTCCTTTTTCATTTTTTATAACCACTCCGGCGGCGGCCGGTCCCGGGTTGCCCCGAGCTCCGCCGTCCGAAAAAATAATAACTTTCATAATGTTGATTGTCATTCCCGCCCCGTCATCCGACGGGGTAAACTCCAATTATTGTCATTCCCGCGAAAGCGGGAATCCATTCGCGATTGTCTGGATCCCCGTTTTCACGGGGATGACAATTGCGATTGTATGGATCTTGGCTTGGTTGGGATAATAATATTTAATAATTTAATTTCCACAGCCCGCTTTCATCTGTGTAATACATTACTCTCGCTTCAGAATCATCGGCAGATGAAATTATTTTATTGTTTATAAATTCGTGAGCCACGAGGTAGTAAGGAAATACTACGGTGGTTTTATCGGCCCATATTAAACCCAAAGTATTGTATTTGTCCAAAGTCATTACTTCTTGCAATTGTTCGCCGGAACGGCTTAAAAGCGCCGGTTCATTGTCTCGCGCGCTGAAACTCCACAGTTCCCACGGCGTCCACATCAGCCACCAATCGTTGTATTTGGAAATTAAAAATTTTTCTCCGCTCAAAGTGAATTTTTTATCTTTGGAAATCAGCAACATTTCCGGTTTGTCTTTCTTTTTTAAAAGAGCGTAATCTCCGGATGCGGCTATTAAATTTATCGGAGGATTTTTTTCGCTTCCGCTGTTATATTCAAATATTTTATCCGATGAAACAAGTTCGGAAGAAAAACCAAGCGCGTCTTTTGTAATTACGTATAATTTTGTTTTTTCATCGCGTCTGAGAGCCCACATTTGTCCGTTTTCAAAATACCAGTCCAAATAAATGTTTTTGGCAATGTCGGTTTGTTGTCCTGTTGCAGGATAAAAAACCGAAATTTGTTTGCCGGCGCTAAAGAATAGTTCCGGATTTTCCGAATTTTTCCATTGGAATTTTTCAACAGCGGATTTTATTTTTTGAACAAGATTCCACTGTGATGTCGGATTGTCGGCGTTAAAAATAAAGAATTGTCGGTAAGGAGATGTCGCGTCGTTTATTGATAAGTAATTATTTTTTTTCGCCCATGTTATTTTTAATTGTTTTGTATCCGGTACGCGCAACAGAATATTTTCATCGCCGGTTTTGTTGTTTAAAAGCCATACTTCCGTTATGTCTTTGTTTTTTTGCGTGAACGCGATAAACACTCCGTCGTTGGAAATCGCCAGACTGTCAAAGTTTCCGCTTTTTATTTTTATCGGTTCGTTTTTTTTCAAAAGCGCGACTTCTTTGATATAAACCGTTTGCCTGCTTTTTACTTCTATGTCCTTTACCCAATCGTAATATCCGGAAGCAGAAATCACCAGATGATATTTTCCCGGTTTGTAATTTTTTAAGCGAATCGGCATTCGTTTTTTAATGCGCGCGTCGTTTAAAAAAACCAAAGCGTTTTTCGGTTCCACATCAATGCTGATGGCGCCGGTTTCTTTTAAAAATCCATTTGTCCAGTCATATCTGTATCCGGCTGTGTAGAGAATGATTATGGGAGAAATAATAAAAAAAGCTACCACAAAAACGATGAAAATCGCGCGGCGATACGGTCTTATAAGTTTTGTGCCAGGGTATTCCACACTTTTGAATGTTTGCTATTTTGCTTTATTTTGGTATAATTATAATAATGCATTGAGAGAATATAGTCAAAGTTTATGCCTTATTTAATTATTAACGGAGGAAAAAAATTGCGCGGAAAAGTGATTAACCAAACGGCTAAAAATTCAGCCGTTGCCATTTTGTGCGCTTCCGTGATGATAAAAGGAAAAACGGTTTTGACAGATGTCCCGCAAATTGAGGAAGTCAATAGAATTTTAGAGCTTTTAAAAAGTATTGGAGTAGTGGTTAAAATGGCAGGTAAAAAAATAGAATTGGATGCTTCCGGCGATTTGAATTTATCAAAAATAGACAAGGTGAGTTCGGAAAAAACTCGTTCCTCGCTTTTGCTTTTAGGTGCTTTGGCGGCGCGCGTAAAACGTTATAAATTGTATAAATCAGGCGGGTGTAAATTGGGAGAACGCACCGTGCGTCCGCATCTTTACGCTTTGGAAAAATTCGGCGTTGGCGTTGTTTCCAAAGACAAATTTTATGAAGTTGAAAATTCGCCTTTGCGCGCGGCTGAAATCGTTATGTATGAATCAGGCGACACTCCTACGGAGAACGCTATAATGGCTGCGGTTTTGGCCCCGGGAGTATCTGTGATTAAAATGGCATCGGCGAATTATATGGTTCAGGATGTTTGTTATTTTTTGGAAAAAGCCGGAGCAAAGATTGAGGGTATCGGCGCGACCACTTTAAAAATAACCGGCGTTAAAAAATTAAATTCAGTTTCCGATTATCCGATTATGCCGGACCCTATTGTCGCAATGACTTATCTTTCCGCGGCGATTACAACCAAATCAAATTTGACGGTTTCCAATTGCCCAATGGATTTTTTGGATTTGGAATTGTGTAAATTGGAAAAAATGGGGCAAAAATTCAAAATAATAAAAAAAAGAAAATCAAAGAATGGAAAATTTGAAGTGGTTGACATAAAAATCATTCCGAGCGCGCTTGACGCGCTGCCTGATAAAATTTACGGGCGACCTTTTCCTGGGTTAAACATAGACAATCTACCATTGTTTGTACCGATTTTGACTCAAGCCAAAGGGCGAACACTTGTTCATGACTGGGCTTATGAAAATAGAGCTGTGTATTATTTGGATCTTGTAAAGCTTGGAGCGCGAATTACGCTTTTGGACCCGCACAGAGTTTGGGTTGAAGGGCCGACCGAATTTCGCGCCAATGAACTGATGGCTCCGCCAGCTTTGCGTCCGGCCGTGAATGTTTTAATTTGCATGCTCGCGGCAAAAGGAAAATCAATTTTGCGAGATACTTACGAGATTGACAGAGGATATGAAAATCTTTATGAAGTTTTAAACAAAGCCGGAGCGGATATAACTGTTATAAGGGATAAATAACCAACTCATTATCATACCTAATTTAAATTTTCAATTATCAATTTATTTATGTTTATTTTTTTAAATTTGAAAGAACGGATTAAAAAATATTGGCCGTTGGAACTTTCGGTTATGCTTTTCTTGTTTTCTTTCGGGCTCGGACTTTTTGTCGGACAATTTCGGGTGGTTAAAAATCAAATCGCGGTAAGTCAAGGCGAAAACATTATAACCAAACTTGAAAACATCAATCGTTCCGCGAATCATTCGCAGAGCGTTGATTTTGAGCAGTTTTGGAAGGTTTGGGACAGCGTGAAGGAAAAATACGTAAAACAGCCGGTGAGCGATTCCGAGATGTTCTACGGCGCTGTAGAGGGCATGGTGGCATCTCTCGGCGACCCGTATTCCATGTATATGCCGCCGCAACCCGCGGCTGAATTCGTTAAAGATTTATCAGGTGAATTAGAAGGCATTGGCGCGGAAATAGGGATAAAAAACAGTATGCTCACGGTTATTTCGCCATTGCCCGATTCTCCAGCTGAAAAAGCAGGTTTGCGTCCCGGTGATATAATTCTTTTGATAGATGATAAAGACACTGCCGGTAAAGATACTACTTGGGCAATCGGCAATATTCGCGGACCGGCGGATACGAAAGTTATTTTAACCATAAGTCGCGAAGGAATAACAAAAGCTTGGCCAGTGACAATTACGCGGGCTAAAATAAATGTTCCGGCTGTTTTGATGACGATAAAATCAGGAGGCATCGCCTATCTTCGTTTAATGCAATTCAATGAAAATACAGTCGGCGAATTTGATAAAAATATAAAACGAATGAAAGAGAGGGGCGTGAATAAAATGATTTTGGATTTGCGCGGTAACCCGGGAGGATTTTTGGACGCGGCCGTTGATGTGGCGAGCGAGTGGATCGCCGAAGGAGTTATCGTTAGTGAAAAATTCAGCGATGGTAGTATTGAGGAATACAAATCAAACGGCAACGGACGGTTGGCGGATGTTAAAACAGTGATTTTGGTGAATGGCGGTTCGGCATCAGCTTCGGAAATAGTCGCCGGCGCGCTTCAGGATTATAAAAAAGCCGAGCTTGTCGGCGAAAAAACTTTTGGCAAAGGTTCGGTGCAGGACTTTGAAACTTTTCCTGATGGTTCTGCTTTAAAAATTACTGTCGCCGAATGGCTTACGCCGAACGGAAAAAATATTAACGAGCAGGGCATAGCGCCGAATGTTGAAATAAAAGAGGACTGGGAGAATACGAAAGTGGGAGAAGATAGTATCTTGGATAAAGCGATGGAGATGCTTAAATAGAAAAACATAATAAAATTTAAAAACCGTCCCAAGAGATTTTAAACCAATAGAAACTTAAAGCGCCCGTTCGGGCGCTTTTATAATTGTGTTTAAATTCTTTCTTCCCAGTGTTTGTCGGCTTCCACGTTCAGCTCTAAAAATATTTTTTTATTTAGGGCGGTTTCCAATTCTTTGCGCGCGGCAATCCCGATTTCTTTAATTGAACGCCCTTTGGCGCCGATAATCATTTTTTTATAGCGTTTTTCGGATGTGTAAACGGTCGCTTGTATCACTAATAGATTTTCTTTTTCTTCAACTTCCTCCACTTCAACATGCGTGGTGTAAGGAATCTCTTTGCGCAGAGCTTTAAAAATTTTTTCACGGATAATTTCCGCGACCCAAAATTTCGGATCAATATTCGTAAGCTGTTCAGGCGGATACATTGGCGGACCTTCCGGCAAAAGTTCAGCAACCTTGTCTTTGAGCGGTTGAATATGCGCGTTGCGCAGAGCGGATAGCTCAAACGAATCGTCAAATTCTTCCGCCAAAGCTTTGTAATCGTCCAAATAAGGTTTTTCGCTCGTTGGCAAGTCGGATTTATTGATGACCAAAATTTTTGGCATTTTCAGTTGTTTAACCATTGACAAGACAAATCGTTCTTCAGCGCCCAAGCTTTTTGTCGGGTCGGCGACGTAAACCACGATATCAATGTCTTTAATGGCTTCATGAACGCGTTGAGTAAGTTTGCCGCCCAATTTACTTTTGGTTTCCTTGAAAACGCCGGGCGTATCCACAAAAACCACTTGCCCTTGTGGAATATTAAGAACGCCGTGTATAATACGTCTCGTGGTTTGTGGCTTTTCTGTGACAATGGCGATCTTAGTTCCAACCAGCGTATTAAGCAAAGTTGACTTTCCGACATTGGAGCGCCCAACGAGAGTGACAATTCCGGATTTGAATTTTTGTTCATTGGTTTCTGCCCGCATATTTTTTTGTTGAATTCGTTAAAATCATATTTTTAATATCTTACCTTAAAATTTTTAACAAATCAAGAAGCCGTATGAAAATTATTTTTTTAAAAGATATAAAAGGGGTCGGTAAAAAAGACGAAATCAAAGAAGTGGCGGAAGGATACGCGCGCAATTTTTTGCTTCCGAACGGCGCGGCGGTTTTGGCGACTGAAAAAGTTTTGTCTGATTTGGACGCGCGAAAGGCGAAAAAAGAAAAAGAAGCGCAAAAGGATATCGCGGAACAAAAAGCGTTGGCGAAAAAATTGGACGGCGCGCGTGTGGAAATAACAGGCAAGACGAGTTCAGGCAATGTGCTTTACGCGGCGATCGGACCGCAGAAAATTTCAGCTGTTTTATCCGCCAAAGGTTTGACGGTCGCGGATGACCAAATTATCGTAAAACCGATTAAAGAAATAGGGGAATATAAAATAAAAATAAAATTAAGATATGGAAACGAGGCGGAAGTAGCCGTTATTATAAAAAGAATTTAAATTATGAAAACAAAATACATTTTTGTAGTTGGAGGAGTTATGTCAGGCGTCGGAAAAGGAGTATGCGCCGCGTCAATCGGCCGTATTTTTAAAAATTACGGCTATAATGTGTCTGCGATAAAAATTGACCCGTATATCAATGTTGACGCTGGCACGATGAATCCGATTGAACACGGAGAAGTTTTTGTCACTGACGACGGCGACGAAACCGACCAAGATATCGGAAATTATGAAAGATTTTTGGACGCTGATATAAACTCCGCTAATTATATGACAACCGGAAGAGTTTATTTAAGCGTTATTGAAAAAGAAAGAAGTATGGGATACAAAGGACATTGTGTGCAAGTCGTTCCGCATATTCCGATGGAAGTGGTGAAGAGAATTAAAAAAGCCGCCGAAGAATCAAAAGCGGATGTTATGATAGTGGAAATAGGAGGAACGGTCGGAGAGTATGAAAACATTTTGTATTTGGAAGCCGGCAGAATGATGAAGTTGGACAATCCGAGCGACGTGGCTTTTGTGTTGGTAAGTTATTTGCCCGTACCCGGGCATTTGGGCGAGATGAAAACCAAGCCGACCCAACACGCGGCGCGAGCTTTGAATAACTGCGGCATACAGCCTGATTTTATAGTGGCGCGCGGCCATGAAGAATTGGATAAAAAACGCAAAGAAAAGCTGGCGTTTTTTTGCTGGTTGCAGTCGGAAAATTATGTCATTTCTTCTCCGGATGTAAAAAATATATATGAAGTCCCGCAAGTTTTTGAAAAACAAAATTTCGGAAAGTTGCTCGCGAAAAGATTGCGAATAAATTTAATCGGCAAAAAATACGAAATGGAATGGAATAAATTGATTGCCAACACAAACAAAGCGGGGAAACCGGTGAAAATCGCGGTGGTGGGAAAATATTTTTCCACCGGCAAATTCACTTTGGCCGATTCGTATATTTCAGTGATAGAGGCGGTAAAGCACTCCGCGTGGTTTTTGGGCGCAACGCCGGAAATGACTTGGATTGATTCTGAAGATTATGAAAAAAAATCGTCAAAATTGAAAGAGTTGTCCAATTACGACGGTTTAATCGTGCCGGGAGGTTTTGGAACTCGCGGAATTGAAGGAATAATAAAGGCGATAAGATACGCGCGCGAAAACAATTTGCCGTATTTGGGATTGTGCTACGGCATGCAGCTCGCGTGCGTTGAATTCGCGCGCGATGTTTTGGATTACAAAGATGCGCACACGGTTGAATGCGAACCGAAATCGGAACATCTTATTATCAATATCAATCCTACGCAAGCGAAAAATATAAAAGAAAATCGTTATGGCGGCACGATGCGTCTCGGCGCTTATGATTGCGTTTTGAAAAAAGATTCAAAAGTCGGAAAACTTTATGGAGTTGATAAAATTTCCGAAAGGCACCGCCATCGCTTTGAATTTGATAATCAATACCGCGAAGAATTTGAAAAGAAGGATATGGGTATTGTTGGAGTGAATCCGGAATCAAATCTGGTTGAGATTATAGAATTGAAAAATCATCCGTTTTTTGTCGGTACGCAGTTTCACCCGGAATTGAAATCTCGTCCGTTGCGTCCGCACCCGTTGTTTATAGGATTTATAAAATCCGCGCTTTTATAAAATTATAAAAAAACAAGACGGAATAAACCATCTTGTTTTTTTTAGTTTAAAAATTTTTATCTTCCGGCGAAACGAAGAATAACATTTATTGTTTTAAGTAGTATTGCCATATCCAAAACCGGACCGCGATTTTTAATGTAGAAAAGATCATATTCCAACTTGCGTAAATTTTCTTCAATTGTGCCGTAATAAGATTCGTGCAACTGCGCCCATCCGGTAATTCCGGGCTTTACCAAATGACGCAAGGCGTAAAAAGGCATCTTTTCGGTAAGCTGTTTTACGAATTCGGGTCTCTCAGGACGCGGTCCGACCAAACTCATTTCTTTTTTAAGGATATTTATAAATTGGGGAATTTCATCAAGCCTGGTTTTTCGTAAAAATTTGCCGACCAAAGTTATTCTAGCGTCGCCGGTGGAAGCGAATTGAGGACCGGAAATTTCCGCGCTTCCGTCAGGAGACATTGATTTCATCGTCCTGTATTTATAGATGGTGAATTTTTTTCCAGATTTGCCGGTTCTTTCTTGTTTGAAAAAAATTGAACCGCGTGAATTTGATTTTATCGCCAAAGCGACAAAAGGAAAAGTTATCGCGAAAAAAATTCCCATCAGCAAACCTGACGCGTAATCAATTAAATTATGCATCCTATCGTAAATTTTTTTATCTTGTTCTCGCAGTTTTGTTAAAAACCAGCTTTCCGAGAATATAAAAGATGGAAGTCGTCCGAAGATTTCTTCGTAAAAATCAGCTAAATCAACTACTGTGGAATGTCGGAAAATTTGTCCGTAAAATTCATTTAAAATTTCATCATTCATCGCGAATTCCGGAGAAACCACTATCATATTCGGCGATTTTTGTTTTGTTTTTTCAAATAATTCTTTTAAATTTTTTCCAACAGGAACCGTATCTGTTCCGTCAGACGCGTTTTCCGAAATAATGCCTATAATTTCATATCCGTGTTGAGGTTCCGCGCGCAGCAAGTTTATCAATTCAACAGCTTCTTTATTTATGCCAGCAAATACGACTTTTATTTTCCAAGTCGTAGTGAGTATTTTATTTTGTAAATATCTCCATAAGGAAACAAAAGTAAATCCGAAGACGGCTATTAAGAGCAAATTTGTTTTCGGAGCCGCGCCTATGTCGCTGTTTAAATAAAAATAAATCGTGCCAAAAGCTATCCAAAGCAACGCCGATATTATAATTTTTTGAAAAAATTTCCATGAATTTTTGGCTTTTCCCAAATCATACAAACCGACAATGAAAAAAAATATCGCCGCTAAAATAAACAGCAAAATCATCGGTTCAAGCAAAAGCCCGATTTCTTTTTCCGGCCATTTTAAATAGCGCAAAGACAATGCGAGAAAAAGACCGGCATAAAGAGACAAGATGTCACCTAAAAAAAGTATGAACTGTTTTATTCTATACATAAAGCCCGGGATATTATATAATATAGATGCTTAACTCCTAAAATGTATCACAATTTTGTAAAAAAAGCAATAATTTCGCTGTTCGCGACTGTGATTTTGTTTACGCCGAATTTGGTGTTTGCGCGCGTGCCCGGCGACGTCGGTTATATTTTTCAGGAAAAGATGTGGAATTTAATCAACGCGCCTTTAGCTTGGGATTACGGCGTTGAAACAGAAAAAATCACAGTGGCGATAATTGACACAGGAGTAGATATAAATAATTTTGATTTGAGCGATAACATATGGAAAAATTTGAAGGAAATACCTAACAATCAAATTGATGACGATAAAAACGGTTATGTTGATGATGTTAACGGTTGGAATTTTGTGGACAATAATAATAATGTGTCGCCTCCGGCCAACAAGAACGGTGAATATTCTTCCGCGGCGACGCATCACGGAACATTGATAGCCGGACTTATCGGCGCGGTTGGGGATAATGGTCGCGCCGGAGTCGGAGTTAATTGGAAAGCCAAAATAATGGTTTTAAAAGCCGTTGACAATGTCGGCGGAGGTTCGTTCGCAGATGTGACAAAAGCCGTGGATTACGCCATAAAAATGGGAGCGTCAATCATATCAATGAGTTTTGTCGGAGACACGAATGATCTCATTTTGCGAGATAAATTATTTGAGGCGTATAAAAAAGGAATTATAATAGTCGCCGCGGCCGGAAATGATAAAACAGACGGCGAAGTTGGCGGAAATTTAAACAATAAACCGCTTTACCCCGTTTGCTTTGACAATGGAGATAAAGTAAATTGGATTTTAGGGGTTTCTTCCGCTAATTATAATAATCAATTGAGCAGTTTCGCTGATTATGGAAATTGCATAGATATTATCGCTCCGGGAGAAGAAATTTTTAGCACGCAATATTATAATCCTGACATCGGATACAAGTTTGAATTCAGAGGCAAATGGTATGGGACATCTTTTTCAGCGCCGCTTGTGGCGGGAACCGCTTCGCTTATCAAATCAATGCGTCCTGAATTGAAACCAAATGAAATAATGAATATCTTGTTAAGAACAGCTAAAGATTTGGACGACGCGAATCCGGAATACGCGGGTATGCTTGGTTACGGATTGTTGGATATTGGAGAAGCGGTCATTAAATCCGCAAAATACGCTTTGAACGCGAAAGAAATTTATTATTTTTCCGGTAAAAAAATTTGGAGTTTTAATTATGAAAAAGCGGCCGCTAAATTTTTAGCAAGCATTGATAAAGGCGAAATAAAAAGCATTGAATCAGGAGATGTAAATTCTGACGGCGATAAAGAAATTTTGCTTTTGATAAAACGCGGACAGTCATATTATATTAGAATTTTATCAGGCGAAGGCGTTTTTAAATATGAATTTTCATTGCCGGTCGGCGGAAATGGCAAACAAATTGAAATAAAAGAAATTAAATTTGATGGTGAAAGAATAATCGCGCGCGAGTATGATTTAAAAAACAAAAAATCTAAAATCACCGCATATGATGACGCTGGAAGAAAAACGGTTGAAATAGCCAATATTTCCGATTTGCAAAAATGGGATTTTAGCGCGAGCGGTTTGGTTTTGGCGAAAATATCAAAAAATAAATTAAAAATAGAATCAGTTGATTGGGGCGGTAATATTATTTATGAAGTTTCATTATCAGGAGTAAAGCGCGTTGATGATATAAAATCTGGTTCTTTATGGGAGGCCGGAGGAGAACAGATAGCCGTGATTATAAATCATAATAATCGCGTTAAACAGGCAGTGATTGACTTGCCGAGTCAAAGTTGGTCGGAAGAATATCTGGAAAACGATAAAAAAGGAAGTGTTTGGGGTCTTTTGATTTTGGAATCGGCGCAAGGTTCTAAAGCCGGAAAACTTTTAAGATTTAATTTAAAAAACAATAAACCCGTTGACGCGCGTATTGTTGACTCAAAAAGAAATGACACGATTAAAAAATTGGTATTGCCGGTTTTCGGCGGATTGGCGAATTAAAATTTTGTATTCGCTCAAATACCGCGCAAATTGTCATAACGAGCCATTTAATGTTATAATATCCGCGTAATAATTTTATCATATGGAAACGCCAATTTTTGAGAAAAAAAACGTTTTGGTGACCGGCGGCGCCGGTTTTATCGGTTCGCATCTTTGCGAGCGGCTTTTGAAAGAAGCGAACGTGATTTGTTTGGATGATTTTTCCAATTCGCACCCGCACAACATTGATCATCTGTTGCAATATCCGGATTTTGAATTTATCAAATATGATGTCAACAAGCCGATTGATTTGGAAAGTTTTGACGAGTTGAACAAATTCAAGCTTAAATTTCAAGGTATTCAAGAAATATATCATTTGGCATGCCCGACAAGCCCGAAAGATTTTGAAAAATTAAAAATGAAATCGCTTTGGGCGAATTCTTCCGCTATGATTAACACATTGGACTTGGCCGTTAAGTATAGAGCAAAATATGTGTTCACTTCCAGTTCGGTCGTGTACGGCAACGCAACGGAAGAAAAATCCGTCTTCAAAGAAACAGACGAGGGTGTGGTGGATCATTTATCTCCGCGTTCTTGTTACGATGAAGGCAAGAGATTTGCCGAAACATGCGTAGAAACCTATAGACAGGTTTATGGAATAGACGCGAAAATTTCCCGTGTATTTACCACATACGGTCCGAAGATGAAATTGTTTGAAGGACAATTGATACCTGATTTTATAATCAACGCGATTGATGGCAAGGAGCTTACTATTTTCGGAGATGAATCTTTTTCAACCTCTTTATGTTATGTGACAGATATTGTTGATGGTTTGGTTCGGTTGATGTCAGCCGGACCGGAAGTTAAAGTGGCGAACTTGGGAGACAACTCAATTGTGAGGATGGTTGATGTGGCGAAAATGATAATTGAAATGACCCGTTCAACTTCCAAAGTCGTTTTTGAAAATCCGTTGATATTTTTAACCAAGAAAGGCGCGCCTGATTTAACTTATGTTAAAGATGTTTTAAGCTGGTTTCCTTTGGTTCGTTTGGAAGACGGATTGGAAAAAACAGTGAATTATGTAATTGCGAACAAGGAAGCGCTTTTGTTCGCGTATAACGGTAATCGCAAATAATCTTATGATTTGGGCGATAGTCCCGGCGTTTAATGAAGAAAAGAAAATCGGCCGCGTTATAAGCGGCCTTTTTGAACATGGCGCGGAAAAAATTATTGTTGTGGACGACGGTTCAAACGATAAGACGGCCGAAAACGCGCGCGCGGCCGGGGCGATTGTTTTATCCCATAAAATAAACAGAGGGCAAGGCGCGGCTTTGCAAACAGGCGATGAATACGCGTTTTTGAACGGGGCCGAATATGCGGTTCATTTTGACGGCGACGGGCAATTTAATCCTGCTGATATAATTCCCGCGGTTGATTTTTTGCGAAAAAATAATTTGGATATAGTGTTGGGCTCAAGATTTTTGGACGGAAGGTCGTGTTTGCCTTTTTTAAAGCGTTATTTTGTTTTACCAGTCGCGCGTTTGGTAAATTATTTTTTGACAGGCCTAAAATTATCCGACGCGCATAATGGTTTTAGAGTTTTGTCGCGCCGCGCTTTGGCTGAACTTAAAATCACGCGGGACGGCATGGCGCACAATTCGGAAATTGTCGCGTTGATTAAAGAAAAAAAACTTGAATTCGCGGAATTTCCGGTAGAGGTTAGGTATTTTGAATATGGACAAGGAACGAAAGAAGGAATAAAAATCGTATTGGACATATTTATGGCGAAAATCATCGGCAAATAATATGGCTGTTATTAAAAAAATTTTTGAGTTTCCCGCGCCTTTGGCAGATAGAATGAGACCGAAAAATTTTAGCGAATTTTTCGGGCAGGAAGAAATAGTCGGCGAAGGAAAACTTTTGCGCAAATTGATTGAAAACGATGAATTGTCGTCAATTATTTTTTGGGGTCCTCCTGGCGTGGGCAAAACGACTTTGGCGAATATTATTTCAGAACAAACAAAATCGCGTTTCATTGTTTTGTCGGCCGTGAACAGCGGAAAAGAAGATTTAAAAAAAGCTGTCGCGGAGGCGAAAACCGTTTTGGAAAAAAATGGTCAGCGGACGATTTTATTTATTGACGAAATTCACAGGTGGAATAAAGCCCAGCAAGACGCGCTTTTGCCTTTTGTGGAAAAAGGGTTGGTGATTTTAATTGGAGCGACAACGGAAAATCCTTCTTTTGAAATTATTGGCGCGTTATTATCCCGCTCGCGCGTTTTTATTTTAAAAAATTTAGAGGAAAAAGACATAATTAAAATCATCAAAGCGGCGATTGCGGATAAGAACAGGGGATTTGGCAAAATAAAAATTGAAATTAACGGTAAAACAATAGAATTTTTGGCTGAATTGTCCGGAGGCGACGCGCGCGCGGCTTTAAACGGGTTGGATCTGGCGGTAAAATCAAAAATCGGAAAGTCCATAAAAACAGAAATAGCATTGTCAAATGAAGACATTAAAGAGGCCTTGCAACGAACACATTTAGTGTTTGATAAACAAGGCGAGGAGTTTTATAATCTTATTTCCGCTCTGCATAAATCAATG
The DNA here is from genome assembly GCA_028705565.1 of Patescibacteria group bacterium. Classification (GTDB taxonomy): domain Bacteria; phylum Patescibacteriota; class Patescibacteriia; order Magasanikbacterales; family GWA2-37-8; genus STF2-47. The sequence continues at coordinate 56,907 of JAQWDH010000004.1, read as the reverse complement.
CGCGGAAGCGACGCGAACGCGGCTTTGTATTGGTTGGCGCGAATGTTGGAAGGAGGGGCCGACCCGCTTTATGTGGCAAGGCGAGTACTTCGTTTCGCGAGTGAAGACATCGGAATGGCTAATAGCGAAGCATTGATACAGGCAAACGCCGTTTACGACGCTTGCCATAAAATCGGAATGCCGGAATGCTCGGTGCATCTTGCGCAGGCGGTTGTGTACTGCGCGAAATCATCAAAATCAAATTTGCTTTATAAAGCGTATGAAAAAGCGGCAGAGGACGCGCGCGCCACGTCTCATCTTGGGGTTCCCATCCATTTGCGTAACGCGCCGACGAAATTTATGAAAGAAATCGGATACGGAAAAGATTATAAATACAGTCCGGATTTTAATTATAAAGAGGAGCAGGATTATTTGCCCCCAGAATTAAAAGGAAGCAAGTATATTAGATAAAAATAGTATATTATTTTATGGAAAAATTTTTATTGCATACCTGTTGCGCGCCATGCGGCATCGCGATAATTGACGAATTAAAAAGCAAATACGATCTGACCGTGTTTTTTTATAATCCGAATATTTATCCGGAAGAGGAGTATTTGAAACGCAAAGCCGAAGTTATTCGCGTGTGCGAAGAATTTGGAGTACCGATGATTGATATGGATTATGAAATTGATAAATGGCAAGAAATTGTGAAAGGCAAAGAAGACGAACCGGAAGGTGGCGGTAGATGTCCAATATGCTTTGGTTTGCGTTTGGAAAAAACAGCCGCGACAGCGAAAGACAAAGGGTTTGAAATTTTTGCCACGACTCTTACAATGGGGAGAAATAAAAAAGCGGATATTATAAATCCGCTTGGTTTGGCAATCGGAAAAAAATACGGCGTGAAATTTTTTGAGGAAGATTGGAAAAAAGACGGGAGACAGGAAAAATCCGCGGAGTTTGTAAAAAATAAAAATATTTACAGACAAAATTATTGCGGATGCGCATATTCATGGACTGTCGCCGAATAGCGCAAAGATTTCAATTAGTTCCTCGGGGATTAATTGTCATCCCGAGGAATGAAATGACGAGCCTGCCTGCATACCTACGGTATGTAAACCGGTAGGCAGGGGATCTCTGTCCGGTTATAATTTGTTGAATAGAGATCCCTCTTCGGCGTGAGCCTCGCTCGGGATGACAAACGTATTTGGCGACATTCTCATTCAAGGCTTTAAATTAAAATTTAAGACGCGAAGATTTTGTATGATTTGCGATAAGATAAAAAAAGAATTAAGGAAGAAAGCCAATCCCAAGAAACTAAAAATTTTATCAAGTTTTTTTAAAACAGGCAAAGGGCAATATGCCGAAGGCGACAAAATGCTCGCGATAACAGTTCCGGACCAGCGCGCGATCGCGAATAGATATTATCAAACAGCGAATTTGAATGATGTAAAAAAATTACTTTTAAGCCGTTTTCACGAAGACCGTTTGACAGGACTGATTATTTTGACTTTCAAAATGTTGAAAGCCGGCGAAGAAGAACGAAAAAAAATCGTTGATTTTTATTTGGCTAATTTGGACAGGGTGAATAATTGGGATCTGGTTGATTTGTCAGCAGGAAAAATTTTAGGATTTTATTTGCTTGATAAGCCGAGGAGCGTGTTATATAAATTGGCGAAAAGCAAACATTTATGGAGCGAACGAATCGCGATAGTCGCCACTTTTGAGTTTATACGGAAAAATCAATTCGCGGATACTTTAAAATTGGCAAAAATGTATTTAAAGCATCCGCACGATTTGATTCAAAAATCCGTTGGCTGGATGTTGCGCGAGATTGGAAAAAGAGATGAAAAAGTTTTGCGGAATTTTTTGGATAAATATGTTAAAAAAATGCCGCGGGTGATGTACAGATACGCGACTGAAAAATTAAAATATCCGGTTTAAACGCCGGATATTTTTAAACGATTATTACTCTTCCGTTGTCTTGGTGTTCAATTTTTATTTTTTTTATTTTTTTATTTTTTAATAATTCAGATAGTTTTTCAGGCCATTCAACAACGCACACCGTGTCTGGCGCGCCCAAATAATCTTCAACGCCGATTTCAATCAGTTCGCCTTCATCTTTAAGGCGATAAGTATCTATGTGGACAAATTTTTTAATTTTCGTCAAAGGCGAATTTGTTTTCGGCGGATTTTTTTTTCTCTCGCGAGAAACCATCTGTATAGAGGTGTTTTTATAAACATTCATCAAGGCGAAAGTCGGGGATGTGATTTTATTTTTAATTCCCAATCCTTCGGCAATGCCTTTGGTCATGGCGGTTTTTCCTGCGCCAAGTTCTCCGTAGAACAATAAAACATCCCCGCCTTTTAGCGTTTTCGCGAGTTTTTTTCCGAAGTCAATCGTTTCTTTTTCAGTTTTCGTTATTGTTTTCATACCACGATATCATAATTAAAAAGAGAGGTTTTGGCAACCTCTCGCGTTGTTTTCATTTTTCATCATCTTTTTCTTTGATATATTTTTCTCTGAGATTATTTATAACTATAAGATTTTTTTGAAAATAAAAAAAATAAATTGTCGGGGATAAAAATAACACAAACAACAGCATTCCGATTGTGGATTCTCCGACATAGCCAAAAAACAGTAATACGTTTATCGCCGCTATAAGCCATGAAATTCCAGAACCGACAATCGGCCATTTTTTTTTCCACCTACCTTCATATCCGGCAATGCCAAAAGTCGTTATGCAGCAAAAAGAAATTATTGTTATTATCCCAAATATTATTAAAGTGCTATCCATTTTTTCCTCCTAACTCCTACTAAGAGTTTATTGCATGTAGCTAACCATTTTTTAATGAAACAGTCAACGCGTATTGCCAATAATTCGTTTTTTTTATATAATATCGCTGTTATGAGCATTACTGTTGAAGAGGTAAAAAAATTGGCGAAATTGGCGCGTATCGCGCTTACGCCGGAAGAAGAGCAGAGGCACGCCGAAACTATTTCGGCTGTTTTGGATTATATGGATGTTTTGAATGAAGTTGACACTGAAAATGTTGAATTGACATCGCAGGTGACCGGTCTTAAAAATATCGTTCGTTTGGATGAAATCAGGGGCAAGGATTCGCAAAAAGAATTGATTGAACAGATGCCTTTAGTGAAGGACGGAAAATTGGCTGTGCCCGCCGTGTTTGAAGAAAATTAAACAGCATTCATTATTTATGAATTTGAATGAGTTGACAATCAGAGAAGCGAAAGATGGATTAAATAAAAAAGATTTTACTTCCGTGGAATTAACGGCGGCTTGTTTGGATAGAATAAAAAAACGCGATGGAGAAATCAACGCATTTATTACAGTTTGCGAAGATTTAGCAATGAAAGAAGCGGTGAGGGCGGATGAAACGATTGAAAGAGGCGAAGCATGGCCTCTTACTGGAATCCCTTTCGCCGTAAAAGACGCTATTTGCACCGCGGGAGTTCGCTCAACTGGCGCGTCTAAAATTTTGGATAATTATGTTCCTCCGTTTGACGCGACCGTGATAAAAAAAATTCGCGAACAAGGCGCTGTGCTTTTGGGTAAGAATAATTGCGACGCTTTCGGGCACGGAGCGAGCAATGAAAACAGTATGTATGGACCTGTCCGCAATCCGCGTAACACAAAAAAAGTCGCCGGTGGCTCTTCCGGCGGTTCGGCCGCGGCTGTCGCGGATAATATGTGTATTTTTGCTGTCGCGGAAGACACGGGGGGTTCAATTCGTCAGCCGGCGAGTTTTTGCGGAGTTGTCGGTATGCGTCCGTCTTACGGGCGCAATTCCCGTTTTGGAATTATGTCAATGGCATCTTCTTTGGATACTGTCGGACCTATTGCCAAAAGCGTTGACGATGTCGCGTTTTTGATGGAAATAATGGCCGGCAATGACAAAATGGACGCTACCACTGTGTCGGACGCGGTTCCAAATTATGTAGAAGAATTAAAAAAAGGCGTAAAGGGTTTAAAAATCGGCGTTCCGAAAGAATATTTTGAATTGGAAGGGCTTAATGAGGAAATTAAAGAATTAACTTATAAAAAAATTGACATTTTGGAAAAAGCCGGATGTAAAATTAAACAAGTGAGTTTGCCTTATACAAAATATGCCATTGCTGTTTATTATATCATAGTTCCAAGCGAAGACAGCTCCAATCTTGCGCGTTTGGATGGTATTCGTTACGGTTTGCGCGCGGACGCGAATAATCTTTTTGACATTTACGCAAATTCACGCGCTGACGGATTTCCAGAGGAAGTTAAACGAAGAATTTTAATCGGAACATACGCGTTGTCATCCGGATATTACGATGCTTATTATAAAAAAGCTCAAAAAGTTCGCACACTTATTAAAAATGATTTTGACGAGATATTTAAAAAAGTTGACGCGCTCATAACGCCAACATCTCCTTTTTCTCCATTTGATTTGGGAGAAAAAATAGACAATCCATTGGCGCTTTATCTCGCGGATATTATGGTAAGTCCGGCGGCGGTTGCGGGAGTTCCTGCGATGTCGGTTCCTGCCGGAGAAAATTATTCCGGTTTGCCGATAGGCGCGCAAATTATCGGACCGAGATTCAGGGAAGATTTGGTTTTGAGAATTGGAAAAGAATTGGAAAAGAATTGAATTTTTTAATGTTATTATTAAAATTTATTTATGCCTAAACAAAAAATCGCGGCCGAGCAAAAAAACAATAAAGAACAGTTCGTTACGGGTGGCGCGGCGGTTGATTTTCGCGACAGTTGGAGAATTTTTAAAATAATGTCCGAGTTCGTTGAAGGTTATGAGTTTTTAGGCAAAATTGAAAGAGAAGTCACCATATTGGGTTCGGCTCGGTTGCCAATGAACAGCAAATATTACAAAATCGCCGAGGAATTCGGAAGGTTGCTTGGAAAAAATAAATTTACGACAATCACCGGCGGCGGACCAGGAATTATGGAAGCCGCTAACAAGGGCGCGTTTGAAACTGGAGGCGAGTCGGTCGGTTTGAATATCCAGCTTCCATTTGAACAACGCATAAATCCTTATGTGAAAAAATACGCGGGTTTTTATTATTTCTTCACGCGCAAAGTAATGTTAACATCTCCAGCCAACGCGTTTGTATTTTTTCCCGGCGGATTCGGCACATTGGATGAATTTTTTGAAGTTGTTGATTTAATGGAACTGGGGCATATGGATAAATCACCGGTGATAATGGTTGGCAAAGAATTTTGGCAGCCGATTTTTGATTTTCTCAGAAAAAAATCAGCAGGCGAAGCGCACTCAATCGGCGATTTGGATATAAAAAATTTACATTTGGTTGAAACTGCGGAAGAAGCGTTTGAGTTTGTCAAAGACACGCCGGATCGCCCGAATCTTTGTGTTGGTATGAATTGCAAAGGAGTTGATTGGAAAATTTTCAGGATTATGGCAGAGTTGGTGGACGGTTTTGAATTTATAACAAAACTTTCAAATAATGTGACAATTTTGGGAACAAAAAGCATTCTGCCGGGGTCAAGTTATTACCAGGCCGCTTACGAAGCCGGAAAGGTTTTGGCGCAAAATAAATATTCTGTCGTTACCGGAGGCGGTCCTGGAATTATGGAAGCGGTGAATAAAGGCGCGTTTGAAACAGGAGGAGAGAGTATAGGCATAAATATGCGTTTTGACAGGGGGGAAAGGTTTAATAATTATTTAACCAAATCAATCGGTTTTTATTTTCATTTCGTGCGCAAATTGATGATTACGTCTCCGGCAAAGGCGTTTGTATTTTTTCCAGGCGGATTCGGGACAATGCATCAGCTTTTTGAAATGCTTACTCTTTTGGAAACAAAAAAAATAAAGCCGATTCCGATTTTGCTTTACGGCAAAGAATTTTGGCAGCCGCTTTTGGATTTTATTCATACGCTTTCCGCTGATTTTAAAACCATCGGGCGTGTTGACGAGGATTATATTCGCGTGATAAACAGGCCGGAAGAAATTATCCAATTCATAAAATAATTTTGTTTTTTGATTTTTTACATGATTCCTTATTTTCAAATAAATTCGTTTTTGGTCGGGTCTCTCGCTGTGCAAGTGTGGGGCCTATTTGTGATTTTTGGAGTCGTAGCGACTTTGATTTGCGTTTTGCGTCTCGCGAAAAAATACATATTGTCTGATGATGTCGTTTTGGATATGTCAATTTGGGGACTTATCGGCGGTATGTTTGGCGCTCGCGCGTTTCATATTATTTTTTATAATCCGTCTTATTACATTTTGCGACCGTTTGATATTTTAAAATTTTGGGAAGGCGGCGCGTCTTCTCTCGGAGGATTTTTCGGAGCCGCGGCGGCTGTTTATATATTTTATAAAATAAGGGGATTTTCTTGGCAAGAATTCAAACCGTATTTGGATGTCGGAGCCGTGAGTTTATGGCTCGGATGGGGGATGGGCAGAATCGGATGTTTTATAATCCATGACCATCCAGGAAGATTATCAAATTTTTTTTTGGCAGTGAATTTTTCCAATGGCGCGAGGCATGATTTGGGACTTTATGAATCGTTAGTCGCTTTTTCGTTGTTTTTTATTTTCATTTTTTTGTTTAAGCGATTGGCTAAAAAGAAATGGGGGCTTGTTGCCGGAATGTCTTTCGCGACTTACGCTTTCGCGCGTTTTTGGCTGGATTTTTTGCGCGCCGATGATTTATACGCCAGCGACCCGCGATATTTTTATTTTACGCCGGCGCAGTGGGGGATGGCGGCGATTTTTTTGTCGTTGACTTTTTTGATGATTTGGAATAAAGTTAGAAAACAAATAAATTCCAAATTACAAATTACAGACTACAAATAAATTACAAACATCAAATTATAAATCACTTTTTGACATTAGAGAAGAAATTTTTTTAAAAACAGGCAAAGGCAGAGAAAGATTAAAATATTTATTAAAAAATACATTGAATAATTTAAAGATATAACACACGGAGGGTTCGCCTAGTGGTTTATGGCGCTGCCCTGGAAAGGCAGTTGGTCGAAAGGCCTCGAGGGTTCGAATCCCTCATCCTCCGCCAACACAATTTATTATCGGAGTCAACCCATTTGTCTATGACGAATGTGCGACCCGACTACCCAATAAATTGTAAATAAAAACAACGACTTTTGCGGTCGCTGTTTTTATTTTTTATAAAAATCGGTTCTTCAATAAAATCAATTTTTGAGATATAATATAAGTAAATGAACCACTCTGATATAAAAAATAAAATTTTATGCTGGGTCCTAAAAGTTTTAGCAATATTATTGGGGGTATTCTTTGTCGTATTCGGTGAATTTGATGATAGTCCCGGATTACAAGGACTAGGCCTTATCCTAATTATCACTACCGTTGTTATCGCGATCAGAAATAAGAAGAAAAAATAATCAATTATGATTTTTGAACATTCTTCGAAAAATAAAAAAATTTTACTGCTTATATCCCTCATTATTTTAGTATTGGGTATTTTTGCATTTTTCTATTCGTCAGTAATTTTCCAAGAAGGTAATCCTTGGCCTCAAATCAAAGGTATTACTCAACTAACTTTCGGCAAGTCGGATATGGTCAAATTGTCTGGCACGGACAATAAATATCTTACGAAAAGCAAAGGTGGCCCTACGGTAGTTGAAACTTTTATGAAAGACCGTGGATATGAATACACGGATCAAATGGGATCGGGATATTTTTATAAATCATCCGACAAGACCATTGTTTTAACTAGACATCAATATAGTCGGTTTTATACAATTTGGACTATTGCCGAAAATAATAATTCTGAGTCTGGCAATAATTTATGGACGACAACCACCAATGATCAAGGCATAACGTTTCAATATCCGACAGAACTACTGACAAAATATGTGAGCGTTGAGGAATGGCCTCCGGTTATCACGATAGAAACTGGCACGTATTCTTGTAAAACCACGCCACAAGAAATAAGCAGCATGTCTGATATCACTTTGCAAAGAGTGGTTGATGACAGAACTTATTGCGTAAATGTTAAGCATGAAGGTGCGACTGGCAGTGTCTATTCGTCATACACTTATACCACTACCAAAAGTGATAAGCTTGTAAAAGTTAGCTTTACTTTGCAATATCCTAATTGCAATAATTATGTTGAAGAACAAAGAAAGGTTTGCACCAGCGAAAGAGAAGCTTTTGATATCGATTCCACTGTTGATCGGATAGTACAGACAATTAAATAATAATTTATGATTTTATACAAACACACTCAAATTAGTTACCTGATGATAGTTGTCACGCTGGTTGTATTGGTATTTTTCGCATGGGCTTACATTACAGCTCGGGCAGAACCCCCATCGGTCAACTCTGGCACAAATTTTGCTGTTACTTCCACAATGGCATTAGTTCTGTTTATTCTTGCATCGTTTGTAACGCTAACAGTATCCATTGATGAAAAATATCTTAAGATTAAATTTGGTTATGGAATTTTCAGAAAAAAATTTTTGCTCAGCGATATAGCTTCAGTAAAGCAAGTAAAGAATCATTGGTATTATGGTTGGGGAATAAGATTTTGCCTATGTCCCAAGATTTGGATTTACAATGTTTCTGGTTTTGATGCCGTTGAAATAATTATGAAAAATGGAAAAATTTACCGCATCGGGACAGATGACCCAAGCGGACTTGAGACCGCGATTAAGCAAGTTATAAACACCTAAATAGTTAAAGCAAGCGCGTAGTGCGCTTGACTTTTTATTTAATCCGTGATATCATCATAGGTTCATGGATTTTAAATTAAAAGGAGGTCCTTAACGGAGGTCTTTAACAAATGAATATTAAGGAGGTTGACAATAGAAGATCCGGTCGCATTAAATCGGATTAACTTTACCCTAAATACATCATACGAAGAAGGAGGTGTAGAATGTTTGGGTTACCAAAAAAAATTGTAATTTTTGACTTGGAGTGCACCACTTGGGAAGGCGCGGCAGCAAGGAATTGGTCTCTTCCGGGGGAGCACCGAGAAGTTATTCAGCTCGGTGCCGTTTTAGTGGAAACGGAAAAGTTTATTGAATTAGACAGTGTTGAATTCTTGGTGAGACCCAAAATCAACACAGTCCTTTCCCAGTATTTCATCAACCTTACTAATATTAAACAAAAAGAGGTTGATGAAAAAGGAGTAAAGTTCGAAATTTTTTTAAGAAATTTTTTTGAGTTTTGTTCGGAGACTGAACTTTACTGCTTTGATAAAATTGACGACTCCCGGCTGTTTGACCGGGACGTGCTAATGGAAAATTGCAAACTTTACGGAATCAAGTTCCCATTTAAAATGGGACGGTTCCACAATATTAATAAGGTTTTCTTCCAACATGGTGTTAAAATCAAACAGAGTGGGGCCGCACCGAAAGCGTTTGGTATAGAATCTGCCGGACCCCACCACAATGCTCTCAGCGACGCAAGGGGGATCGTCGTCGGATTGAGAGCGCTAGGCGCTAGTTTGAATAATTAAACCCGTAGGAAGGTAGGAAGGCCCGTCGCCATCGCGTGACGGGCCCTTTTCATTTTCGGAATTTACCGCCAAAGAGTTTTTAGTTACCAAACTCCTCACCACTCTAGTATTGAACCCGAGTATCCTGTCAAGAGAGATTGAGCGACGCAAGTGTGTAGTTTGTTTACAATTTTAATTTTTTGGTGTAGCGTTAAAGTAGTTGAGAGTTAATATTACTGATACTTTAATTCTGCTACTGCAATATTTATATGTCAAATATTACAAAAACACTTAGAAAACTTAGAGAAGCAAAGGGTTTTTCCCAAGAAAAATTAGCGAGATTGGCTGATGTCGCCAATAATACGATTATTAAAATTGAAGCTGGTAAAAACCAGAATCCAACGCTTAATACTCTCAAGAAAATCGCGAAAGCCCTTGAGGTGAGTATTGATAAGTTAATAGGATAAAATTATGGAGACTTTTGAAAAATTTGGAACAACAAACGATAGGAAAGAATTTTGCCACCAACTTATACAAAAAGAGTTTAGAGACGCCCTCACTTCAATTAAATATGAAATACCCGTAAAAACAGAAGGAGTAGTTGTTTTGTCAGGCAAAAAATTTATTAAAGATGGGGAAAGTATTGATTATTCACGTTCTGAAAATGCCGAAAATAAAGCGCGAATAGAAATGGGAATAGAAATTATTTCGCAAATAGTTGCCAAGAAAGCGAATAAAGGCGTAGACGAAATTGGAAATGAAGATATTTTACAGCATGCGCCATCGCTTATACTTAGCGGAACCATTGAACAACTTCCAATAATGAAACAGATTGTAGAAAAAATGGGTTTCCCAATAGAAAAGCTGAAGTTAGTGGATTGCGGAGCGGGCGGCATAAGTAATACAAAAACTCAATTTGAGACAATCAATAATTACTTTGCTGATAAAAAACACGAGCACATAACTTTTGTCACAAGTGATTATCATGTACCCAGGGCAGTAAGAACTGGTTATAAAAATTTAAACCCGGATATAAATTTTGACATTATCCCAGTTCCTCATGGAAAAATTCCGTATGATGTTTTTAAGGTTGTATATGGAGAAGTAAAAAAAATTATTTCATATGCGAACAAGGGCGATATATCCAAAGATGCCCCAGCCGCGATTAGAGAAAAATAATGTACCAAATTTATTTATATAACAAAAAAATAAATTTAAATTTTATTTAGATGGGAAAATGGTAGGAAAGCGGGAAGACCCAGATAACTATTGGTATAAAAGAGCAAATGATTTTGCTCTTTTATATTTACGGCATGCCGTCTGTTTTTAGGATTTATCTGTATAAGCGAGAGGTTGGATTCAATGTCGCGCGTTATGTATATAATATATATACAGCGCGCGACATTGACGGCTCTGTTTTTTTGTATTATTGTCTATATAGCGGATCTTTGAAAATTAGAAAATTAAACGCGGAAATAATCCGCAAGGAGGAACGAGATGTCAACTGATAAACAACCAAAAAAGGTAATGGGATTAAGAGCATTAGATAAAGCTACGGAGGAAATGATTGAATACACAGAAAAGAAAGGTATAAGCACAGTTTTTTCAAATCTGGCTAAGGGGTGCAGAGTGGGGCAACTCGGTACTTGTTGCAATCGCTGCGGTCTTGGTCCATGCAGAGAGAACGGGGCATGCGGAGCAAATGTTGATACCATCGTGGCAAGGAATTGGTTTGAGACGGTGTTGAGAGGCACAGCATGTCACGCATCGCACGCATTGCATGTGGCATCGGTACTTTTAAAGGTAGCCAAATCTGAAACCGCCGCCTTTAAAATAAAGGATGTAGAAAAACTGAAATTCATTGCTACTAAATTAAATATTGACACGTCGCAAAGTATTGAGAGTATCGCTGAACAGGTTGCCTCGCAAGCTATTTCCGACATAACAGGCAATAAAGTATCAATGAGTTTTTTATCTTATTTACCTTGCAGTGTTTTGACAGGTCTTTTGAACGCGGGAAAGATTCTAAAAGTTGGAGTTATCCCCGGTTCTGTAGGAAAAGAAATACTAAATGGAAAACACATGTTTTCCATGGGAGTTATGGCTGACTATGTAGCATTTATGGCGTACGCCATAAGAATGGGCGTGGCCGATATAGTTTCTATGATAATTTGTTCCGAGCTTCAGGATGTGTTGCTGGGAATTCCGGCGCTTATTTGCTCGGAAATAGGTTTCAGCGTTCTTGATGTTAGCAAAGTAAACATAGTTGTGCATGGACACGACCCATTGCTTGTGGAAAAAATAGTTGAATTATCAAAAGACGCTGGATATATAGAAAAAGCTAAAAAGTCGGGGGCATCAGGTATAAATATTGTTGGGTGCTGTTGCACCGGAAATGAGATTTTGATGAGACACGGAATACATTTGGCTGGTAGTAATTTGCAACAGGAGCTAATTATTGCCACCGGTCTAGTTGAGGCGTTTGTAGTTGATGTCCAGTGTATTTTTCCGAATATCATAAACGTCTCAAGGTGTTTCCATACGAAAATTGTCACATCTAGTGAGTTTGCAAAAATACGCGGCGCCGTTCACATTCAGTTTAATGAAGAACATACTGATGAATCAGTAAAAAAAATAATGGAAATTGCGATTAAGAATTTTAAAAAAAGAAACAATGAAATTTTTCATATTTCGGAAAAACAACCTGAGGAAGTAATTGCCGGGTTCTCGGTAGAGACATGTCTTGAAATATTTTCAAAAATTAATTCAGGAGACCCCCTGGAGCCGTTGATATCCGCTATAAAAAAAGGGGATATTTATGGGATAGTGCTTCTGGCTGGCTGTACAAGTCCAAAAGTTATCGCAGACATAAACCACGTGACAATAGCTAAAAAACTTTTGAAAAAAAATATATTAGTAATAGCTACCGGTTGCGCCGCGCAGGCATGCGGGAGAGCCGGACTGCTTAGTTCCGGCGCTTCATCTTTTGCTGGCGACAAACTAAAAAATATATTATTGTTGCTTGGAGAAAAAGCCGGACTTGGTAAGCCCCTGCCACCTGTATGGCACCTCGGAAGCTGTACAGATAATGGAAGAGCGGTTGTCCTTATATCGGCTATTGCCGAAAAAATGGGCGTTCCGATAAAGGAATTGCCTATAGCGGCTTCAGCCGCAGAGTGGGTAGCGGAAAAAGCTATCGCAATAGGGATGGGCGTGTTGTCGTTAGGTATAACAACCCATCTCGGGATCACACCGCCGATCTTTGGCAGCACAGAGGTTGTAAAATTATTAACCAAAAAATTTCAGCGTCTATTTGGCGGAAAATTTATTATTGAGGGCGATCCTGTAAAAGCCGCCAGCAGGATTGCGGAAACGATAATAAATAAAAGAAAAAAACTGGGAATATAAAGCAAAAAGGATATGTCTATCATATCCTTTTTTTAATTTATTATTTAAGTTGATTTTTAAGATTTGGAGTAAAAAGCGAGATAAGCCATATTATGAAAACAGGAATAAACATCAATACACCCAATAATGTCCCGTTTCTTATCAGACCATCAGTTTCAAATTCCAGAAATTTACCACCCTTATATCCAAGTAGATGATCAGTCAATATCATAACCGTCGCGCCCCAAAGCATTAAACTCAAGAATCCTAATTTGTATTTCTTATTCAAAAGATATCGCAATAAAGTCGCTATAAGCGCAAAAATGAGTGTCGTAATTAACCACACAAGTTTATTTTATTAAGGTTAAATTTTTCTTTTCGCGTATTTTTTCAACAATGTTTACAGTTAAAACCATTATTGTCCAAACTGCAAAAATCGCAATTGTCATTGCTCCGCCCATTGTCGCCAATTCATGCAACATTGTCGGGATATCGGCCGGGTTTTGCATTGCCGTTAAAAATGGCGGATATAACGTAATCTCACCGTGAGTAAAATGTTCAACCGCTAACATAACAACACCGCCCCAAAGCATGGTATTTAGCCACTCCATGTGATATTTTTGGGGAATCTTTTTCCTCATCCCAGTTGTTATTATCGCTACGGTTGCCGGAGCTAAAAAACAAGCCATATTTTTTTATTTAATTTTAATTAAAAACTCCACCCATATCAATTATAATTTATCGCGACAAAACTTGTCAACTATATATATTTTTTTAAATCAATTATACCAAATTAAAGCGTCAAGCCTTGACAAAAATCGGCTTTTGTGTTAATATTGCGTGTCTTAATCATGTCGTCGCTAAATAAGCGATGACGACTCGAACCTATCTTGTGTCATAATGTGGCAAAGCAGGAATCGGGCCGCATAAATTTATATGACACAAACAAATCAGGCGATGCCGGATTTTAACAATCTTGGCATTTCTCAAAATTTGCTTGCCATTTTGGCGGAGCAAAAATTTACATCACCAACACCAATCCAAAGCAGATGCATCCCTGCGGTTTTGGAAGGCAAGGATGTCGTTGGCATAGCGCAGACAGGCACAGGAAAAACCCTGGCTTTTGGCGTACCGATAATTCAACGCTTGTCATCCTTAAAAGGCCAAGGATTAATAGTGTTGCCAACTCGCGAACTTGCCGAGCAAGTGGACAAGGTAATGCAAAAGTTGGGTGGAAAGTTAGGTCTGCGCACAGCCGTAATTATCGGCGGGGCGCGCATTGACGGACAAATCAGAAGTTTGCACCGCAACCCGCATATAGTTATAGCGACCCCAGGCCGTTTAATGGACCATCTTAGACAAAAGAATTATTCGCTTCAGAATGTAAAAATTATTGTTTTGGACGAAGCGGATAGAATGTTGGACATTGGTTTTGCTCCGCAAATAAAACAAATTTTAAGCTCCGTATCAGCTAATCGCCAGACCCTATTGTTTTCCGCCACCATGCCTACGGAAATTATTAGAATTGCCAATCAATACATGAAAAATCCCGTGAGAATAGAAGCGGCCCCGTCAGGAACTTCAGCCGCGAATATAACTCATGAAGTTTTTATAGTTGGCAATGAATGTAAAATGCAACTTTTGGAAAAGCATTTGGCGGATAATGCCGGCACTGTGTTGATTTTCTCTCGCACCAAACACGGAGTAAAAAAATATACAAGAAGTATAACTGCCATGGGACACTCTGTCGCGGAAATTCATTCCAATCGTTCGCTTTCACAAAGACAAAAAGCGCTGGAAGGATTTAAGTCAGGAAAATACCGCGTTTTGGTTGCGACAGATATCGCTTCGCGCGGCATTGATGTTAATGATATCTCTCTTGTTATAAATTATGATTTGCCGGATAATCCGGAAGATTATGTGCATAGAATCGGCCGAACAGGCAGGGCTGGAAAATCCGGAAAGGCCGTATCTTTTGTCGCTCCGAATCAGAGGGGAGAAGTAAAACAAATTGAAAAATTGATTCGCAAACAACTCACAGTTATATCGTTGCCGGTTTTACCGCCGCGCAGACCGGTTCCGGCGCGTTTTTCCAATTATGAAGGCGCGCGCGACTTTAACGGGGCAAATCGTCATCAGTTTCGCGTTCGCCGTAAATGGTAAAATATTCATATCTATATTTTTCAACCGAACGGTTCTGATTTTGTAAAATCTGGCGTTAAATTTTCTTGGCTGTTTTCTCCTTGCGTCCAGCCGTTGTGAAAACCGATGCCCAGCAAATAATCATAAATTTTTTGAAAATCTTTTTGGCTTACTTTTTCTTTTAATTCAGGAAAATTATTTACTTGGCGCGTTGGCAGATATTGATTCATTAAACTTATATGGATATCAATATCTATTTCAGCTAACCGTTTTAGCGCTTCAAAACTGTTTTCCAAACAGTTCGGCAATACAAGATGCCTCACGATTAATCCGCGCGCGGCTTTGCCGTTCACGATTTTTAAATATCCAACTTGCCGCAACATTTCTTTAATGACTTTCGTTGCCGTTTCAAAATAATTTTTCGCGCCGGAGTATTTTAAAGCCAATTCGTTTTTTCCGTATTTAAAGTCAGGTAAATAAATATCCACCAAATCGGCCATGCTTTTTATTATTTCCAAATCTTCGTAACCATTGCCGTTCCAGACAATCGGTATTTTTAATCCTTTTTCTTTTGCCGATAAAATTGCTTGTTTTATTTGTTTATGCCAAGTTGTCGGCGTTACTAAATCAATATTCGCCGCGCCGTCATTTTGCAGTTTTATCATTATGTCGGCCAATTCTTCGTTTGAATAAAAATTACCTAACCCATGTTGGGATATTTGGTAATTTTGACAAAACACGCAATGCATATCGCATCCGCTAAAAAATATGCCGCCGGCAGGAATAAGCGGCGGTTCCTCGCCTTGATGGATGCCATACCAAGCGATTTTAACTTGATTCATAATGAATAATTTATTTGTTTATCATTCAAACCTTAACATATTCAAAACAAAAAATCCATAAAAAAATTCATATTTGGTTTTTTTCGCGTTTTTTTGTGGTATAATAAAAGAGCGTTGGACAGAGATTTTTTTCTTCGTTCGGAATGACAAATAATAATACCCAAAAATTTTATGAAAACAAAAATTTTGCCGACTGTCACAACAACCCATGGGGCGGATTGGAGAAAAACAATCAGAGACGCGATGAAGTTTGATTTAAAAGAAATAGCTTTTTTCTCTACCGGTCTTGGCAAGGAAGAAAGGGAAGAGGCGTGTTTTTTGTTGAAAGAGGCGAAACTGCGGACGCCATTTGTCCATTTGCGTTCAGATATGGAACCGGCGGAAATTGATTTTTTGATAAACGAACTTAAAGCCGAAATTTTTAACATTCATTCTGAAAAAGATTTTTCATTCGTTTATAATTATTCAAATTATAAAAGGATGATTTATTTGGAAAATTCTTCATCATCTCCGTGGATAGATGAAGAGCTTATAAATTATGCCGGAGTTTGCGTTGACTTTTCACATTTGGAAAACGAACGGCTTCGCGGTTCCGATTTGTATGAACATAGCTTGCTTACGCTTAAAAAATATCCTCGCGGTTGCGCGCATCTTGGCCCTGTAAAAAATGTTTCTTATGTTAATATGGAAAACGGCAAAGAATATGAACATTACGATTCACATCGAGTTGAAAAGTTGTCAGAATTTGATTATTTAAAAAAATATGTTGATTTAATTCCAAAGATAGCCGCGGTGGAGGTGGAAAATAGCTTGACAGAGCAGCTGGAAGCGATAGAATATATAAAAAAACAGCTTGACTTTATTTAAAATTGATATACAATTAAGATAAATATAAAATAATTTAATCATATGGACGACAAAAAGAATTTTTTTGCCCTTTTGGAGCCGAAAAGCGCTATGGTTATAGGCGTTTTGGCCGGCGTTATGACACTTTGCACCATAGGATTTGTGGTGCTCGGGTCTTTGGCTTTGAGCGGTAATATGTCTTTTCAGGCCAAAGCTAAAGCAAACGCGGTTTTGAATTCTAAAAACACGCAAAACGCGTTAGCCGCCGAAGCGGTCAAATCAGCGCGTCCAAAAGCGGAATTATTTATAATGTCTTATTGTCCTTACGGATTGCAGATGGAAAAAGCGTTTTTACCTGTGATGGAACTTTTAAAAGGCAAAGCGGATATGGAAATAAAATTCGTTTCTTACGCGATGCACGATATGAAAGAAATTGAAGAAAATACGCGGCAATATTGCGTTGAAACTGAACAAAACGGCAAGTTTATTTCGTATATGAATTGTTTTGTCGGAAAAGGGGATTATAAAATATGTTTAAGCGAAGCCGGAGTTGACACGGGAAAATTAAATTCTTGCGTAAACCAAACTAATAAAAAATTTGGCATTTTGGAAAAATATAATGATAAAAGCACATGGTTGAGCGGTAATTATCCTATTTATCCGGTTCACGAAGAAGAAAACAATGCTTATGGCGTACAAGGCTCGCCAACATTGGTTATCAACGGAGCGCAGGTGGAAGCAAACCGTTCTCCAGAAGCCGTAAAGCAGGCGGTGTGCGCGGCTTTTGACAATCCTCCGTCTGAATGCCAACAAAAATTAAGCGAACAGTCGTCTTCCGCCGGATTCGGACTTGGCGCAGGATCTGATACAACCGGAGTTGAATGTGAAAGTTAAAAATTTGGTAATTAAAAAATAAAAAAGCGATAATTTGGCTCCGTATATAAAAGTTAATTTACATTTTTTATAAATTAAAATATAATGATATGTGCAAAGCATTTAAGAGAGGTCTTTTCTTCGGCGGGGTATTGGGAGCCATTTTAATGTGGCTTAACGCCACGCCGAAAGGAAAAGAAATGCGCGCGAAATTGGCAGAGCATTTTAATCCGCTTTACAATGAATTGAAAGAAAGTATTAAACAGCTTGAAGGGCCGACCAAAGAAATGTATGAAGCGCTTGTTGAACGAGCTGTCGCGGAATACGCGGCGAAAAAAGAATTGGCGGTTGAATTAAAAGATATTTTGATACGAGATTTGAAGAAAAAATGGAATGATTTAGAAAAAGAGATAAGAGGATAATTATGAAGCAATTAGATCAAAAATGGGTTTGGTATTTATTTGTTCGTTATGCGCTTAGCAATCTTTTTTTGGTTGTATTCATATGCGCTTTTATTGTTTCAATTCAGATTGAAAGAAGCAGAGATATACAGGCAATTGAGTTAAATTTGAACTGGTTAAATTTATTTTGGTTAATAATACCGGTGTTGCTCGTTTTTCAGTATATTTGGGCGCGTCTTGAATATCGTTTCTATCTTTACGAGTTGAATGATATAGGTTTTAAAAAAGAATCAGGCGTAATTTATAAAAAATATATCACTATTCCGTATGAACGCATTCAGAATGTGGATATTTACCGCGGGTTAGTCGCGCGTATTTTTGGTTTGTCGGATTTACAAATTCAGACAGCTGGATTTAGCGCTGTTATTGGTAAATACGGAGCAACGGGCGGAACAGGGGCCGAAGGAAGGTTGCCGGGGTTGTCAAAAGAAGCGGCGGAACAATTACGCGATGAGTTGATACAAAGATCTCGTCAACAAAAAACACAAGGAATTTAATTAATGCGCAATATTAAAAAATCCGCCTCGGTTAAGCCGGGACGGATTTTTTTATGTCTTTAATTTTCATTTCCAATTCTCTGTTACCGTTCCATTCGTTGACCCCGATTGAAAATGCCAAGTCAATTTTGTCGCCCGGCTTTAATATCCCTTTCCAATTATCAGGATGTTTTACAGCGTCTCCAAGCCAGAACCCTATAAATTTTTTAACCACATTGGAATTGTGTTTTACCATTATTCGCAGATGTTTTCCGTCTTGTCCCATCGGATTTATGTTTACAACCGTTAAGCCCTTGGCGGCGTAAGTCGGTTCTTCGTTTGTTTGTCCGAAAGGTTCAAATTTTTGCAGTAAATCGTAAAGTTTCCAATCAACATCCTCCAAATTTATCAGCGCGTCCACGGTTAATTTCGGTTCCAGTTTTAATCCGGTCGTTTCTTCAGTCGCTTTTTTTATCAACGCCTGCTTGAATTCTTCCAGCTTGTCTTTTTTTAAAGTAAAACCGCACGCCTGCGGATGTCCTCCGAATTTTTCAAAATATTCCGGCATGCTTTGCAAAGCCGCGATAAGACTGAATTCATAAATGCTTCGTCCGGAGCCGACGATTTCACCATCATTTAAAGTCATAATAATGGACGGTTTGTAGTATTCGTCTTTGATTTTACCTGCCACGAGGCCGATAACTCCGGCGGGCCAATTTTCTTCAAACGCGAAAAGCGCCGGATTGTCTTTTTGTCCGGTTTTTTCTATTTGTTTTTTCGCTTGATTTACAATCAGTTCCGTAAGCTGTTGGCGTTCGCTGTTATTTTGATTGAGTTGCATTGCCAATTTTTCCGCGTCGGCGATTTTTTCCGCGGACAACAAAGCGTAAGCCGAATTAGCGTGGTCCATTCTTCCTGCCGCGTTTAATCGCGGGGCGATTTGAAATCCGATGGTGAAAGAATCATACGCGCCGCGTTTTGGCCGATTGTTTTCATCCGCCAAACCTGACGTGGCAAGTAATTTTTGCAAGCCTAAATTTTTTGTTTTATTGAGAACCGTAAGTCCGTAGCGGGTAAGCGTGCGGGATTCTCCGCGCAACGGCACCATATCTCCGACGGTTGAAATCGCCACCAAATCAAGCGACCATTTTTCAAAACTTTCATGGTTTTGTCCATCCGTCAATTTATCGTTTTTTTCTTTGTGTTTTTTTAAAATTCCTTGCGCAAGTTTGAAAGCCACGCCACCTCCCGCCAGACCCTTGTCAGGATATTTTTCGTCCGGCAATTTCGGATGGATAATCGCGTCCGCTTCCGGAATTATGGAAGGAACCGTGTGGTGGTCGGTAATAATAACCTTCATTCCTGATTTTTTGGCAATGGCGACTTCATCGGCGTTGCTGATTCCGCAATCGCAAGTGATAATCAATTCGGTTCCTTCTTTTTTTAAAAATTCAACAGTATTGGCGTTTAATCCATAACCGTCTATTTCACGATGCGGAAGAAAAACATTGACATTTTCTGCTCCGATTTTTTTTAAACAGCTGACTAAAATAACAGCCGCGCAAACTCCGTCAGCGTCATAGTCGCCGTGAACCGTGATTTTTTGTTTTTTTTCAATCGCTTGAAAAATAATATTCACGGCTTTCGTCATGTTTTTGAAAAGATAAGGGTCGTGGATGTCTACGGAATAATCAGGGTTTAAGAATTCGTCTATTTCCTCCTGCGTCTTGAAATTTCTATTCCAAAGCAGACGCGCCACAATAGGAGGAAGCTCGGGATGGGAACTTAAAAAATCAATTGGCGGTTCAGGCGATATTTGCCACGTTTTACTCATAATTTTTTTTACAAAAAATGTCCTTAAAAGTTATTTTTTTGAAATCCCAATAAGAGTCGGCCAGAAAAACGGTAAAAGCGACAAATAATAAATTAAGAGACAAGTATTCTCTAACTGAAAGCGGATTTGAATACGTTTCAAAAAGAATAATTCCGAAAGTTATCCAATAAACCAAACTTTTTGTAGTCATTTTTCTTCTGTCCGAGATGTTTATTTTTTGTCTTACGTTCCAAAGGTTAACGCAATAAAAAGTGATGAGTGGCGCGCCGATAATCCATTCATAATCTTGCGGGTTAGCTCCGAAATATTCCAGCATAAAGAAAAAAACTCCCAAGATAACCATTGTCGCGAAAAAAAGAAAAACGATGTCAAGTTGGTATTGGCGCAGAATTTTCATAAAAAATAAAATTATTGAAAAATTGGCATGATTGTAAAAAATAGCATCGCGACGATGCCGAGAACGGATATCACCGTCCAGATTCGTTTAGCTGTTTTCGGTTTCATATTTTTGAAGTGATGAGTAAAATAAATCAACTCATTGTTGTTTATCGTTTGAGAACCGCGAGATATGATTCTGTCGGGATGTCAACTTTGCCGCTTGCGATCAACTTTTTTTTGCCTTTTTTCTGTTTTTGCAGAAGTTTCAATTTACGCGTGTAATCTCCTCCGCTCATTTTCGCCAGCACATCTTTTCGCAAAGCGGAAAGCCGTTCGGCGGCGATTATTTTACCCCCGATTGCCGCTTGAATTTTAAGCGCGAATTGCTGGCGCGGCAAAGTTTCTTTTAGCGATTCAACGATTTTTTTGCCTGTTTTGTATGATTCTTCCCTCCACACCAAAGTTGAAAGAGCTTCCACTGGTTCATCGGCTACGAAAATATCCAATTTTACAATATCAGTTTCAGTGTATTCTTTGAATTCATAATTCATGGAAGCGTATCCTGAAGTCACGGTTTTAAGTTTATCATAAAAATCCGTGATAAGAGATGCCAGAGGAATTTCATAATGCAAAAGCGCGCGTTGTCCTGAACCGGCGCTAAGATATTCCGTGTTTAAATATCTTCCTCGGCGTTCGGAAATCAATCCCATCACATTGCCGACAAAATCCGCCGGAGTGATGATATCCAAAAACATAATTGGTTCGTATGCTTTTTGTATACGCGACGCGTCCGGCATTTCTTGCGGTCCGCGTATTGTTATTTCTTCTCCGCCTGTTTTTAACAATTTATAAGCAACGCTCGGCGTTGTAATTACAATTTCCAAATTGTGTTCGCGGCGGAGCCGTTCTTGAAAAATATCAAGATGAAGCATACCCAAGAATCCGCATCTGAAACCGAAACCGAGCGCCTGCGATTTTTCCGGTTCGTAAGACAGAGAAGCATCATTTAATTTGAGTTTTTCAATCGCTTCGCGCAATTCTTGATAAGCGTCTCCTTCTTTCGGAAAAATGCCGGCAAAAACCATCGGCTTGGTTTCTTTATAGCCGGGGAGGGGGGATTCGGCG
The DNA here is from genome assembly GCA_028705565.1 of Patescibacteria group bacterium. Lineage (GTDB taxonomy): Bacteria > Patescibacteriota > Patescibacteriia > Magasanikbacterales > GWA2-37-8 > STF2-47. Next base: position 35,116 of record JAQWDH010000004.1, on the reverse strand, counting down.
TTTTTTACGGCCGAAGTAATCGTATCGCCGACACGGCAATCACGCACTTCTTTAAGTCCTGTGACGACATACCCTATCTCTCCGTTAGCTAATTTTTCTGACGGCGTGAATTTGGGAGTGTAATATCCGATTTCCAAAATTTCAGCCGGCGTTTTTGTCGTCATTAAATAAATTTTATCTCCCTTTTTTAATTCCCCATCAACGATTCTGACAGACGCGACAACGCCTTTATAATCATTATATTCTGAATCAAAAATTAAAGCTCTCGGCGGCGCGGACGAATTGTCAGTCGGTGGAGGAACGAGTTTAATCACAGCTTGTAGAATTTCATCCACACCCTCTCCTGTTTTGGCGGAAGTCAGGAGAATTTCATCCTCCTCGCATCCCAAAAGATGAATAATTTCCGCTTTTGTTTTTTTCACATCCGCTATCGGCATGTCTATTTTATTTATAACCGGAATAATTACAAGGTTTTGCTCCAAAGCTAAATAAAGATTCGCGATTGTCTGCGCTTGCACGCCTTGCGTCGCGTCAACCAAAAGCACGGCTCCTTCCACGGCAGCCAGAGAACGGGAAACTTCATAATTAAAATCAACATGACCGGGGGTGTCTATTAAATTTAAAATGAATTCAGAATTTTGCGCGCCCACTTGGTGGTTGTTTGGAGCTTGGAATTTATAATTTGGATTTTTAAGTTCATATTTCATCCTCACCGGCGTGAGTTTAATTGTAATTCCTCTTTCCCTTTCCAAATCCATTGAATCCAAAATTTGATTTTTCATGTCCCGTTTGGAAACGGTTCCTGTCAATTCCAAAAAACGGTCCGCCAAAGTGGACTTTCCGTGGTCTATGTGAGCTATAATGCAAAAATTGCGAACATTTGAATTCATAATCATTCTTTTCCCTCCATAATTTCCGCCGGTTGGACATTTTTCAATCTGAGCCATTTTTTCTTAAAGCTATCTTTGAACTGCATAAATTCCGGCACCTTTAAGATATAACATAAAAATCCGTAAATAACCAGCCCTGCCGAACCGGCGATAAAACCTTGCCCCAAAATTCCCCAAAGATATTGCTGATTGAAAATCGCGGCCAAAGGATATTTTAAAATTTGCACAATGATTGCCATAACAATTCCGGCTATTATCACTCTAAAAATAAAATTCAATAAATTTTCTTCATCCATGCCTTTCAGCGTCTGTCGCAAAGCTATTGTCAAAATGGAAAAATTTATGATTGAAGCGCAAGAAAAAGCTAAAGCCAAACCAGCCACACCCAGCGGTTTCATTAAAATCAACGCGGCGATGATGCCGATAAGTTCCGCTATCACACCGATAATAAAAGGCGTTTTTGTGTTGGAAAGTGAATAAAAAGCGCGCGCGAAAAGCGGAATCAGCGATTGCGAAAACAAGCTCAAAGAGAATAAGGCCAAAGCGTCTGCTGTGGCAATTGTCGCGTTCCAATCAAAAGCTCCGCTTCCCAAAACAACGCGCACGATTTGCGCGCGTAAAAGCAAAATCAAAATTGAACACGGTATGACCAAAAAAAGTATCTGTCGTGTTGTGGACGAAAGGTTTTGAATAAATTTTTCTTTATTGTTTTCAGCCGCCGCCGAGGAAAGCGCGGGAAAAACCGCCAACGCGAATGGAATTCCGATTATGCCGATTGGCGCTGCTTGCAGGTTACTCGCAAAATTATAAACCGATACGCTTCCGGAAGGAAGAAGCGACGCTAAAATCGTCACAACAAAAATGCTTACCTGATTCAACGCCAATCCTAACGCGCGCGGTATCATTAATTTTCCTACCAGCCATGTTTCTTTGTCTTTTAAATTAAATCCCCAGCGCCAGCGAAATCCGGCTTTGCGCGCGGCGTATGCTTGCAGAATAAAATGAAGCAATGCTCCCAAGACCACTCCCCAAGCAAGTCCGGTTGCTCCGATAATCGGAAATAAAATCACAGTGCCGGCGATAATGCCCAAATTGTAAAAAATCGGCGCGAGAGAATAAGCCGCGAAACGGCGGAGAGATTGCAAAACACCTCCAAAAGTCATTGAAAATCCGAGCAGTATCGGCGATAAAAACATTATACGCGTGAATTGAGCCGTAAAATTTTTTGCTTCTTCTCCGAAACCGGGGGCTATTATTGATGAAAGATGAGGAGCGAATATTATGCCAAGACCGCACAACGCGATAATGGCGACACCGATGATGTTGATGATGTTATTTACGAATTTCCAAGCCGCTTGTTTGTTTTCGTCTTTTTCGTAGATTTTTATGAAAACAGGAATAAACCCGGCCGTAAGCGCTCCCAAAATAAGCAAATTATAAACAAGGTCTGGAATTTTAAAAGCTGCGTAATAAGCGTCCATAATCTGGCCGGCGCCAAAAGAATGCGCGAAGATTCTGTCGCGCGCGAGTCCGACCAGCCGGCTGATTAAAGTCGCTCCGCCGATAATAATCGCGGCGCCGGTGATTGTTTTTGATTGCCCGTTGATGATTTTAGAAAACATAAAATTATTTCTTTTCTTCCGCTGGCGTAGAGATATTCACCGTCAGAACGGCGTAGTCGGTTCCTTTTTTTTCTTTATTTTCGTTTTCCACAAAAAACGAACCCGTGATTCCGTCTTCGCGGCTGAAAGAAAATTGTTGCATTATGTCGCTTTCGCTTTCCACATCAATTTGAAAACCGGCTTGCTGGAGTTTGTATCTGTAATAAGAAATAACAAAATTGCGTTCAGTGGTAAGGTCGCGCCACTCTATTCTTATCGTATCGCGATGGTCGCCGACCGGAGTCGTGATGACTTTCCAGATGTTTTTTATTGACGCGACGGCGTTTTTATCTTTTTTTTCTTCACCTGTTTCATTTCCTTTTTCTATGTTAAAAAACAAAGGCGAAAGAATGATTTTTGGAAAGAAGGCGGCGATTTCTATGCCGCGATTTTTATATTTTCCGGAAATAAAAGTGATGGTCTCCACGTTATTCGGGTCGTAAACAGGAATGCTTGACGGAAATTCCGGCGGGATTTTTTTGAGTGTCTGCGGTCCAGGTCCGGCGGCCCAGCGTAAAAAAATAAAAACGCCGATGATAAAAATCACGACGCTCGCGCAGCCGGTAAGGCACCCCTTTTTGAATCCGGAATACTTTGAATAATTCCTTGTGATTTCTTCCAAAGGCGGTTCAACTATTTCCGCTCTTTCTATTTTTTCCAAAACGCTTTTTCGCATAGATAAGGATATTGTAGCAGAATTTTTTATCAATGGCAATTCAAATTGAATAAGATTTTTTTTTATGTTATAATTATTCCAGTATGTTTTATCCGATAAAATTGTATTTTCGCGATTTATGGATAGCGGCGCCGTTCGCGGGGTCTGTTTTGTCGCAAATTTTTATTTGGTTGTATCTTTTTTTTAACATAAAACCCGGCGCGGAGCAGGTTTTTTTGCATTATAATATAATTTTCGGGGTTGATTTGGTGGGGGATTGGTGGAACATATTTTACGCTCCTCTTTTCGGACTTTTGATTTTAGCGGTGAATTTTTGTTTTTCTTTTTTGATTTACAGAGCAGATAAATTTTTGGCGCGAATTTTGAATTTGTTCGCTCTGGCGACGCAGTTGATAATAATAGCATTTTCAATTCTTATCGCCGGACTTAACGCTTAATGTAAAATATGCGAACTGAAACCAAACGGAAAGCGGACCGTCGGTTTTTAATTTATATTTTTATTTTGATAGCTGTCGGGTTGGTGATGCTTGCGTCTGCGAGCGCGCCTTTGGGATATACAAAATTCAGCGACGCGCTTTTTTATTTGAAAAAACAAATTATTTCCGGTTTTTTTCCCGGCTTGGCGTTGTTATTGTTTTTTTTCCGGCTTGGTTCTGAAAAAATGCAAAAAATCGGATGGATTATTTATGGACTTTCCTTTGTTTTGTTGATTCTGGTTTTTATTCCAGAAATCGGGAAGGTGATGAATGGCTCGCGCAGCTGGTTGGATTTGGGAAAGTATGGTAGTTTTCAGCCGTCTGAATTGGCTAAGCTTGGGCTTATAGCCGCGTTGGCGAGCGTGCTTTCCAATAAAAATAAAAACCAATACGGCTCAACGTCTGGTTGGTATGCGGAACTTTTGCCGCCAATTTCAATCATGGCTCCGATTTTGGTTTTAGTTGCCTTACAGCCGGATATTGGGACATTTTTTATTTTATCAATAATCGCTTTTTCCGTTTTGTTTTTGTCAAAAATTTCAATGTCGCGTTTTTTGGTTTTGGGAATCGTAGGCGTTTTGGTTTTTTCGGCTTTGATTTTTTCTTCCACGCGCGGAAAGCAGAGAATTGAAACTTTTTTAAATCCGGAGCTTGACCCGCAAAAGTACGGTTATCAAATCAAGCAAGCGTATTTAGCCGTAGGTTCGGGCGGTTGGTGGGGGTTGGGTTTGGGAAAATCAAGGCAAAAATTTCAGTATTTGCCGGAAGTAAACGCGGATTCCATTTTTGCGGTTGTGGCGGAAGAAATCGGTTTTGTTTTTTCTTCACTTTTTGTTTTATTGATATTGTTAATTTCCGCGCGCGCGATGAAACTTGCGCGCAGAGCGCCGGATGATTTTTCATATCTTTTGGTCGGTGGCATAGCGGTTTGGTTCGCGGGTCAGGCGTTTTTAAACATAGGTTCAATTATCGGTCTTTTGCCATTAACCGGCGTGCCGTTGCCTTTTGTGAGCCATGGCGGTTCGGCTTTAATGACAGCCATGGCGGCGGCAGGGATGGTGTTGAGCGTGAGCAGAAAATGAATTGTGGACGAGCTGAATTATGAGTAACGAATTATGTATTACAATCGTTTGACAAAAGCGATTTTTTGTGTTTAAATAATCAAAACGGTAAGTTCATTGACAATATAAAAAGTCCGCCAGAGGCGGACGAGGAGGAATAAAAAATGTCAAAAGAAAGATTATTACAGGTTGGAAAAAAATCGCCGCAGAGCGAAGAAAAGAAAAAAATAGAAATGGAATATAAACAACTAAAAATTAGTTTTAAAAGAGCAAACATTGCATTTGTTTTTTTTAGTTTTGCGTTATTTTTTATTACAACCTGGCTTACAATAGCCTGGAAAGGGGAAGCTGTTTTTCTTTTACTTTTAACTCCTTTTTTATTACTTATACATCATTGTTTTGCTTCAGAACTGAAACGCAAAGAGAGAGAGCTAAAAAAGAAAATTTCTATGCCGTATTTTGTACTAGAGTTTGTACTAGAGTTGGAAGATAAAAGGGGTGGGCAGATATTAAAATTTCCACTAAAAAAAGAAATGAAAGCTATTAAAAACATCAAAAACAATTTAATGGAACACAACGAGCGGCATCTTTATCGCGATGAGCCATTGTTGATAGATAAAGATCTGAAAGTTATTGAGGATTATATAAAGTCCGCCAAAAAAGCGGACGAGGAGGATTAAAATGGTTCAAATAATTGTTCTCGTTCTTTTTTATTTTAGGGTATGTTGTAACGATTCCTGGGAAGGAATTGTTCTCTTAGGTGTTTTTTGGATGTTTTTGGGCCTCGGGACGGCCCTGGGGGTATTTATGGTAGATATGGTTCTTAAAGATTTAAAGAAACCGGCGAAGAAGCCGGTGAAGAAGAGTTTAAAATAAATTTGAAATAAATTTGTTTTGATGATAATATAGGCGCTATAACAAGCGCCTTTTTTTATGATAAAAAATCTTTTAATAACCGGCGGAGCCGGGTTTATAGGTTCGCATTTTATAAAATATATTTTATCCGTTTATCCGGATTATTTTGTTGTGAATTTTGACAAACTCACTTATGCCGGAAATTTGGACAATTTGCGCGAAGTGGAAAACAATCCTAATTATAAATTCATTCAAGGAGATATTTGCGACGCCAAGGCAGTTGAAAATACGATAGAGGAAAATTCAATTGACGCAATTGTGAATTACGCGGCTGAAACGCATGTTGACAGGTCCATAATGTACGCGGATGATTTTTTGCGAACGGATATTTTGGGCGTTCAAGTTCTTCTTGAAGCTACGCGAAAATTTAATTTGAAAAAAATGGTTCAAATATCCACTGACGAGGTTTACGGCGCCGTTGAATCCGGATATTTTACCGAAGAATCGCCATTCGCGCCTAACAGCCCGTATGCCGCTTCCAAAGCAGGAGGAGACCTGCTTTGCAGAGCTTTTTTTAATACTTATCAAACGCCGGTTGTCGCGACGCACAGTTGTAATGTTTACGGAACGCATCAATATCCGGAAAAAGTCATTCCGCTTTTTATCACCAATCTTTTGGAAGGAAAAAAAGTTCCGCTTTACGGGGACGGCTTAAATGTAAGGGAATGGATTCACGCGAGCGACCACTGCAGAGCAATAGACGCGATTTTACATAAAGCCGCGCCCGGTTCGGTTTATAATATCGGTAGCGGAACGGAAAAACAAAATATTGAACTCACAAAAGAAATTTTGGCATTATGCGGACGCGAGGAAGATATGATTGAGCCGGTGGCTGACAGGCGCGGGCATGACAGGCGTTACGCGATTGACCATTCAAAAATAATCCGCGAATTGGGCTGGAAACCGGAAAAAATTTTTACAGACGGACTTCGTGAAACCGTTGCTTGGTATAAAGACAACGAATGGTGGTGGAAAAAATTAAAAGACGGAGATTATAATGAATATTATAAAAAACAATATAAAGAAAGAATATGACATCAAAAAAAATTTTTATCACAGGCAAGGGACAACTAGGGTCTTTTTTTCAAGAATATTTCATTAAAAAAGGCGCGGAAGTTTTTGTGTTTGGTTCGGAATTGGATGTTCGCGATGAAAATATGTTGCGAGAAAAAGTAGAGGAAATAAATCCTGATTTGCTGATACATACCGCCGCCAAAACCAACATTGATTGGTGCGAACAAAATAAATTGGAATGCTTCGCGATAAATACTCTCGGCGCGGATAATGTCGCTAAAATTTGCGCGGAAAAAGATATTTATTTGGTTCATATTTCCAGCGGATGCGTTTTGGAAAGCAAATCGGCCGAAGACGCGCAAACCGAGGAAGTGAAACCGAGTCCGCTTTGTTATTATTCATGGACAAAGGTTTGGGCGGAAGAAATGATTTTGCATCGCGCCAGCAAACAAGGGCTTAAAACTTTGATTTTGCGTCCGCGCCAGCTTTTATCCGCGAAAGTGTCTCCGCGCAACGCTCTTACAAAAATGCTCACTTATGACAAGTTTATAGATATGCCGAATTCCTGCACGGTAATTGAAGATTTAATGTTCGCTGTTGATGAACTTATTAAAAAGGACGCGACAGGGGTTTTTAATGTCGCCAATCCCGGCGTGACCACGCCGTATGAAATCGCTTTGGCGCTTAAAGAAATAATCAAACCGGAAATGGAATTTAAAAAAATCAGCAAAGAAGAATTAAACAGAATGACTTTGGCGGAAAGGGTGGACGCGGTTTTGGACACGACGAAATTGAAAAAAGAAGGGATAATTTTAAAGGAAATTCACGAAAGAATGCGCGAGGTTATGCGCGATTTGAAAAAAAATTTGGAAGGCGATGCGGCTAAAACGGTTTTGGAAAAAACAAAAAAAGAAACAGAGGAAAAATTAGGACTGAAATCCTTGTCGTGATTTTTATGAATCTTAAACTACAAAAAGAAATTACGTCTTATGCGCGGCAAAAAGTTAAGCGTCTTTTTTTGAATTATTATGTTCCGGCGCACGGTTTTGAACATATAAAAAGAGTGAGAGATTTTTCCGTAAAAATAGCCAAAGCGGAAAAAGCGAATATTTTTCTTTGCGAGTTGGCGGCGTGGCTGCATGATGTCGGCAGAACGCGGGAGAAAAAAAGAGAAGCGTCTCGTTTGCACCATGAATTATCTTATGAAATATGCCGAGAATGGTTTAAGAGCGATGAGATTTTTAAAAAATTATCAAGGCGAGAAAAAATAATTTTGCTTTACTCGGTAAAATATCATTGGAACAACGCGGCCGACAAATATCAAACTGCCTATATTTTGCGCGACGCGGACAAACTGGATGCTTTCGGAAATATCGGAAATAAAAGAAGCGCGTTATTTTTCAGCGGAGACAAAGAAAAGATTTTACTGGATATGCGGCTCAGATTTGAAAATCTTTATAATTTACGCACGGAAACCGCGAGAAAAATAGTCAAAGAAAAGAAATTATTTGAGCCTGTTTTTAAATTTTATAAGCGGATTTTAAAGGAAAAAATAAAACCCATAACGCTGTAAAAGCGGGGAACTGGCTATTGACAATTACGCGATAATTTGTTAGTATCAGAGGCAAGGATTGGTAAAGTTCTTTATAAAATAAACAAAATTTATACTTATCCGCCTTTGGCGGAAGGAGAAAAAAATGAAAAAAAAAGAAAATTGGAGAGATTGGCTAAGAAAATTAAAAATGCTTTCAACGATGTCTGTTAAGCAGATATCGTTGAAAGAGGTTAAAGGTTGGGGTATGCAGAAGGACGGCGAATATTATGGTCGTTCGGACGAAAAATTTTTTAAGATAATAGGGGTAGAAATTTCTGCCGGCGAGGAGGAACGAGAAATGAAAAAGTGGTCGCAACCTATTTTACAAGAATGGGGTGTTGGGATAGTTGTTTTAATAAAGGTCAGGAATTTATTCCTGATTTCTGCAAAAGCCGAACCGGGAAATATGATGGCAGGAGGTCGTATTTTTCTTGCCCCGTCAATTCAATGTTCGGAATCAAATCTTTCTCAGGTCCATGGCGGTAAAAAAACACCAAGAGTTGACCTATTAGACGGATTGAAAAAAATAAGGTGGCATCTTTTTCCGCAGGATGGAGGAAGATATTATGGAAAAAATAACAAGTATGCTGTTGTAAATGTGGAAAAGGTGGCGAAATTGGAGAACGAGAGGTTGTTCTCCGTTGAAGAACTTAAAGAAGCATTTCTTGATGGGTGTTGTAATGAGCACCTATCGCAAGTGTTTTTACTTTACCTAATGACACAATAACAATAAAAACAAAACACCCAAAGGGGTGTTTTTTAAATTAAAATTTGTAAATACGATGGTTTACAAAACTTTTTTTTGTGATAAGATAAATACATTGTTTAACATTATAAAATCAAGTTATGTTTGATTTATCGGTTATTACGGTTACGTGGAATTCGGCTAAATTGATAGGAGAGCAAATGCTATCGGTTCGTTCTGGACGCGAAAAAATATCCTGCGAACAGATTATCGCGGATAACGCTTCCACTGACGATACCGTGAAGGTTGTTGAGGGCATACAAAAAGATTTTTTTTCTCCTGAAAGCAACGGAGTTAAATTGATAAAAAACGAAAAAAATTTCGGTTTTGGCGGAGCCAACAATCAAGCCGCGAAATTGGCAAGCGGCGAATTTTTTTTATTTTTAAATCCGGATATGAGAGTTGAAAAATTGAGTTTGGATAAAATGGTTGAGTGGATGAGAAGCCATCCGGATGTCGGATTGGCCGGGTGTAAATTGGTTGATGAAAACGGAAAAATAAATGAAGACGCGGCTCCGCGAAGATTGCCGGGAATTTTGGACCAAGCGGCGATTATTTTAAAATTACATCATATTTTTCCGTTTGTTTTGAACAGGTATTTATACAAAGGTTTTGATTTTAACAAAGAACAGGAGGTTGATTCAATTCGCGGTTCGTTTATGATTATGCGCCGTGAAATTTACGATCGGCTCGGCTGGGCGTTTGACCCGAGATATTTTATTTGGTTTGAGGATGTTGATTTGTGCCGTGAAACAAAACGTTTGGGTTTTAAAGTTATGCACACGCCGATTATAAGCTGTGTTGATTATGTGGGGCAGAGTTTCAAACAGAGAACAACTTTGTGGAAGCAAAAACAGTTCACAAAAAGTATGTTGCAATATTTTCAAAAATGGGAACCGGCGTGGAAATGTTTAGTGATTTCAGTTTTAAAACCGATTGGTATCGCAATGGCGCGAGCGAGCGAAGCGTTTAACAAAAAATAATTTTATGAAATTAACTGTTCATCTTGTCGCGTGGAACGGCGCTAAATATATTCCATATTTATTTGATTCCTTAAGAAAACAATCTTTGCGTGACTGGTTTTTATTGATAATTGACAATAATTCGCAAGATGGCACCGCGGAATTGATAAAAAAAGAATTGGTCGGAAGCGCGGAACGACCGTTTGAGTATCGTTTGGAAGAAAATAAAGAAAATTCAGGTTTCGCCGCCGGACACAATCGCGCTTTTCGTGAAACAGATTCGGAATATTTTTTGCTTTTGAACCAAGATATGTATCTGGCGGCGGATTGTTTGGAAAAAACGGTAAAATTTTTGGACGAACATCCGGAGACCGCGTCAGTATCGCCGCGCTTGATGAAATGGAATTTCGCGGAAATTCAAAATAACGGATTGGAAAAAAGTTTTTCCAATCAAATAGACGCTTTGGGATTAAAAGTTTTCAGGAACAGAAGAGTAATTGAACAATTTACAGGACAAGATTGGAATAATGTTTCAGAGGAAGAACCTATTGAGGTTTTTGGTGTTTCCGGCGCTTTTCCGATGTATCGCCGAAGCATAATAAAAAATGTTTTGTTTGATAATGGACAGTTTTTGGACGAATCATACCATTCATACAAGGAAGATGTGGATTTGGCTTACCGATTGGCGGTTGCCGGTTTTAAATCGTATGTTTTACCGAATATAGTCGCTTATCACGACCGTTCAGCCGCAGGTCCGAAAGAACAAAATGACGCTTCGGCTATTGCCAATAAAAAGAAACAATCGGAATTGGTGAAATATCACAGCTATAAAAATCACTTGATGACTTTGTATAAAAACGAATATTGGCAAAATTTCGTTCTTGATTTTCCGTGGATTTTTTGGTATGAATTAAAGAAGGCGATTTATTTTTTATTGTTTGACCGCAAGACATTTTTTGGGTTGAAAGAAATCTTGCAAAATAAAAAAGATTTGCGAGAAAAACGAATAAAAATAAAAAATACGCGAAAAATAGGATGGATAAAAATAAGAAAATGGTGGGCATAATTTGTTTATAATATGTTTGATGTAAGCATCATAATGGTAAGTTATAAAATGAAAGACGACATAGACAAGTGTTTTAATACGCTTTTTAAGGATTTTGAAAATTCAGGATTAAGCGTTAATGTTGTGGTGGTGGACAATGATTCTCGCGACGGGGTCAAAGATTTTTTAAAAGCGAAATATCCGTCCGTCGTTTGTGAAGCGTTAAACAATAACGGCGGGTTTGGACGCGGGCAAAATATAGGCATCAAGTCGGTTGACGCGAAGTATTATTTTATTTTAAATCCGGATGTGATTTTTTTGCAGGATAAGAATATTATCAAAAGAATGTATGATTTTATGGAATCACATCCGAAGGTGGGGCTTTTGGGTCCGAAGATTCTTAACACTGACGGAACTTTGCAATATTCGTGCTTTCGTTTTCCGATTTTTTGGCAGCCGCTTTTCAGCCGCACGAGATTCGGCAAAAAAGGAATTGGAAAAAAAGTTTGCGATAAGTTTTTAATGAAGGATTTTGATCATAACGGAACCGCGCCCGTGGATTGGGTGATGGGCTCTGCCATGTTCGCGCGAAAAGCGGCTTTGGATAAAGTCGGATTGTTTGACGAGAGGTTTTGGATGTATGCCGAAGACAGTGATTTGTGTCGCAGGATGTGGGAAGCCGGCTGGCCGATTTATTACGCGCATGATATCGTGATTCAACACGGACACAGGCGCGATTCAGCCAAAGTACCTGGTATTTTTAATGCGTTGATTAAAAATAAATTAGCCCGCGTGCATTTGATAAGCTGGTTAAAATATATGTGGAAATGGCGCGGCAATCTTAAATATTATGGACACTAAAATTCCAAAAGTGGCGGTTATTTATTTGTCATTTCATTGCGAACCGTATATAGACGACGTAGTGTCTTCTTTTCGCCGTTCAACTTATTCCAAGGATAAGACGGAATTTGTTATTGTTGATAATCCTCATCCGCAATACGGTTCATCCGTAAGATATTTGTCAGATAATGTTTTGCCGCTGTCCGGCAATGAATTGCCGCATGTGACAGTGTTATCGCAAAATAAAAATTTGGGTTTTGCCGGAGGAAATAACGCAGGTATAAAATGGGCTTTGGATAATGGATTTGATTATGTTTATCTTCATAACAACGACGGTTTTATGGCATCCGATTGTTTGGAAAAAGCCGTGGAGGCGATGGAAAATGATAAACAAATCGGAATCGCGCAATCGTTTATTTTGCTTTATCCAGAAACCGACTTGATAAACAGCTCGGGAAATTCTTTTCAATTTTTGGGAATGGGTTATTGCAATAATTTTCGCAAGCCGCGCGGTACGGTCGTCATGCCGCAGGTCGCGGAAACCGCTTACGCGAGCGGAGCCGCGCTTTTATTAAGGGCGGATTTGTTAAAACAATTCGGATCCTGGGACGAGGACTATTATCTTTATCACGAAGACATTGAGTACGGTTTTCGTTTGCGAGCGGCTGGATACAAAATTGTTGTGGCGCGCGACTCTGTTTTTTATCACAAGTATTCTTTCAGCCGCAATCGCGAGAAGTTTTATTTTATTGAAAGAAACCGTTTCGGTTTGATGATTACTTTTTTTAAATTGCGGACATTGCTTTTGTTTTTGCCGATAGGGATTTTATTTGAATTCGGATTGATTTTCTTCGCGGCTAAAAGCGGATATCTGAAAGAAAAGTTGTCTGCCTATTCTTATTGGCTCAATTTCGCGCATTGGAAATTATGGCTGAAAAAACGGGCGAGGGTCCAAAGTTTGCGAAAAGTCGGCGACAAAGAAATGTTGAGACTGGCAGTCGGCAAAGTTGATTTTTCGGAAAAATCAATCAACCACCCTTTGCTTGTTTACATTGGCAATCCGTTGATGGATTTTTATTGGAAAATTGCCAAAAAAATATTAATTTGGTAAAAAATGTCATTTTATGATAATCAGAAAAGCGATTTTAACCGGAGGGGGCAGGGCGACGCGTTTGCGGCCGATTACGACTACAATCAACAAGCATTTGATACCGTTGGCGAATAAGCCGATGATTTTTCATGCCATAGAAAAAGCGGTTGAGGCGGGTGTGGAAGAGATTTTTATCAACACCAATCCGGGCGAAACCGAATTGCAAAAACATATCGGCGACGGGGGACATTGGGGCGTAAAAATAAAATTTTACGAACAAGAAGGCGGTCCGCAGGGTTTGGCGCATGTGGTTAAATGCGCCGAAAAGTTTATCGGCGACGAACCGTTTATGTTTTATTTGTCCGACAATGTTTTGCTTGGAAGTTTAAAGCCATTATTTGAAAAATTTTATAGCAATAAAACAGATTGTCTTTTGGCTTTCGCGAAAGTGCAGGACCCGCAAAGGTTCGGCGTTCCGTTTTTTGACGCCAATGGAAAACTTATTGATGTGGTGGAAAAACCGCAGACGCCTCCGAACGATTTTGCTGTCACCGGGCTTTATCTTTATGGCCCGAAAGTGTTTTTTAAGGCGTTTGAAAATATTGAAAAAAGCGCGAGGGGCGAATATGAAATTTCCAGCATACATTCTTATTTTTTAAAAAATGATTTTAAAGTTGATTATGAAAAAATAGACGGTTGGTGGAAAGACACAGGACAGCCGAGCGACTTGGTGGAAGCGAATAAATTGATTTTGGAAAATATGACCGAGGAAGAATTTAAAGCAAATGGTCAGACAGGGGATATAGTCGGCAAGGTGCATGTTGGAGCGGGCGCGATTATCGGCAAAAATGTCAAAATTATCGGTCCGGCGATAATCGGAGAGAATTGTGTTTTGGAAGATTGCGTAATAGGACCATGCGTGACTGTTGGCGCCGGAGGAATTATAAAATTCGCAAAAATAGAACATTCAATAATTTTGAATAATTGTCGGATTGAAAGCGATATAAAAATCAAAGACAGTATTCTCGGCGCCAACGTGAGAATCGCGCAAAATCAAAATTATCGCCGTTTTGTGCTTGGAGACCACGCGCACTTGGAGTTTTAAAGAAATGGCAAAATATTTTTAAACAGATGCCAGTATTGACATCTGTTTTTGTTTAAGTTAAAATTATGCAGGTCAAAAAATTAAAAGGAGGCGAACATTGATAATACTAGGATTATTATTAGGAGTGGTAAGTTTTGTGGCGGGTTTCTTTTTGAATTTCGCCATAAGATTGAAAAAAGATTATAAAAAAAGGCAATCATGCCTGCAAATTCAGAATAAAATAATTGGAAAAGTTCAGGCTGGTGAAAGTATGCTTTTCGGTAAATTTGACGGAGATTTAAAGTTTAAAAACATAGGCGATGATACGGAAAATAAAATTCTGGAAGAAGAAATTTTAAAAAGGTGGGTGGACAAGAAAAGTAAAATCGGAACGATTATTGTGTTTCGTCCGACTAAGATAGGATGCAATCTATCTGAATTTGAAGAGAAGGATTTGTGTTGTTTTGCCGTTTATTATAAAAATAACGGTAAAAAAAATTTTTGTCTCATAGTCGCCTTTATAGATGAATCAGAGGGTGATGATTGGAAATTTAAAGAAATTTTTAGGGGGTGGAATATAAAGGAATTAGGGAGGTATTTTTTTTAAAATATACGGGCAACGCTTAAGCGACCCGTTTTTTTGTTTTATCTTTTATAAAAATCGGCTATGTGGTAAGATATAAAATATAAATATAACTTTAATTTATGAGCAGTCAAAATATTTTAGATAATCTCGCTGAAATTAAAAAATTGGACACGAAAAATATGCTTGGAAGTTTGGAGGCGTTTGCCAAACAGGCGGAAGAAATTTGGAAAAGCGGAGTTAAGTTAAAATTACCGGCAAATTATAAAACCGTGAAAAATATCGCGGTTTTCGGCATGGGAGGTTCGGCTTTGGGAACGCATGCTATAAAAGTTCTTTTTTTCAATTACTTGAAAATTCCTTTGGAAATAATAAACGATTATCGTTTACCGGCGTTTGTTGATAATAACACATTGGTTATCGCGTCCAGTTATTCCGGCAATACCGAAGAAGTTATCTCGGCTTTTAACGAAGCGAGAGAAAAGAAAGCGAAAATAGCCGTAATTTCCGCCGGAGGAAAATTGGCCGCGATGGCTGAAAAATATAAAATTCCGGCGTTTATTTTTACCACCGACAACAATCCTTGCGGTTCTCCGCGCATGGGTTTGTGTTATTCAATTTTTGGGCAAATGATTATTTTGGCCAAAGCGGGAGTTTTAAAATTCGGCGCAAAAGAGCTGAAATCAGCCGAAGAGATTATAAAAAAATACGTGAAATTATTCGGCGCAGGCTCCGCGACACCGGATAATCAAGCGAAAACAACGGCTGTAAAATCATTTGGCAAAAGTGTTTGGTTCGTCGGGTCGGAACACTTGTCGGGCAATATCCACATCGCCTCCAATCAAATGAACGAGAACGCGAAAAGATTTTCCGGATATTTTGTTTTGCCGGAGTTAAATCATCATCTTTTGGAAGGGTTGGCGAATCCGAGGACCAACGGAAGCGATATTATTTTTATTTTTATTGAATCAGGCTTATACGATAAGAGAACGAGAAAAAGATATAAAATAACAAAACAAGTTTTGGATAAAAATAACATTGAACACATTTCTTATTCATGCCGTGAAAAAACTTCTTTGGCGCAAGTTTGCGAAGTTTTGGCATTCAGCGGATATTTAAGTTTTTATTCCGCTGTTCACGACGGCATTGACCCGACAGCGATACCGTTTGTTGATTATTTAAAGCGCGAATTGGCGAATAAAAAATAATTTTAAATTAAAATACCCCGGCGAATAAATCGTCGGGGTTTTAAGTTATTTATACATTTAAACAATTTTTAACCTTTTTTCCGACAGTATATATCCCAATCCCAACAACAATTTTTTATTATTGGCAACTTTTTTATAAAATTATCAAGTTTTTTTAAAAAAGTCTTTATTTTAATATTTTCTTTTATGGGTTTTCCTGAAAATTTTTTTAACAATAATAAAAAATTATAATAACACTTATATAAATAACTTGTTGGTTTTAATTCAATATTGCTAAAATTAAATAATAATTGTTTAAGTTGTTTAATCGAAAAACCCCTTGTTTCATCATCGGCTAGTGAAAATAAATTTTTATTCTTATTTCTTGCTATCATCCTTATTATCCAAAAGATCGGTCCAAATAATTTATATTGCCAAGAAGCAGGTTCTCGAAGTATAAGCAGATAGCCATTATTTTTAAGACAGCGATTAAATTCAACAATCGCCTTTTCTGGATAAGGCAAGTGGTGCAAAGAAGCAACCATAAAAATTCCGTCCAGACTCTCATCTTTAAACGGCAGGTTCTCTGCGTCAATAACAGCAAAGACACCGTTTGATATATTATGTTTATCGGCTATTGATTTTGTTTTTTGTACACTACCAAGAGCAATATCTGATTCAATTACTGTATACCCATTTTTCATCAAGTAAAAAGCAAATCGACCATCACCACCTCCTATTTCGAGTATCGTGGATCCTTTCGGCAGGTTCATTAAGGGCATTAAAATTTCTTGATGTTCAAGGGTCAAATTTAACATTTTTTTTTCATCAAATTCATCAGCTCTTTCAGAATATGTTGCAATTTCAACTTTTTTTATTCTGTTTTCCTGCGTTTCTTTGTTAAGACAATCATAAATGCCATCAATTACAGTGCATTTAGTGATAAATATTTTATCATCAAACATAATTTTATTTTATTAAATCATCAACACTAACCGCAAGCGCTTTTGCGAGTTTTTTTAGTGTGTCTAATGTCGGATTTTGATTTTCGTCTTGCTCAATTTTACGTATTATTGGCTATATCGGCGAGCTTAGCGAGCCGATCTTGCGAAAGTCCTTCGTTCGTCGGGCTGACAGGACTTGGCCTCGACTAAAATTTTCTTCCGAAAATTTTGTCTGGCCACCGCCTCGCGGTTTTGCTCGTCATCAAACTCGCAAAACATCGCTCCGGCGTTCAATTCTTGACGCAAGCAAAACAATTTGTTTGCTTCATCCCTTCTCACTTCGTTCGTCGGGCTGACAGGACTTGAACCTGCGGCCTCATGGTCCCGAACCATGCGCTCTACCAACTGAGCTACAGCCCGAAAGTAAATTTTTCTACTAATTTAATGATTGCGTTTTTAATTTGTTTTCCAAAACCATTTTTATAATTTTTTTCTTTTTTAATCTGATGATAGGTTTTTTGTTTGTTACGCCAACATAATACTTACTATTTTTTAAACTTTTTAGAAAGTATATTGAATACATAAAGATAACTAACCCCAGCCAAAGGCTGGTCCGCCCTGTCTGCCGACAGGCAGGCCTTGGCGGAAACTGAGCTACAGCCCGATTTTGTTCTTTTTAAAGAATAACATATCTTTATTCGCTTTTCAAGAGCGATTTTACGTGTTATAATCAATACATATATTTAATACATTTTTATGTTGAATATCAAGAGTTTTTTAAAGGAGGCGATTAAAAAAGACGCGTCTGATTTGCATTTGGTCGGAGGCGAAAAGCCGGCATTAAGAATTGAAGGACAACTGGAAGAATTGGATGATAAAAAGATAGACAACAAAGAATTGCAAACCGCGATTTACGGGTTGCTCACGAAAGAGCAAAAGGATGCCTTTGAAGAAGAAAAAGAATTGGATTTTGGTTATGAATTGGACGATGCGCGTTTTCGCGTGAATTTGCACCAGCAGGAAGGAAATATCGGTTTGACAACGCGTTTGATACCATCGGAAATACCAACTCCGAAAGATTTGCATTTTGAACCGTATTTGATGGAAATTCAAAATTTATTGGACGGGCTTGTTCTTATTACAGGAGCGACCGGTTGCGGCAAATCAACCACAATGGCTTCAATCATTGAAGAAATAAATAAAACCCGCAAGGCGCATATTGTAACAATTGAAGACCCGATTGAATTTATTTTTAAAGACAAAAAAAGTTTGATTGAACAGCGTGAAGTCGGTTCTGACACCAAGTCATTCGCCGCGGCGTTGAAACATGTTTTACGCCAGGACCCGAATGTGATTTTGGTTGGGGAAATGCGCGACCCTGAAACAATCGCCACGGTTTTGACCGCGGCAGAAACCGGTCACTTGGTTTTTTCAACTTTGCATACCCCAAGCGCGGCGGAAGCCGTGGAAAGGATAGTGGATGTTTTTGAAGGCGATAAGCAAAAACAAATTTTAATTCAGTTTTCTTCCGTGTTGCGTGCGGTGGTGGCGCAGCATCTTTTGCCAGCGAAAGACGGCGGACGCGTTGCGGCGCGAGAAATTTTAATCAACACGCCGGCAATCGCAAGCTTGATTAAAGAAAATAATATCAATCAAATCAAATCAGCTATTCAAACGGGCGCTAAAGAGGGAATGATAACTTTGGAAAATTCCATTAAACATTTGGTTGAAGAAGGATGGGTGGAAAAGGAAATGGCGGAGAAGAGAACCGGACGAAATAAAAAAGTTTAGATTTTGTCATTTTGATTTTTAGTCAATGCAAAATATGTTGTCGGTTTTGTCTGTTTTTAAAAAAATTGACACGGTCGCTAAAAAAACAAAAACGCCGATTTACGCAGTCGGCGGTTTTGCGCGCGATTATTTAATGGGAGTGGAGCAAAATAAAGACATTGATTTTGTCGTGGTCGGAAGCGGAATTGAATTTGCGAGAAAATTGGATGAGGCGTGGAAACAAAAAGGAAGTTTAGTTGAGTTTTCCGATTTTGACACCGCGAGATATATAGTCGGCGAAAACAAAGAAACAACGGTGCTTGAATTCGCGGGCGCGCGCGTTGAAAAATATGATAAGGAAACGCGCAAGCCAATCGTTGAGGCGACAACTTTGAAAGAAGATTTGGCGCGCCGAGATTTTACCGTCAATGCGATGGCCGTGTCAGTTTCGGACATGATATCGGTTTTATCGCTTAAAAAGAAAGACACGAGCGCAATTGACAAGGTTGTTATTGATTTATTTAATGGAAAAAAAGATTTAAAAAACAAAGTTTTACGCACTCCGCTTGACCCGGATAAAACATTCAGCGATGACCCTTTGCGTATGATGAGATGCGTTAGGTTCGCGGCTCAGCTTGGTTTTTCAGCGGAGAAAACGGCGTTGGAAGCGATTTTTCGCAATCGCGAAAGATTAAAAATAGTTTCAGCTGAAAGAATTCAAGAAGAACTTTTAAAATTATTGGCATGCAAACAACCGTCAATCGGGCTTATTTTAATGTTTCAAACTCATCTTTTGGATATGTTTTTGCCGGAGGTCGCGAGATTGGATGGGGTTGAGGAAATATATGGGCATCAGCATAAAAATAATTTAACGCACACTTTTAAAGTCGTTGACAATATTTCCGAAAGAACCGAAAAAGTTTCTTTGCGTTTAGCGGGGCTTTTGCATGATATCGGAAAATTCACGACAAAAAAATTCTTTCCGAAAATCGGCTGGACTTTTTATCAGCACGAGCATGTTGGTAAAAAATTAACTTTTCAAATAAGCAGGCGTTTGCGTTTTTCAAAGGACTTGACCGATTATTTAACCAAACTTGTCCGCTGGCATCAACAGCCGATAAGTTTAATGGATGAAGGCATTACAGATTCGGCTGTGAGAAGATTGATAGTAAATTTAGGCGAAGAATTAAACGACCTTTTGATATTAGGCAGGAGCGATATCACAACGGGCAACCCTTATAAAAAAGAACAGCGATTGAAAAATTATGACCGTTTGGAAAAAAGAATCGCCGAGGTGATTGAAAAAGACAAATTAAGAGCGTTCCAATCGCCGTTGAGAGGCGACGAAATTATGAAGCTTTGCGGACTTAAACCCGGTCCTGTCGTCGGCAAAATCAAAGAGGCGATTGAAGAGGCGATTCTTGACGGTAAAATCCCAAACGAATACGAAGCCGCCAAAGAATATTTTTTCAAAATAAAAAAAATTTACATAAAAGATAAATGAATATATGCTTTCTTTTTTATCAAAAAAAATTTATATAATTTTGACGATAATTTTGTTGGCCGCGGCGATAGGGTATTGGCAATACGCAAAAACCAATCAGACGATTACTTATGAAACAGTGAAAGTTGAAAGAGGAAGTTTGGCTCAAACGGTTGAAGCTACCGGAAAAATAGAATCAGCCAACGATCTGTCTTTAAGATTTGAAACAGCCGGCACATTGGACGTTATTAAAGTTAAAGAGGGCGATGAAGTTAAAGCCGGAGATTTATTGGCTAATTTGCGTTTGGCGGATTTGAACGCGGCTGTGGCGCAAGCGCAGGCGAATTTAAATCAAAAATTGGCAGGAGCGACCGGCGAAGAAAGAGATTATTATCGCGCCGCCGCGGATAACGCTTTGGCGGCGCTTGAACAGGCCAAAGCCGACGCGTCAAGTTCTGTGACAGAGACGGAATCAGCGCTTGAAACAGCCAAAAATAATTTAAAAATGGCCGAAGGAGGAGAAAGCAGCCGTATAGTGAGCAGCGCTTATGAAGACGCGGTTGCTTTATTACAGGCGGTTCTTTCAATTTTAGACGACTCAATTACACAGTCGGACAATATCTTGGGCATTGACAGTATTTTTGCCAATGATTCGTTTGAAACGCAATTATCAATAAATAATATTTCAAAATTGCCTTTGGCGCAAAATAATTATTATACTGCCAAAGAAGCGAGAAACAGCGCGAGAACGGCTATTTTATCATTGACCACTTTAAGCGACCACAAAGATATAGACGACGCGTTAATTGCGGCTGAGAATGCTCTCGCGAAGATGAATCAGCTTTTGGTTTCCGTTTCAGATGTTTTGGCCGCGACTCCGCAGGGAAGCAACTTGACGCAGAGCGCTTTGGATACTAAAAAAACAACCATAGAAACTACCCGTGTTTCCCTCACCGCGAAATATACGAGCGTAATCAGTCAGAGGCAGGAGATTCTTGACGCTAAAAACAGTTACACAACTTATAACATAGCTTATGAAAAAGCGATAAAAGATTTGGAAAATACAAAAGCATCATCAGCGAGCGCTATTAAAGTTAAGGAAGCATCTTACAATCAGGCATTGGCGAATTTACAGGGTAAAATTTTACCTCCACGCGAAGTTGACATTGCGTATTACAGAGCGGCGTTTTCTCAAGCAATCGCCAATCGCGACAAAGCGATAATACGCGCTCCGATTGACGGCATCATCGCTAAAGTGAATAAAAAAAGAGGAGAGTTTATTTCCACTTCTGATATAGCGGTGCAAATGCTTACTCCTTTTTATGAAATTAAAATAGATATTTCAGAAACAGATGTGGCAAAATTAAAAATAAATGACCAAACCGAAATTACATTGGACGCGTTCGGGGAAGACGTAAAGTTTTCCGGGAAGATATTGCAGATTGACCCGGCATCAACAGAGATACAAGATGTTGTTTATTATAAAGTGCGCGTGGCTTTGGATTTGTCCGACAAACCGATAAAGTCGGGTATGACAGCTAACGTAACCGTGAACACCGAAAAAAGAGAAAATATTTTATATGTTCCTTTGCGAGCCGTGCGCGCGGGCGGCGAAACCGGAAAATACGTTAGGGTTTTGGAAAATAAAACCGAAAAAGAAGTTCCGGTTAAGCTTGGTTTAAAAGCAGACAACGGATTGGTGGAAATAACGGAAGGATTGACCGAGGGGCAAGAAATAATTTTAAGCGTGAAAACCGAAAAGTGAAAAAACGTTGATTTTTATGTCAGAATCTTTGCTTGAAGTAAAAAACTTAAAAAAAGAATATAGAAATGAGGATGTGGTTACACCGGCTTTGAATGGTGTAAGTTTTAAGATTGAAAAAGGCGAATTTGTGGCGATTATGGGTCCATCCGGTTCCGGAAAGTCAACCTTGATGCATATTTTGGGATTTTTAGAACGGCCTTCATCCGGGGATTATTTTTTTAATGGCAGGAATGTTAACACATTCACGGATGACGAATTGGCTGAAACTCGCGGCAAAGAAGTCGGTTTTATTTTTCAAGCGTTCAATCTTCTTCCGCGGACGACTTTGTTGGATAATATCATTTTGCCTTTGTTTTACACCAACGTTCACAAAAGAGAGTGGGCGTATAGAGCTAAAAAAGTTTTAACCGAAGTAGGACTTGAGCATCGTTTAACACATACGCCGGGTCAGATTTCCGGCGGAGAAAAACAACGCGCGGCGATAGCGAGAGCTTTAATAAATGATCCGGCTGTGATATTCGCGGACGAGCCGACCGGTAATTTGGATTCAAAATCCGGTTTGCAGGTGATGAAAATTTTACAAGAATTGAACGACCACGGACATACGATAATTTTAGTGACTCATGAGAGATACACAGCCGAACATTCCAAACGCATTTTAAAAATTAAAGACGGGCTGATAATAAGCGATGAAATGGTTGGAAACCGACAAATCGCCGATGGAGCGAAAGAATTGATTAAATAAATTTCATATTCGTTCGTTATGAATTTTTCTCAATGCGTCCACAATTCTTTTATAATCATCGGCCGCAACAAATTGCGGTCGTTTTTGACAATGCTCGGAATTATAATCGGCATAATGTCCGTGATAGTGATAATGTCGGTCGGAGCCGGGGCGCAAAGTTTGATTTTAAATCAAATAAAAAGCATGGGCTCAAATTTGATAGGAATTTTACCTGGAAAATCTGAAGAAAACGGTCCTCCGGCTTCGGTTTTCGGAACGCCTATCGTGACTTTAAAAAACAAAGATATTCAAAATCTGGTTTCTCCGGCTTTTCCGCGCGTTATCGCGGCATCATCTTACGCTCGCGGGCTTGACACGGTGGCTTGGGGAGATAATAAAGTTGACACTTATTTTGTCGGAGTGTCCGCGTCTTATATTGATGTGGAAGACACATTCGTTTCGCAAGGAAGATTTTTTACGGAAGAAGAAGAAAAATCAATCGCGCGCGTGGCAGTGCTTGGAAGCAAGACGGCGGAGGATTTGTTCGGCGATGAAAATCCTTTGGGACATCAAATAAAAATCAAGAAAACCAATTTTAGTATTATCGGCGTTATGCGTGAAAGGGGGGTAAGCGGTTTTCAAAATCAGGACGACCAAATTTTTGTGCCTGTGACCGCGGCGCAAAAATTACTTCTCGGAATAAATTATATAAATTTCGCGCGCGTTAAAATTGACAGATCCGACAGCGCGGATGACAGCGTTGAGTATATAAAACAATCTTTGCGCGCGAGCCACAACATAGATAATCCGGAAGACGATGATTTTTCAGTGCGTTCAGCGGACCAAGGATTGGAAGTTATGGGAAAAATTACCAACGCAATCCGTTTATTTTTGGTCGCCATCGCGGCCATAGCTCTTGTGGTCGGAGGTATAGGCATTATGAACATAATGCTCGCCGCGGTTCAGGAAAGAACGCAGGAAATCGGTTTGCGCAAAGCGATAGGCGCGAAAAGCAAACAAATTATCAGCCAATTTTTGTTTGAAACAATCACTATTACTTTTTTGGGCGGGGTAATCGGAATTATTTTAGGCGTGGCGATTTCAGCGACAGTGGCAATGGCGGCGCAAAGCATGGGGTATCAATGGGATCTGGTAATTTCTTTGCCTTCAATTTTTTTGGCTTGTTTGGTTTCCATAGGAGTCGGTTTTATTTTTGGAATCGCGCCGGCTCGCCGCGCGGCCGGATTGGATCCGATTGAGGCGTTGAGGTATGAATGAAATTAAAAATTTCAATAATAATATATTTTTTAAATCATTTATTTCATGAATAATGTTTCGTTTCAACTCGCCATTTCTTCTTTGCGGAGGCAAAAAACCCGCTCTATTTTGACTATTTTGGGAATTTCAATAGGCATCGCCGTGGTTATCACGATTATGTCCGCCGGCAAAGGGCTTGATAATTTGATAATGGGAGAAGTTGAAATGTATGGTTCTGATATGATAGAAGTGGAAACAAAAGTTCCAAATACCAAAAAAACATCCATGGAAAACGCCATGGGACAGGCATCAGGAGTGACAATCACAACTTTAAAAAACAAAGATTTGGAAGCTCTTTTGAGTCACCCGAATATATCCTCAGGGTATGGAATGCTTATGGGGCAGGCGATAGCTTCTTACGGCAGTATCAATAAATCAATCATTTTGATGGGGGAGGGATATAATTTGCAGGAAGTGGAAAAATTTGAACTTGACGCAGGCAGGATATTTACGAAAGAAGAAGAAAATGGTTTGGCGCAAGTGGCGGTGATAGGTTCAAGTTTGAAAGAAAAATTATTCGGCGACGAGGACGCTCTCGGTAAAATGTTTTATATTTCTAAAAAACCTTTTCGGGTTGTCGGTGTGGCGGAAAAAAGGGGAACGGCGTTATTTATTGATATGGACAGCATCGCGATTATACCGACAGAAACGATGCAAAAAAAAGTTTTAGGAATTGATTACCTACAAACTATCGTGATGAAGATGAAAGACGCGGATAAATCAAAAGAGACAGCCGCCGAATTAAACGAGATTATGCGCGTACAACACGATATTACCGACCCGAACAAAGACGATTTTGCCACTACCACCATGGAAGAGGCGTTATCAATTTTAAAATCAATAGTTGGCGGCATAACTTTTCTTTTGGTCGCGCTCGTGTGCGTGTCTTTGGTTGTCGGAGGAGTTGGTATAATGAACATTATGTATGTTTCCGTCACCGAGCGCACTTTTGAAATCGGTTTGCGCAAAGCTTTGGGCGCGAAAAATCACGATATTTTATTTCAATTTTTATTGGAAGCGATTCTCCTTACGACTTGCGGCGGAGTTGCTGGAATAATTTTCGGCGCGATTTTTTCTTTGGTCGTTTATTTAACGGCAGTTTCATACAATCTGGCTTGGATTTATTCAATACCGATTTCTTCAATTTTACTTTCCGTGGGTTTTTCCGCTTTTGTGGGTCTTCTTTTCGGAATTTATCCGGCTCGCCGAGCGGCAAATTTGGACCCGATAGTCGCGTTGAGAAGAGAGTAAGCCAAAAAACGCGCGGTAGCGATTTTTTCTTGCTTTTTAGCGGAGAAAATGATAATTTGTATTTATATGACCGACACGCAAACAATCAAAGACCGCGTGGACATAGTCCAACTGCTTCAAGAATATTTGCAATTAAAAAAATCCGGCGCGAATTGGAAGGCGAATTGTCCGTTTCATCATGAAAAAACGCCGTCTTTTATGGTTCATCAGGAAAAACAAATTTGGCATTGTTTCGGATGTTTTCCCGCAGGGACGCTTATTTATACCGCCGCTGGATTGAAAACAATTGAAGAGGTGCGCAAGGGAGAATTGGTTATGACTCATTTGGGTAAAATGCGACCGGTATTAAGAGAATTGGTTAGATATTACAAAGGAGAAAAGATAGAAGTATATACCCGCAAGTCTGGCGAATCAGTGACCATGACCTCCGACCATGAGGTGTTTGTTATTCGCGCAAAAAAATGTAAGCAAAAAAACAGAAAAACCCGTTTGTGCCAGCGTCGTTGCAAGCAACATTGTCCTGATAAATATTTTTTGAACTATAAAATAGAAAAAATTCGCGCCGGCGATTTGTGTAACTCCGATTATATGCTTTTTCCGGTAGATTTTTCAGTTAAAGACATAAAACAGCTTCAAGTTTCCGATTATTTAAATAGAAAATTGTATCTGTTGGGTCCGCGCATAGCCAACATGCCAAAAAAAATCGTTTTAGATGGAAAATTTTTGAAATTAATCGGTTATTGGATAGCAGAAGGCAGTAGCCACCGGGCGTATATCAGATTCAGCCTTGGCGACCACGAAATAACATTTGCCGAAGATATTATTAAATTGACTAAACAGGTTTTTGGTTTTGAGGCAAAAATTTTTCGTCGTAGCGGTAAGAATAAAACCGGTTTAGAGATTACGGTTTGCAATTCAAATCTGGCGAATTTATTTGAAAATTTATGCGGCAAGGGAGCGGCGAACAAACACGTGCCGCATGGTTGGGAAAATCTGCCTTTTAGAAAACAGAGAATTTTATTGGAAGCGATATTTCGCGGTGACGGTCATACCGGCATGGGTGGTAAAAAATCGCGCGCCGGTTATCGCAGTATTACCACGATTTCACGTAAATTATCTTGGCAGATAAAAAATATCTTGTTAAGGCAAAATATTATTCCCAGCGTCCATGTTACTAAAGAGATGACTGATAAACACGGGGTACATCACCGACCGGCCTATAACATTTTTTGGTTTGAAATTTCGCAGGCAAATTACGCGGATTGGTGGAAAGACGCTAATACAAATTATGCGATTTATCCTGTTAAAAAGGTTGTGCGTTCGTATTATTCCGGCAAAGTATATAATTTGACGGTATCAAATATCCATTCATATGTTACGCAAAATTTTGCGGTAGGAAATTGCGGCAAAGGCGGGGACATATTCACTTTTATTCAAGAGATTGAGGGTTTGGATTTTCCTGAAGCGTTGAAATTATTGGCGGACCGCGCCGGTGTAAAATTGGAATCGTATCGCGGCGAAATAGACAAGAGCCAAAAAAATCGTATTTTGGAAGTGAATTCAAAAGCGGCTCATTTTTTTCATAATTTTTTATTGGAAATGAAAACCGCTCAGTCGGCTCGCGATTATATTTTTGAAAAAAGAAAAATAAAAAAAGAAATCGTTGAAGAATGGCAAATTGGTTACGCGCCAGACCAATGGGATTTGCTCACTATGTATTTATTAAAAAAAGGATGCGGTATTGACGATTTGGTCGCCGCCGGCATTACGATTAAAAAAGACAACGCGGACGCGAGAACCATGAAAGGATATTATGATCGGTTTCGCGGGCGCGTAATGTTTCCGATTTGGGATGTTCACGGAAATATTGTCGGTTTTACAGGACGAATTTTGGTGGAAACTGAAAATTCAGGAGGAAAATACGTGAATACTCCGCAAACTGTCTCGTATGATAAATCGCGCGTGCTTTACGGTTTGGATAAGGCAAAAATGGAAATCAAGGCGAAAGGCGAAGTTATAATCGTTGAAGGGCAGATGGATGTTATCGCGTGCCATCAAGCTGGTATGAAAAATGTTGTCGCGTCTTCAGGCACGGCTTTGACCAATGAACAAATAAAACTTTTAAAAAGATACGCGAGTAATATTTCAATGGCTTTTGACGCGGATGTCGCGGGACAAAACGCTTCCAAGCGCGGAATTGATATCGCGTTGGAAGAAGGCATGAGAGTCAAGGCGATAAAAATTCCGGACGGAGCCGGCAAAGACGCGGACGAAGTTTTGAAAAAAAATCCGCAGGCATGGTTTGACGCGGTGAAAAACGCGCAAGGAGTGATGGAATGGTATTTTGATTCTGTTTTTTCCAAAACGGATTTAAGCGACCCTCGGCAAAAACAAAAAGCCGCCGATATACTTTTGCCGGAGATTACTCGTTTGCCATACGCCGTTGAGCGTGATTTTTGGTTAAAAAATTTGGCGGAAAAATTGGGCGTTGACATAGGAATTTTGCGCGAAGAAAGCAAAAAAAACAAACTTCGTCCAAAAAAAGAGTATGGAGAAAAAATCGTCGTGAAAGAGGAAAAAATAATTAAAGACAGCCGTTTGTATATGGCGGCGGAACAGCTTTTTTCGCTTGTTTTGAAATTCAGCCGGTCGCTGGCAAATGAATTCAAATCAATCAAAAAAGAGTATTTGGATGGCACGCCGTTCGTAGGGCTTTACGAAGAATGCGACAAGCAGTATAATAAAGGCGATAAAATAAACGAGAACGAATTGAGTGATTGCCGCTGTGGAGAAGGGGAAAGCTTGATAGGTATCCTTTTAATGAAAGCGGAAAAGGATTTTTTTGGTTTAGATGAAAAAGAAATCAAGAAAGAAGCGTTAAGCGCGATTTCAATAATTCAAGAAGAGTGGCGTAAAAATAAAAAGAGCGCGTTAATTAAAGATTTAAAAAAAGCAGAGGCGGAAAAAAACGAAAACGAGGTAAAACGTCTAATGCAAGAGATGTCTGATTTGGATAAAAATTTTTCAAATACATAATTATTAATGAATTTATCAATTTTGATATGTTAAACAGGCGAAAGAAAATAAAAAAAATCGGTTTGCGAAAGAAAAAAAATATTCGTAAAAAATCTTTCAAACCTGCGATGAAAAAAAATAAAAAAAATCGTAAAATCTCCAAAAAAATAAAGAAGAAAATTTTTAAAAAAATCGGAAAAAAATATCCGGTGAAGAAAAAGTTCAGGAGCGCGAAAAGGCGAATGATTTTTAAAAAAGAAAAAATTTCAGTGCGCGAACCGTCTGAACAAGAAGTGAAGGAGCTTTTGCGAAAAGGAAGGGAGCGCAGTTTTTTGACTTTGACCGAGGTTTTAAATGTTTTTAAAGAACCCGAATACTATATAGATATGTATGAAGGTTTTTTGGATTTGGCGGAAAAAAATAGTTTATCCGTTTTGGAATCAATGCCGAGTTTGCTGGGAAGAAACGAAGACCGCAAGGATGTTTTAAAACAATTTCAAGGCAGTCAGCCCGATATGGATGTCCCGTTTGATTTGGGACAGATTTCTTCGGATTCAATTCAGATGTATTTGCGTGAAATCGGCAAGATTCCTCTTTTAAAGCAAGTGGACGAAGTGTCTTTGGCAAAACGAAAAGAAGTCGGCGATAAGGCGGCTGAGCGAAAAATCATTGAATCAAACTTGCGTCTTGTCGTTTCAATCGCGAAAAAATTCGTTGGTAAAAATATGTCTCTTTTGGATTTGATTCAAGAGGGAAACATCGGTTTGTTCAGAGCCGTGAAAAAATTTGATTATCGCAAGGGGTACAAATTTTCAACTTACGCGACTTGGTGGATACGGCAAGCAATCACGCGCGCGCTAGCCGACCAATCTCGCACAATCCGCATCCCGGTGCATATGGTGGAAACAATTAACAGGTTCCAACAGGTGCAGAGGCGTTTGGTGCAAGATTTGGGGCGTGACCCGACACCCGAAGAATTGGCGGCGGAAATGGGAGAAGACGTGGATAAAATCAATCATATCATTGAAATTTCGCAGGATACTGTTTCATTGGAGATGTCTATGGGCGAAGATGATGATGACTTTTCTTTGCAAAATTTTATTGAAGACACGAAAAATATTCCTCCTGATCAGCTTGCTGGTCTTCGTATTTTGCGGGATTATATCAAAGAATCAATCAAGGATTTATCTCCAAGAGAACAAAAAATTCTCACGATGCGTTTCGGTTTGGATGACGGGGTAACGCACACACTGGAAGAAGTCGGGCGCGAGTTCAGCGTTACGCGCGAACGCATACGGCAGATTGAAGCGAAGGCGTTGGAAAAAATTCAACAGATGGATGTAGTGAAAAAGTTAAAGGATTATTATTAAATATGAAAATAGTTCTTTCTGGCGGCGGGACGCTTGGTTCGGTGGCCCCGCTTCTCGCTGTAGCTGAAGCATTTAAAAAAAAATATCCGGAAACCGATTTTATCTGGGTTGGAACAAAAGAAGGTCCGGAAAAGGATTTGCTTGAAAAATATGATTTTTCTTTCTTTGCTTTGCAAACCGCTAAATGGAGGCGGTATTTTTCTTTTCTCAATTTTACCGATTTTTTTAATTTAACCGCGGCGTTTTTAAAATCATTTCTTTTTTTATGGCAAGAAAAACCTGACTTGATGATTTCGGCAGGCGGGTTTATCAGCGTGCCTTTGCATTGGGCCGGATCTGTTTTGGGAATTCCGGCGTGGATACATCAGCAGGATTTACGACCCGGATTAGCGAATAAATTGATGTCGCCGTTCGTAAAAAAAATAACAGTGGCGTTGGAGAAAAGCGTTTTATTTTTTCCAAAGAAAAAAACTGAATGGATTGGAAATCCGGTTCGCGAATTAAAAGTTGTGTCAAAAACTGAAGCGAGGAAAAGATTAGAACTGCCGAAAGACGGAAAAGTTATTTTCGCTTTTGGAGGTGGCACCGGTTCTGAGAGTCTAAATAGAATAATTTTGGAATCATTGCCTTCGTGGCCTCGCGATTGGCACATCATACATTTATTGGGCAAGGAAAGGTCTGCGCGTTTAGCCGAAGGAGCTGCTAAAGTTTTTCCAAACTATCATGTTTACAGATTTTTCACTGACGAAATAATAGATGCTTATTCCGCGGCTGATATCGTAATTGCCAGAGCCGGTTTTTCAACAATTACTGAGTTGGCTTATTTGTCAAAGCCGGCTATTTTAATACCGATGGTAGGGACGCATCAGGAAGATAATGTAAAATTTTTTGCGCAAAATAAAGCGGCCGCGTTTTTGGGCGAAGACACGGGCAACGGTTTGAGATTGGCGATGATGGTAAAATATCTGATGGAATTTCCGGAAGAGTGTGAAGCGATGGGGGAACGTTTACATAAAATTTTACCAATCGCGAAGGAAGAAAAGATGATAAAAATTATTGAAGATTTAACGAAATGTCATCCCGAGGAATGAAATGACGAGGGATCTCTGTCCGGTTGTAAATTGTTGGACAGAGATTCCTCGTCGGCGCGAGCCTCGCTCGGAATGACAGTTTGATATTTGAAAGTTGTTTTGGTTTTACAAACCCCTGCCTACCGGCAGGGGTTTGTAAATTAAAAGATTATGTGACCCGGCTGGGGATCGAACCCAGGACCTCTTCCTTAAAAGGGAATTGCTCTACCAGCTGAGCTACCGGGCCAAAATAAATGGACTGTTATCAAATACATTTGTCATTGCGAGGAGAGAGTGAAACGAGCGACGAAGCAATCCCACTGTTCGGTAGCGCTGACAAAATGTAAAATCTTTATTTATTTCAAATAGACAAAACAATGATTATTATGATATACTAAAATCAGAAAATAATCAAGTGTTTTAATTTTAACAGTGGATAAAACTGCAATTTTTATGTTAAATAAAAGATATTTGGGCCAATTAAAGAAGGAAATTTTGTCTTATGCGGAAAAAAGACGAGAGACGATAAAATCGTGCGGAGACGCTTTATATTCATCCAAAAAAGCGATTTTCGCTATGCACAAAGACAAGATGGAAGACGCTGATGACTATTTAAAAAAAGCGGAAATAATTTTTGTTGAATTGAATAAGAAATTTAAAAAAGACCCGCAAATTTTTGAAGAGGGTTCATACCGAGCGGCTTTGGAGGAGTTTATTGAAGCGTCTATTTTTTGTCAGTTTTTAAACAATAAAATAATAGGAGAAATTCCGAATTTGAATGTTGATGCGGATGTTTATATCGGCGGAATTTGCGATGTGCCGGGCGAGATGTTGCGCTACGCGATAAAATCCGCGACAAATAGAAATTTTGAAATGGTAAAAAAATGCGAACAAGCCGCCGAAGAAATTATCGGCGAGTTGATTGATATGGATTTGACAGGTTATAGCCGCCAAAAATTTGATCAAGCGAAACAAGCGCTCCAAAAATTGGAGCAAGTGGCGTATGAAACAAGTTTAAGAGTTTGAAATAAATGTTACTAAGAAAAAAAATTAAAAAATCAGCGCATTTTTTATTGGCTGTTTTTGCGTATTGGTTTTACGGACGACCGGCAAGAAAATTGATTGTTGTTGGCGTAACGGGAACAAAAGGCAAATCAACCACTTGCCGTTTTATCGCTTCGGTTTTGGAATCCGGCGGTTATAAAGTCGGAATGTTGACAACCGCAGAGTTTCAGATAAACGAAAAACGTTGGCCGAATAAAATGAAAATGACGATGCTCGGGCGAGGTTTGACGCAAAAAATGCTCAAACAAATGGTCAATGCGGGTTGCCGTTACGCGGTGGTGGAAACATCTTCAGAGGGAATTTTACAATATCGGCATTTTGGATTGCGATATGACATCGCGGTTTTCACCAATCTTGCCCCGGAACACGTTGAAGCGCACGGAGGTTTTGAAAATTTAAAACGCGACAAGGGTAAAATTTTTGCGGAGCTTGAAAAATATCCGCGAAAAAATATTTTCGGAGAAAAAATCAAAAAAATAATCATTGCGAACGCCGATGATGCCAACGCCGAATATTTTTTAAATTTTAACGCGGATGAAAAATGGATTATCGGACTTCGGACAGCGGACTTTTCGTCATTGGGTGCGAGCGGTATGTCGCGAATTTTCGGAAGAATTATTATCGGAGGTTTTGATGGTGTTAATTTTGAAGCGAACGGAAAACATTATAAAATAAATATCGTCGGCGGATTTAATGTTTACAACGCTCTCGCGGCTATCGCGGTTGGCAAGTCGCAAGGAATTTCCGAAGAAAAAATCGCCGAGGGACTCGCGAGTGTTAAAATCGTGCCCGGAAGAATGGAATTTATAGATGAAGGTCAGAATTTTAAAGTTGTTGTTGATTACGCGCACGAACCATTGAGTTTGACCGAACTTTTTACGGCTTTACGATCCATATCCGGCGGAAATAAAATAATCGCGGTTGTCGGTTCGGACGGCGGCGGACGCGATAAAAGTAAAAGAGTTAAAATGGGCGAAATAGCCGGGTTGATGGCCGATTACGTAATTATCACTGATGTAAATTGTTTTGACGAGGACCCACGAGAAATCGCTGAAATGCTCGCTGTCGGAGCGTGTAAAGCTGGTAAAGAAGAAAATAAAAATCTGTTTATTGAAATTGACAGAAAAAAAGGAATTGAAAAAGCTATATCTTTGGCAAACGCTGGAGACATCGTCGCGATCACCGCAAAAGGCGCAGAGCCGTGTATTGTTGTCGCGAATGGCAAAAAAATTCCATGGGACGACAGGGGCGTAGCTAGAGAAAAAATCATACAAAAATTAAAAATTGTGAATTAAAAATTATCGGTCGGTTGGTATGTCAGTCGCCAAAAAAATTCAATTGCGAAACGGGGAAGAAATAATCGCCGTTATTCATCCGTATTGGTTGAAGCGCGGTTGGCGTTATATTTTGGGCGCCATTTTTATATTCGCTTCTTTCTTTTTTATATTTTGGCTTTTCAGGCAAGGATTTTGGGGTTATGTGATGTTCGTTTTCGGAGTGATGATAGGAGTTCATCTTATTTTTACCGCTTGGTTTTTTCGTCGCGCCAATTGTTTGGTGATAACGAGTGAAAGAATCGTTGACATCACCCGTCTCGGCTGGTTTGATGAAGTAATTTCATCGGCGAATTATTTTGAAATTAAAGATGTTTCCATACGAAAAAAAGGAGTTTTCGCTAATATATTCAATTACGGCGCCATCACCGTGCAAACAAAAAATCAGCAAGTGGTTTTGGAATTGCCGGACATCCGCAATCCTGTCAAAGTGTATAATTTAATTTTTGAAATTTCGGAAGAATCTCGTAAAAAAAGGATGAAATGCGATTCGCGGACGGTTTATGAAAGTTTCGTAAAAATAATTCCCGAGCTTTCGGGAGAGGATTTGGACAAAATTCGCGTTTTGATATCCGAACATTTGGAAATTTGTGAAAATAACGGAGAAATAAAAATATGAAAACGCAAGGAGGTTTTAAAAATTTTTTCAGTTCAAAAATATTTTTGCTTTTGGCTTTGGCGGCCGCTGTTTTTACATCCATTGTTTTCAGTCGCGCGTATTATCAAGAATATCAAGTCAGGCAGGAAATAAATCGTTTGCAGGATGAAACGGCAAAGCTGGAATCAAAGAAGATTGAACTGCTGAAAGCTTGGCAATACGCCAAATCCGACACTTACACTGAAGAAAGAGCGCGATTGGAATTAAACTTGGTTAAACCCGGCGAAAAGGTGGCCGTGATATCATCCAACGGCTCGGAAAATTCTGGACAAAAAGAAGAAAATAAGTTAGAATGGGAAAGCGTTCCAAATCCGATAAAATGGTTTAAATTTTTCTTTAATTTTTAAAAAAATTATTTTTAATCTTTAAATTATGGAAAATTTCACGGAAGGAGAAAACAGGGAAAATCCGGTAATCTCGCCGGCGCCTCAAGAAACAAACGAAAACGAAAAACAAAAACGCAACCTCAAAATGTTTTTAATAGGAATAGCTGGAGTGATTTTATTGTCAGTTATCGTTTGTGTCGGCATAGGAATATATCGCGTGTACGCCAAAGGCGCGACAGACGGTTTCAGCGCCGCAATAGCCACGACTTTGCGTTTGCCTGTTTTAAAAGTGAACGGAGTAAGCGTCCTTTATAAAGATTATCTGGATGATTTAAAAGCGATTCATGTTATGCGAGAATACGCCAAAACAGTTGACGGTCAGGGCGCGGAATGGAACGAAGAAGAATTATCCGACCAAGTTTTATGGAGATTGGCGAATAATATCTTTACGGCTCAAGCCGCGAAAACATTTGATGTAAAGATAGAAGACGCGGATTTAAAGGAAGTAAGAGACCAATTAATCACGCAACTGAAAGACGAGGCCGCGGTGAATGCGGAAATTACCAAGCGTTACGGATGGAATTTGTCTGTTTATGAAGAAAAAGTCATTAAACCGTATATTTTGCAATCCAAGTTGGCGGAAAAAATTCAGCTTGACCAAAATATGATGGAAGAAGCGCGAGCGCGGGCGCAAAAAGTTTTAGATGAAATAAAAGCAGGAGCGGATTTCGCGGAAATGGCTAAAAAATATGGGCAAGACGGAACGGCTCAAAATGGCGGCGATTTAGGCTGGTTCGCCAAAGGAGATATGGTTTCGCAATTTGAGGAAGTGGCGTTCGCTTTGAAAAAAGGCGAGATGTCGCAGGAATTGGTGGAAACGAGTTTTGGCTGGCATATTATAAAAGTTGAAGATAAAAAAACCGAAGCGAAAGTTGAAAAAATTCAGGGGAGACACATACTTTTCCTTTTTCCGAGTTTGGACAAATATATGGACGACCTGGCGCATAAAGCGGAAATTCATCTTTATATAAGTGTCCACAATCCGTTTGAAGAATTAAAAACAAAGTAAATTATTTTTGCGAATTAAAAACAAAAGGGCAGGGCTTCCGGCTCTGCCTTTTTAAAAAGCGGGCGTAGTATAACGGCTATTACATCGGCTTCCCAAGCCGAGGACGAGGGTCCGACTCCCTTCGCCCGCTCA
>JAQWDH010000021.1 GCA_028705565.1 Patescibacteria group bacterium | reverse complement strand
TAAACGGGTCGCCAAATTTTTTAGTTTCTTTCGGTTTTACGCTCGTTGGCATGTTTTTTTTGTTTTTCGGTTCAATTTTTGCTTCTTCGCATTATCGCGCGGCGGCAAAGTCGGTTATTTTTTCTCCGGCTTCGGAAATTCGTTTTGGCGGCGATGTGGCGCCTGCGAATACCAGATTAATTTTGCCTTCAACGCCTTTGCTTAAAAAACAGATGGAATTTGAAGGAAAATTGTCGGCGCGCGCCGCGGTAGCGGTTGATGATAAAACCGGCGCGATTTTATTTTTAAAAAATTTAAACGAAGCGCGTCCTCTGGCAAGTTTAACAAAACTTATGTCAGCGATGGTGCTTTTGGATTTGCCAATTCACTGGGCTTCCACCACGGTCGTGAAAGAGTCCGATTTGGACGGAAGCGACCATTATTTTCAAGTCGGAGAGGAGTTTACTTTTGAAGATTTATGGAATGCGGCTTTGGTCGGCTCTTCAAACACGGCGATTACAATTATTTTGCGCGGAAATAATATCAACATGGAAGAATTCGCGAATTTGATGAATAAAAAAGCCAATGACTTGCGGCTTTTTTCCGCCCATTTTGTTGAACCGACCGGTTTGGACGCGAATAACAAAGCGAATGCCATTGATTCGGTTAAACTTTTAAAAAACGCGTTGCTTTTTGATAAAATTTATAAATCTCTCCAAACAGCCGAGTATTACGCGAAACCATTGGGCGACAAAAAATTAAAAAGAATTTGGAACACGGACCGTCTTTTGACCGATTGGATACCAAACAATTTTTCGCGGGAAAACATCGCCGGCAAAACCGGATACATCATTGACTCCGATTATAATTTCGTCGTGTATTTGGCTGACGGAAAAGGACACAGCGCGAGAATCGCGATTTTGGGAGCTGAAAGCGCCGAAGCCCGTTTTACCGAAGCGCGCGATTTGGCAGAATGGATTTTCGCGAATTATCTTTGGCCTGATGAAAAAGGGTATGAAGCGTTGGCTGAATAGATCTTTTTGCGAGAATCCGCTCGCCTTGGCGAGCGGAGACGAAGCAATCCCGCTGTATTTAAGAAGAACATTAAAATTTTTTGCGAAATGTGATATACTATTTTTGTCATTCTCGCCCCGTCATCCGACGGGGTAAACTCCAATTATTGTCATTCTCGCGAAAGCGGGAATCCATGTAATCGGACGATAGATTCCCGCTTTCGCGGGAATGGCAGCTTTTTTAGTATGGAAATAAGAATATTGCGGCAAATTAAAGATTTAAAAAATAAAACGGTGTTGCTCCGCGTTGATTTTAACGTTCCGATTAAAAATGGAAAAATCATTGACGATTATAAAATAAAAAAAACAATTCCTACGATTGAGCATCTTGCTAAAAAAGGAGCAAAAATTATTTTAATCAGCCATTTGGGGCGTCCGGAAGGTTTTGATAAAAAACTGAGTTTGCGGCCGATAGCCGTAAATTTGGAAAAAATTTTAAAAAAGAAAATCAAAATTTTGGATTTAAAAAATTGGGAAAATACGACGAAAGGAATAAAAGCGATGAAAGCGGGGGAAGCGGTGATGCTTGAAAATATTCGTTTTTTACCCGGTGAGGAAAAAAATGAGAAAAATTTAGCGAAAGCGTTGGCGACTCTCGCTGATATTTTTGTTTTGGACGGCTTCGCTGTTTCGCATCGCGCCGCCGCGTCCGTGTCCGGCATCGCAAGATATCTGCCGGCTTACGCGGGTTTGCTTTTGGAAGATGAAATAAAAGGACTTGTCAAATTCACGGAATCCCCTAAAAAACCGTTTACAGCCGTTCTTGGCGGCGTAAAGATGGAAACGAAAATCCCGATTATTAAAAATTTGTTAAAAAAAGCGGATTATATATTGCTGGGCGGAGGAATCGTAAATACTTATCTTTGGGCGAATGGCGTCAGAGTCGGGATCTCTGTTATTGAAAAAAATTTAAAGAAAAAAGCCGCCGCGTTCGGTAAAAATAAAAAAATAATAATGCCGATTGATTTGATTGTGGGTAAAAAAGACGGGAAAAACGCCAGGGTCGTTGATTTGTCGTATGAGAATGGGAAAATGAAACAAATCAAAATAACGAACAGCGAAGGAATTTACGATATCGGGCCGAAAACAATTGAGCTTTATTCGCGATATATAAAAAAATCGCTTACATTGGTATGGAACGGAGCAATGGGTTATTTTGAAAAACATCCTTATGAATACGGAACATATTCAATCGCGCGTCTCGTGGCTGAAAAATCCAAAGGAAAAACATTCGGCGCGGCCGGAGGAGGAGAAACAATTGAAGTTTTAAAAAAGTTGCGTTTGACGGATGATGTTGATTTGGTTTCCACGGGCGGTGGAGCGATGTTGGAATTTTTGGCAGGAAAAAATTTACCGGGCGTTGACGCGGTGAGAATCGGAAAAAAATTTCGCAATTTTTTATCAATGTTTTTCTCGTTTTGATTTTTGTGCTATAATATACAAGCTTTAAAATTAATTGAATCCATTGGTTTTCGCCATCGGATTCTTGGAGGAAAAATATGGTTATATTAAATAAAAAAGAAGAAGGAAAAGCGAACAGCTGCGACTGTTGCGGTTCATGCGGATGTATGTTGAAAAAGGTCAAATATGTAGTTTTTGGAATACTGCTTATTTATTTGGTTTTTTATCTCGGCGTTCTTACGCGCAACGGAATCAAACAATATAATTTTATAGGCAAAGCCGATAGGCAGGAAAGAACTATCACGATGAGCGGAATCGGAAAGGTTGTCGGGAATAACGATATAGCTTTAACAACGATAGGATATTCAAATGTGAACAAAGATGTCGCGAAGGCGCAGGCGGAAAATAAAAAAGTGATGGACGGCGTTTTGGCGGAACTGAAAAAACTCGGAATTGAAGATAAAGATGTTGAAAGCGATTATTCAATTTATCCGGAATACAATTATACCGAAGAAAAAGGTCAGGAGATGGTTGGATACAGAATATCGCACAGAGTATCCGTTAAAATCAGAAATTTGGAGAAAATTTCCGATGTTCTGGGTCTCGCGAGCAAGACTGGCGTGAATGAAGTAGGAGGCATCAATTTTACGGTTGATGACCAGGAAAATTTAAAATCGCAAGCGAGAGAAAAAGCAATTGTTGATTTGCGCGCCAAGGCCGAGCAGATGGAAAAAACTCTCGGCGTTAAATTTGGCAATATCGTTTCTTACAATGAATATGGCGGAGACGATTATAATTATTCTTTGAAATATGGAGTTGGCGGTATGGGCGGAGGAGCCGAAGCGGTTGTTCCCGATGTGGCGGTTGGCAGCAAGGAAGTGACAATGAATGTGAATGTGACTTTTGAGATTTTAGGTCGTTAAAAAAAATAAAACAAAAATAAAATACAGCGGGGTGAATGCCCCGCTGTTTGGTTCTAAATCTTATTTTTTATTATAGCAACCAAATTGGTTTTATTTGGCGTCATTTTTTTTATCCTTCTCAATTTTTTCCCTTTTCAAACTGTCATCAATAGATTTCAAGTGCTCTTTTATTTTAAAAAGAGTCTTAGCAATATTTTCAATCGTACTGAGAAAAACAATTATCACGATAGCAAGTAAAATCCATGCTATTAAAGTAATCATTTTTTCCTCCTTTTTCTTTTTTTTAAATTTTCAATGTTCTATATCTATGTAAGAATAGAATAAAAAGCGAGTTTTGTCAATTGTAGCGCGCCAGCCCGCAATCTGTATATTTTTATAATTTTTATGGTATAATGAATAAAAGTTAAATTCACACAGAGTTTTCTTATTTGTCATTCCCGCGAAAGCGGGAATCCATAATTATCCGACCAGTTGTTTGAGCGACTGGATTCCCGCTTTCGCGGGAATGACAAAAAAAATCACGACTTAGTAATGATGATAATAATTCGTTAATTAACAATATTAATTATGAAAATAAAGCAAATTTTTGGGAGGGAGATATTGGATTCGCGCGGAAATCCGACTGTTGAAGCCAAAGTGATTTTGGAAAATGGTTCATTTGGCGCAGCTAAAGTTCCTTCCGGAGCTTCAACCGGAGTTCACGAAGCATTGGAATTGCGAGATGGCGGAAAGCGTTATGGCGGCAAAGGCGTGTTAAAAGCCGTTAAAAATATCAATACGGAAATCGCCAAAGCATTGGTCGGAATGGATATTGGAAATCAGCGCGTGTTGGATGAAAAAATGATTAAATTGGACGGGACAAAAAATAAATCGCGTCTTGGAGCCAACGCTATTTTGGCGGTTTCTTTGGCTGTTTGCCGAGCAGGCGCTGTTTCAATTAAAAAACCATTATATAAATATATCAGGGATGTTTATAAAATTCCGGAAAAAAGTTTCCGTTTGCCTGTGCCGACGATGAATATCTTGAACGGCGGCCGGCACGCGGACAATAATTTGACGATTCAGGAATTTATGATTATTCCGCGGCATAAATATTTTCGCGAACGGGTCCGCATCGGAGTTCAAATTTTTCACGCTCTTGGAAATATTTTAAGTCAGAAAGGTTTTAACACCGGCGTCGGAGACGAGGGCGGATTCGCGCCTGATTTGCCGAGTAACGAGCGGGCGATACAAATTATCTTGGAGGCGATAAAACAGGCCGGTTTTGAAGCCGGAAAACAGGTTTTTCTCGGCTTGGATGTCGCTTCGTCCGAATTTTATCAGCGCGGGAAATATTATTTTATAAATAAAAAACAAGGATGGCCGGCGGAAAAAATAATAGAAACATTGAAAAGTTGGGTTAAAAAATACCCGCTTATTTTAATTGAAGACGGATTGAGCGAAGATGATTGGAATAATTGGAAAATTCTCACTGAAAAAATCGGCAAAGACGCGGTATTGGTCGGAGACGATTTATTCGTGACAAATGTAGAGCGGCTTCAAAAAGGAATCAAAGAAAAAGTAGCCAACGCGATTTTAATAAAATTAAATCAAATCGGCACGCTCTCCGAAACAATTGACGCGATTATTACAGCGAAGAAAAATAATTATAAAGTTAATGTGTCTCACAGAAGCGGAGAAACGGCTGATACTTTTATCGCCGATCTTGCCGTGGCAGTTAATTCCGAATTTATCAAAACCGGTTCGCTGTCGCGTTCCGAAAGAGTGGAAAAATATAATCGTCTGATGGAAATTGAAGAAGAGCTTGGAATATAATAATTAAAAATAAAAAAACAAAAAAGTTGTTTTATGCCAAAAAATAAATTACAAACCACTGTTTTAATCATTCTGGACGGGTGGGGAATCGCGAACGCGAAAAATTTCGGCAACGCGATTACGCCTGAAACCGCGCCGAATTATTTTGATTGGCTGAAAAAATATCCTCACGGAGAATTGGCGGCGAGCGGAACGGCCGTAGGGCTCTTAAAAGGTCAGGAGGGCAACAGCGAAGCGGGGCATCTTAATCTGGGAGCCGGACGTGTAGTAAAGCAGGATGCGTTATATATTTATGACGCGATTGAAGACGGAACATTTTTTAAAAATAACGCTTTTTTTCAGGCCGTCCGTCACATTAAAAAATACGGCGCATCCGCGCACGTGATGGGACTTTTGTCCAATCATAACAGCGCGCATTCCTGCCCTGAGCATTTGCACGCGCTTTTGGATTTTTTAAACAAGAATGGAATAAAAAAAGTTTATCTGCATTTATTCACCGATGGGCGCGATTCCGGCCAGCACGACGCTCCGCAACATTTAAAAAAGTTGGAAAAACATTTTCATGGAAACGAGAAGATAGCGACTATGATGGGTAGATTTTATTCAATGGACCGAAATAAGGACTGGGAGCGGACAAAAAGGGCGTATGAGGCGATGGTTCGCGGAAAAGGGTGCGGAGCGAAAAGCGCGGAAGAAGCGATAACGCAGGCGTATAACCGCGGAGAGACGGATGAGTTTATTTGTCCGACGATTATTAAAAAAGATGGCGGTCCAACGGCCGTTATCAAAGACAATGACGCGATTTTCTTTTTTAATTTACGCAGCGACCGCGCGCGTCAGATTACCAAAACTTTTGT
>JAQWDH010000011.1 GCA_028705565.1 Patescibacteria group bacterium | reverse complement strand
AAAGTATTTCTTCGGCGGGCAATCTATTTTAAAGAAATTTGATAAACAAGGTGAAGCAACAGGAAAAACGTTTAAATCAGCAAAATATAAAGGCCTTGAAGGAGCGGAAAATAGTGAATATTTCAGGCATTGGCACGTAAATAAAGAGACAGGTGTAGCTGAATATAATTATGAAAAATATGCGCCAAGGGATGATGAAGGTAAATTTCTTCAAGATAAATACGGGGAAATTATTAAGGATAAAAAAGCTGGACCGGGCATGCTTGCTTATACTGTAATAAGACAAAGAATGGCTGATTTTTTTGCTTTGCATCATGAAAATTTTGCCGCTTGGGGTGAAAATGATGACGATTTTAAAGTACTTGAAGCAATATTTAACGAAGGCGATGGATCTCTAAAAACAATTTCCCAAGTCAGAGACCGCGGTACAGTAAAACAAAAAGAAGCATTGGATACATGGTTTAAAAATAGGTTAAAGCGAGAACAAGAGGGAAAGACAAAGAGTACGCATTTTAAAGATTTATATAATGCTTTTATTGTAGATCCTACAAATTGTGACGAGAAGTTGAACGATGAGGAGAATAAGAAAAAACAGTTCTTTGATGGTCTTTTAAAGAATGGCGGTATTCGAGATAATCAAATTGGACAGAAAGAAATCACGGTGAACGGAGAGAAGAAAAAAGTGACCGCACCCACAGATCCGTTCGGCCGATCTCGTAATGTTACCGGCGATTCAGAGAATCCGGTTATTAAGAGCGGTATAACTGGCCTTGACCACTTGGACAAAGGAAGGATTGCTCTTGATTTTGCTGATCTGGGACTTGGTAATTTAGACGGTTTATTTGTTGAAGGGGAGGGAAAAGCAAAAATTGCCGCTAAAATTAGAGAGTTGCTCAGTCAAACTGACGAGAATTTGGCTAAATCAGTAGAAGATCAAATTAACGGTTTAAGTTATTTAGTTTTGCATAACAAAGGCAAGGAGATGAGTGGAAAAGAGCGTCGCGCTACCCACGCCCATGAGCTGCTTCACGGGCGGATTGCTAGTACTTTTTCTGATGACGAAATAAAGCAAGTTTGGGATTCTATGGGTGACGAACAAAAAGAAACTGCCCGTCAAAAAGTAAAAAAAGTTTACAAAAATGACAACATGAGCGAAGACGCGATCATGCATGAGTATATCACCGAAGGTTTAACTAATGAGACTCGCTGGTGCGAAGAAGATCCAGATAAGCAAATTCTCTTAACTAATAAAGCCAAAGATTCTTTGGATGCCATTTTAGAATCTAAAGGTTCCAGCGTGGAGGCTTTTACTTCCAATTTGCCTGCTACTCGGCCAACACAAGAGAATATTAAACAAACGATGGTTGGTGCAGTTGATCCAAAATTGCAAGAAACGATGGAAAATTTGGTTAATGTCGTAGCTGGCATGGGCAACGGTCTTGATGCTTTGACCAGGGTGGCTGAAAGTGTTGATAGTTTGGGAAAGGTTCTTTTTAGGAATACCATTAATTTGGAAAAGGCAACAACTGCATCCAAAAATAATACCGACAAGTTAAACCAATTAGCAGCTAAATTATCAATTAAGAGCTTGTAATAATATGAAAACAAAAGAAGAATTAATAAAAGAAATAAGCCAGTTTTTAGACGACAGCCCTTTTGAAGATTTGGAAGTAAAAGAATGGAAAAATAAAATGTTAAAAATGGATGCGGCAGATCTAGAAGAATTATTTTCTTTATTCAAAGAAAGGTTACGTATAATCACCGAAGCTAATCAGTTATTTGTAAAAATGGCCGAAGAAGTAGCTGACGAACAAAAAAAAGAAGAACGCAACATTCCTAAAGAAATAAA
Organism: Patescibacteria group bacterium; assembly: GCA_028705565.1. Taxonomy (GTDB): domain Bacteria; phylum Patescibacteriota; class Patescibacteriia; order Magasanikbacterales; family GWA2-37-8; genus STF2-47. Next base: position 23,407 of record JAQWDH010000011.1, on the reverse strand, counting down.
TTTGTTAGGTTTAAAAATAGAAAAGTTGTCCTTGATATTCAGAAATAACCTGTCTCAATTATTATATAATGAAACATTTGATTTATTAAAAAAATTGGATGAGTATTTTGCGGTTGGTCGTATAAATAAAGAAAACTTGCTTAAAGAATTTGATTTGTTAATTAAAGCTTTATCGGAGAATAAAGAAATTTTATTGGGTAAAAGTAAGGCTGGCGCGAAAATTTCTATCAGCCAGTGGTGCTTATTATATGACATATTTAATGGAAGCAGGATGAGGAAAAATATAGACAGAATAACTTTTGTCAGTAAAGATGATAAAGCAAATGGGCTAAATGAGGAAGAAAAAAAAGTGCTGCTTAAATTATTAAAATTGTATGATTTTTTACTTAATCCGAGTGATGCCGAGTTTGCTGTAGAAGAGAAAAAAACAGAAATTAGATCAATAGCAAAAATATCTTCAGGTGTTAATTCCTTAGCTAAAAAAATAGATTTTTTTCCGGCACAAAGCCAATCTGATGATATGAAAAATGTGCTAGAGCAATACCCCGTCGGCTCTTTGGAGAGAAAAGCGATTGAAGAAGAAATTGCGAAAATGGAACAGCGGTCGTGACGCCATCAGGCGGCGCGAACGCTTGCGGAAAAATATTCGCGTACGCACCGCCTCGCTTTTGGCTCGGCGTTGCGTCCGCTCGCGTGAATGCGTTTCTCTTGAAAATATGTCCCAAGCAAAATATCGCAAAAAAGAATTTTTTCAGGGCGCGTATTACCACACCTACAATCGCGGAGTAAACAAAGAACCAATATTTCTAGACGATGATGATTTTATATACTATATAATAAAATTAAGACAGTTCAAAGATAAATATAAAGTGGATATAATTTTTTATTGTTTACTGAATAATCATTATCACCAATTATTGAATCAATTGTCAGAAATTCCTGTGAGCAAGTTTTTGCTGGCGGTTAATACCAGCTATGGCGGATATTTTAACAAGAAATACAAGAGAGTGGGGCCATTAATGCAGGACAGATTCAAACAGTCGGTGATTAGAAGCGATGCGCATTTCAATGCCATGTCAGTTTATGTAAATTGCAATTATGAAATTCATGGTTTAGGCAAGGCGCGGGATTATCGGTGGTCAAGCTATCAGGATTATATCGGTTTGCGGAACGGAACGTTTTGTAATAAAAATAAAATAATAATACAATTTAAAACAGGAAAAGAATATGAAGAGTTTTGTGATCGATTAATCGCAGAATTTCAGGAGAAAAAGATTGCGAAAATGGAACAGCGGTCGTGACGCCCTAGCGGCGCGAACGCGATTGTTGAAGAGCCACTGCCCGCGTATGCACCGCTTCATTTCATTTCGCGTTGCGTCCGCTCTGGCGCGAACTCCAAAAAAATATGAAAAACATTTTAGTTTCCGGCACTCTTGCCTATGACCGTATTATGAATTTTCCCGGATATTTCAAGGATCATATTTTGCCGGATAAAATACATATATTAAATGTCAGCTTTGCCATCAATAAATTAAAAGAAAGTTTTGGCGGCACTGGCGGAAACATTGCTTATAACCTGAGCTTATTAGGAGAGGAGCCGGTTTTATTAGGAATGGCGGGAAATGATTTTGGCAAATACGAGAAATGGCTTAGAGAAAATAAAATCAATATAACATATGTGAAAAAACTTGCTGATGAGTTGACTGCTTCCGCTTATATTATTACCGATCAGTCCGATAACCAGATTACGGGATTTTATCAGGGACCATTGGATTATAAATATTGCCAAGTTGCGAAAAAAATCAAAAATATTAAACTGGCAATAGTGGCGCCTGATGTCAGAGAAAGAATGTTGGAATATGTAAAATTGTATAAAAAATTAAATGTGCCTTATGTTTTTGACCCCGGACAGCAATTAACAGCCTTGTCCTCAAAAGATTTGCGATTTGCGGTTAATGGCGCAAAAGTTTTAATCGGTAATGACTACGAAATAGAGTTGATTAAAAATAGAATAAATACTAACTTGGAAAAATTATGTAAGTTTGTTAATATTTTAGTAATTACCAAAGGAAACAAAGGTTCGGAAATTTATAGTAATAATAAAAAAATACAAATACCGCCTGCCAAGCCAAAAAATACTTGCGACCCGACAGGCGCGGGTGATGCTTACCGAGCAGGTTTAATTAAAGGATTAATTGAGGAATGGCCGTTGGAAAAAGTTGGCCGTTTAGCCGGACTGGTTGCGGTTTACACAGTGGAAAAATATGGCACGCAGACGCATCGGTTTACTTGGAAGGAGCTTGAGAGGAGATACGAGGAAAATTATAAGGAAAAATTAGAAATTAGAAATTAAAAATTATTAAAGCCATTGATTATGACTTATGACGTTAAAGACATCAAATTAGCAGTGGGAGGAAAAAAAAGAATAGAATGGGCAGAGAAGGATATGCCTGTTTTAGGTTTAATTAAAAAGAGGTTCGAACGCGAGAAGACTTTACGCGGAATTAAGATTTCTGCCTGTCTTCATGTTACCGCCGAAACCGCGAATTTAATAAGAACAATAAAAGCTGGCGGCGCCGATGTTCTTCTTTGCGCTTCCAATCCTTTGTCAACACAAGATGATGTGGCCGCGTCGTTAGCTAAAGATTACGGCATAAAAGTTTATGCAATCAAAGGCGAGGATAGAAAAAAATATTATTCACATTTAAAAACCGCTGTAAATTTCCGGCCGCAAGTGACGATGGATGATGGCGCAGATTTGCTTTCGCTACTCCACACAACTTATAAAAGTCAAGCAAAAGAAATTTTAGGCAGCATGGAGGAGACAACCACTGGCGTGATCAGATTAAAATCTTTAGAGCGTGAAAAAAAATTATTAGTGCCGATTATTGCGGTTAATGACGCAAAAACTAAAAATTTGTTTGATAACCGCTATGGTACCGGCCAATCTACGCTTGATGGAATTATTCGCGCTACCGGAATGTTAATCGCCGGAAAAACCGTGGTGACGGCGGGTTATGGATGGTGCGGGCGCGGATTTGCAATGCGAGCGCGCGGCATGGGAGCAAAAGTTATTATTACCGAAGTAAATAAAATTAAATCCTTGGAAGCGGCAATGGACGGTTTTGAAGTGATGCCGATGCGAGAAGCGGCGAAAATCGGGGATTTATTTTGTACGCTTACCGGCGATATCGGAGTGATTAGAGGCGAGCATTTCAAATTAATGAAAGACGGCGCGTTTGTCTGCAATTCCGGACATTTTGACGTGGAAATTGATATTCCGGCTCTCAAAAAAATGTCAAAAAAAATAAATAAAAATATTAATGAAAATGTGGATGAGTATGTTGTCGGCAAAAAAAGAATTTATCTTTTGGGCGAAGGCCGGCTGATTAATCTGGCAGCAGCCGAAGGGCATCCGGCGAGCGTAATGGATATGAGTTTTTCCACTCAGGTGTTATCAACCGAATTTGTCGTAAAAAATCATCAGAAATTAGAAAAAAAAGTATATAATGTGCCCGAGGAAATTGAAAATTGGATAGCCGACTTGAAATTAAAATCCATGGGAATAAGTATTGATAAATTAACTAGCGAACAGGAGAAATATTTGAGATCGTGGGAGATAGGAACATAACTTAGCTGTTAGCTTTTAGTTTTTAGGATTATAAAAAATTAAAAATTTAAGTGAAAATTATAATTAATAAAAAAGGAGAAAAAATCTATGTCCAAAGATATAAAACTAATATCGTCAGAGTCGGTGACTGAGGGGCACCCGGATAAAATTTGCGATCAAATTAGCGACGGCATTTATGATGAAATGCTTAAGTCTGATCCGTATAGCCGTTCGGCAGTGGAGTGTTTTTGTACTACCGGCTTAGTAATGGTGGGCGGCGAAATTACTACCAAAGCTTATGTAAATATTGACCAGACAGTAAGAAAAATTTTAAAAGATATCGGTTACGACAAACAGGAATATGGTTTTTGTTGTGATGATGTCGGTGTAATTGTGACTCTTCATGAGCAAAGTCCGGATATCGCGCAAGGAGTAGATGAGGGAAAGGGAGAGTTCAAGGAACAAGGTGCCGGCGATCAGGGTTTGATGATCGGTTATGCAACCAATGAAACTCCAGAATTAATGCCGTTACCAATCACATTGGCGAATAAATTAGCCAAGCGGCTCGCTGAAGTGCGCAAGAAAAAGATATTACCATATCTTAGACCTGATGGTAAAAGCCAAGTGACGGTTGAATATGAAGATGGAATTGCCAAGCGCGTTGAAACTGTTGTTATTGCCGCACATCATAGTGAAAGCGTGAGCACCAAGAAATTGCGCGCTGACATTATGAAAGAGGTAATTAAGCCGGTACTCGGTAAATTTTTGGATATAAAGACAAAGTTTTTTATTAATTCCACGGGAAGATTTGTAGTTGGTGGCCCTCCGGGAGACACCGGTCTTACGGGAAGAAAAATTATCATTGACACTTATGGTGGAGCCGTTCCTCATGGTGGCGGAGCTTTTTCCGGAAAAGACTTGACTAAGGTTGACCGTTCGGGCGCTTATGTGGCTAGATACGCGGCAAAAAATGTAGTAGCCGCCCGTTTGGCTGATCGTTGTCAAATACAAATCGCTTATGCAATCGGCGTAGCTGAACCGGTGGGAGTGTATATTGATACTTTCGGCACAAATAAAGTTCCTGAGGCAAAAATTTTAGAATTGATCCGCAAGCATTTTGATTTTCGCCCCAAGAGAATTATTGATTCTCTTGATTTACGGCGTCCAATCTTTCAAAAAACCGCGGCTTACGGACATTTTGGCAGAAATGACAAAGATTTTACCTGGGAACGCACGGATAAAGCGAAAATATTGAAAAAAGAAGCCGGTTTATGAAGAAAGTAATGTGTTTCGGAACTTTTGACATCCTTCACGAAGGGCATGTTTCATATTTGAAGCAAGCGAAAAAATATGGCGATTACTTAATAGTTATTGTCGGCCTTGATTGCAATGTCAAGAGAATCAAGGGGAGGTTGCCAAGAAATAATGAGACAAAGAGATTGGTGGTGATAAAAAAATTGGATTTTGTTAATAAGGCAGTTTTGGGGCAAACACGCGATAGATTTGCGGTTATAAAAAAATATAAACCGGATATTGTTTGTTTGGGTTATGACCAGAAAGTTAATATAAAGGAACTGAAAAGTAATTTTTTCGGCAGAATTATTCGTTTAAAATCGCACAGGCCGCGCATATACAAATCATCAAAATTGAAAATCACAACAACGCAAGAATAAAAAATAATAGTTTAATTGAAATTTATATGTTTAAATTTTTGGCACAACGAAATGCTTTATGGGGCGCTTTTGCGATAATGCTAGCCGCATTTTTGTGGAGCTTGGATGGCACTTTTATTAGGCCAAAATTTTATACTTATCCGGCGACTTTGATTGTTTTTTTGGAACACGCCTTGGGTTTTGTGGTTTTGTGTCCCTTTATAATTTTGAGCTGGGCAAAAATTAAATTATTGAACAGGAAGGATTGGGGGGCGATTATATGGGTTTGTGTTTTTGGCGGCCTTCTAGGCACAATTTGGATAACTGAAGCTTTTTTTTCCGCCGTGCGTGGTGATGTAACATTCGCTACGGTTGTAATTTTACAAAAACTTCAGCCAGTATTTGCTTTGTTGATGGCGCGATTGATTATCGGCGAAAAGCTAACTAGACGATTTTATCTTTGGGCTATTGTGGCGATTGCCGCGGCATATTTTTTGGCATTTGGCAAAACTGGGTTGGATGTGACGGACATAAACCTTCTGCATAATGCCGCATTTTTTGCTTTTTTGGCAGCTTTTGCTTTTGGTTCATCAACTGTATTTGGTAAGCGTATTGTTAATCATTTAGATTACAAGGCTACAGCGGCGTTACGTTTTGGAATCACTGGCATTATGGCGTTTGTTGTTGTAATTTTCAGCAATAATTTAGCGAGTATTAGATTAATTGATGGCGCGCATTGGTGGTATTTAATTTTGATCGTATTTTCTAGCGGTGCGGCGGCAATGTTTATTTATTATTATGGATTAAAAAGAGTGACCGCTTCCACCGCTACGATTTGCGAATTATTTTGGCCATTTTCAGCGGTAATTTTGGATTATTTTTTGAATAAAAATATTTTAAATTCCGTCCAAATTTTTGCGAGCTTAATATTGCTTTTTGCATTTTATAAAGTTGTAACAACCGGCCAAAGAAAAAAAATTGAATTTACGGCCAAAAGAATTGACGGCGCCGGCAGGGGAGGACGATTAGGATTTCCCACTATTAATTTAGATAAAATTGATTTAGACGTTGATCACGGAGTTTATTTGGTTAAAGCGAAAATTAATGAGCGAGATTATCAGGGGTTATTGCACTTTGGCCATCGGGTTACTTTTGGCGATCAGCCATCTTTGGAATTATACGTCAAAGAGCGCTTAGAGAATATTAGTGATAATAATGTTAGAGTGGAAATTATCAAAAAAATCAGAGAAGTAAGAAAATTTAATACAGAAGAAGAACTGAAAGAACAAATTAATAAGGATGTAGAGATGTTGGGCGATTAGAGAAAAATTTAACAATTTTTACAGCTTGCGCAAGCGGGCAAAATAACAATTAAAATGTTTGAGTATCTGCAAAAATTTAATAAGTTACCGAAAGAATTAAGAGACAAAGTAGCTGGTCCGGCAGCTATGGCCATAATTAATGATTTGGAAAAGAAGTATAGCGTAAGTTTAGCGACGGTGGTTTTAAAAATTATGGTAAAAGATATTTTGGCGAAAGATTTGCCGTTGATTTTGGCAGATGAATTCAAATTGGATAAAAAAATAGCAGAAAATTTAGCCAATGATTTGAAAGAAAAAATTTTTTATGGTTTAGAAGATTATTTAGAGTGGTCAAAAAATCCGGAGGCGGTAGTTTTGGTTCCAAAAGAAAATAATGTTCCAGCGCGCGAGATATCGCCAATCAAACCAATCGCGCCCGTGCAAATTAAAGGCGCCAGTTTTTCTTTTTCTCCGGAAGATGAAGAAGAAATTAGAAAATTAGCGAAAAAATTAGGCGAATCTGGCCAGATTGTTTTGGTAAACAACGAATTAAATAAAAATATTGAAGCGGTAATTAATAAAACAAATATTAAATTTAGCAGCGAGTTTTTGTTGAAAAGATTCAGGCAGATTATTTCCACTTATTTGAAGAATGTTCGTGATCGCTTGGATACGAAGTTAGTTTTGGCAAAAGATGTTGGCGGAGGAGGTTTGGGGCTTGACGAAGGCGCGGTTAATAGAATTTTGTTGATTGCTGACGAAGTATTGAAAAAAAATTCTTCGTCTCAAATTAAACCGCCCGTAAAGATGGCTGTTCCGGAAGATTTGATAAAAGGAGAATTGTCGGCTGAGAAAATTACTTCGCTAAAAAGCATTGGCGCTCGCGATATTGATTATGATTATTCCAAATTGCCGAAAAAATCACCTACGCCGCCAGCCCAAGCAGCGCCTGCTAAGCAAGAGGTTGCCAAAAAAATTGAGCTTGACACGGAGCATGAACTAGCGCCTTTGCCGCCGGTTGTGATTGGAGCGACAAAACCGCAAGCCATCTCTCCTAATACCAAGATTGTAAAAGTTGCGGATATATTTAAACGAAATAATAATATCTCAGATGGGCCGGTCGGACAAGGAGAGAGCTTGAAACCAAAAATACAAGCAAGAAAACCGAGCGAGCCAACAGGAAAAACAAAAATTGAAGATGTGAAGCACGTACCGCGGGTAATGAGCCCGATAGATGAACTTGGCTACATGAGCATGGTTAATTTTCGGCGTTTGGCTAAAAACCCTTTTGATGCAGTGGCAAAGATAAAAGAAAAAATAAAATTGCTAGAAGAAGAACGTTATAGTAAAAAAATTGAAGGCATTAGAGCTTGGCGATCTAGCATAGTGAACAGATTGTATTTGGAAATCGGCGCGTTAAGCATTAGCCAAGGAAAGCCGATTGATGTTATAATAGAAGAAAGAAAGAAAGCAGGGTTTGATGTTCTTACCGCCGAAGAATTTGAAGCTATTTTACGGCTGAACAAGGAAATAAGGTTTTAAAATATGCAACAATTTACAGTTCCGCAATTTATTGACGTGGAAGACAAAATTATCGGACCGATTACAACCCGACAGTTTATATTATTATTGGCGGCGACAATTATTATTGCAATTTTTTACAAATTTTTAGATTTTTCTTTGTTTTTGATATTGGGAGGTTTAACATTTTTAATTTCCGTTACCTTTGCTTTTATCAAGATTAATGGTCGTCCCTTCCATTATTTTGTTTTAAATTTTATTCAAACTTTAAAAAGGCCAAAATTAAGAGTTTGGAATAAAGATTTTTTTGTTGGGATTGAAAAGATGGCAGAAGAAGACGTGGAGGCAAAAATTGAGCATATTAAACCAAAAAAATTCGGCACTTCCAGACTAGCCGAGCTTTCTCTGATAGTTGATACGCGAGGAATGTACGAGGGCGAAGAAAGAGGATCGGAAACAAACATTGAAACCACGTAATAATTTTTATACTATGGAGAATAAATTAATAAAAAATAAAGTCAGATCTTCTACCCAGCAATTTTTAAATATTGCGGAAATAAAAGGCGACACGGTAATTATGCGTGATGGGAGTTTACGCTCTGTTTTGATGGTTTCCAGTATTAATTTTTCTTTAAAAAGTGAAGACGAGCAGAACGCAATCGTAGCTTCTTATGTCAGTTTTTTAAATAATATTGATTTCCCTTTGCAAATAGTTGTGCAGTCAAGAGAGTTAAATATTGATAATTATCTGGAAAAATTAAAACAAAGAGAAAAGGAGCAGGTCAATGAGTTATTAAAAATTCAGACTTCCGAATATTTAAAATATATAACCGAGCTGGTAAGTATGGGAAAGATAATGAGTAAACGTTTTTATATTATTGTGCCGTACAATCCAGAATCCGATAAGCGCCGAAACTTTTTTTCTTCGCTTCTGGATGCTTTTAAACCCTCAATGCTTATTACAATGAAAGAAAAAAGATTTCAGAAATTACGATCGGAGTTAGATCGTCGAGTAGAAAGAATAGCGAGCGGACTGTCTTCCATGGGATTAAATGCAGTGCAATTAGATACTCAAAGTTTAATTGAATTATATTATAATACTTATAATCCGGCAACTTCCGCCAACCAGAGTCTGTCGCCAGTTAATGAATTAAGGATTGGAGACATTGCCAATAATAAAATATAAAATTAGTAATATATTTATGATTAAGCCAAGCGAACTGCAAGAGCTAGAAAAAAAAGAAGCTGAAGCTGCCGCCAAACTCTCCGCCGGACAAACGGAAAGAGCGCCTATCGAAGTGCGTGAGATGGTTGAAGAGGAAAAAGCTTTTAGGCGTGGTGTTTTGTCCATCAAAGATTTAATCGCTCCGGCCAGTTTTCAAATATTTTCTGATCATATTAAAATTGGTGAAAAATTCGCCAGTACTATTTTTGTGATAACTTATCCTCGCTATATTCGCGTGGGTTGGTTCGCGCCGATTTTAAATTTAAATTATACTTTGGATATTGGCATGTTTTTTTATCCGGTAAATAGCAATATTGTTTTGAAACAGCTCAAAAACAAAGTAGGAACATTGGAAGCACAGATTATTGCTGATGCCGAGAAAGGCGCGGCTCGCGATCCTTTGCGCGAGACAGCTTTGCGCGATATTGAAGCATTGCGCGACGCTTTAACACAGGGAATAGAAAAATTTTTTCAATTCGCTCTTTATATTACTTTTTATTCAGAGTCTGAAAAAGAATTGCAAAAGTTGGCTGATCAGATCGAAAGTATTTTGGGTTCGCGCCTGGTTTATTCAAAAAAAGTATTTTATCAGGCCGAGCAGGGATTTAATTCAACTTTGCCGTTGGGCGACGATGAACTTTATATTACTTTTAACATGAATTCTTCGCCGGTTGCTTCATCCTTTCCTTTTATTTCCAGCGAATTAACCAGTGATGACGGAATTTTATACGGAATAAATCGGCATAATAACAGTTTAATTCTCTTTGATCGTTTCAGCATGCAAAACGCCAATACAGTCGTTTTTGCCACCTCGGGCGCCGGTAAAAGTTATGCGATTAAATTGGAAGTTTTACGCTCGCTTATGATGGGAACGGAAGTGATTATTATTGATCCTGAATACGAGTACAAACATCTCTCCGATGCTGTTGGCGGCACTTATATCAATATTTCTTTATCAAGCGAAAACAAAGTCAATCTTTTTGATTTGCCGCGCGCTATTGGCGGGGACGCAAAGCCGGGTGATGTAATTCGTAGCGCCGTAATTACAGTTAAGGGTTTAGTACGCTTAATGCTGGGCGATTTAACCCATGAGGAAGATTCAATTATTGATCGCGCGCTATTGGAAACTTATGCTAAGAAAGATATTACGCCAGATTGCGACTTATCAAAAGTTGAGCCGCCGATTATGCAAGATTTTCAAGATGTTTTGGAGGGTATGGAAGGCGGAGCGGATTTGTCTTTGCGCTTAAAAAAATATACCGAAGGAACATTTGCCGGACTTTTAAACAATCCTACCAATGTTCAGCTTGATAATCAGTTGGTTTGTTTTTCCGTGCGCGATTTGGAAGATGAATTAAGGCCGATCGCCATTTATACGATTGTCAATTATATTTGGAGTATTGTGCGATCGGAAATGAAAAGAAGAGTTTTGGTAATTGATGAAGCATGGTGGCTAATGCAGCACGAGGATAGCGCAAAATTTATTTATGCCATGGTAAAGCGTTGCCGCAAATATTATTTAGGAGTGACAACCATTACTCAGGATGTGGCTGATTTTTTGAATTCGCCCTATGGTCATGCGATTGTAACTACCTCGGCCTTGCAATTATTACTCAAACAATCACCGGCGGCAATTGATTTATTGCAAAAAACTTTTAATCTAACGGAAGGAGAAAAGTTTCTTCTATTGGAATGCGGCGTAGGCGAGGGAATATTTTTTGCCGGCACTAAACATGCCGCAATTCAAATTGTAGCTTCTTATACCGAAGATCAGTTAATTACTTCTGATCCGCGTCAGTTATTGGAAATTGAAGAAGCAAAAAAAGAGTTTGAAGCCAGTCAAGAAGAAAATGGGGAAGGAGAAGAGAGTAGCGGAACTCAAGAAATAAATATTGGATAAACAGATTTTATCATAATTGCCAATTACTAATTTTAATATCTAAATATATGAATAGAAAATTGTTTGGCATATTAATAATAGCAATAGCGGCGGTAATAATCGCTTTGATTGTTTATTTTATTTTTTTCTACAATTTCAATCAATCGTCAACTACTGCGCCAGTCGCCACCACAACGCAAGCGCAATTACCTCAGGCAACAACTTCTAATACGGTTATTAAGCCTGCCGTAACTGCGCCGTCAGCTAGTTTTAGTTTTGAAAATAGAGAACTAAACGAAGAAGATCTGAAAATAATGGCAGCCGCTTTTGCCGAAAGATTTGGCAGTTTTTCCAATCAATCAAATTACAGCAATATCAATGATTTAAAAATATTTATGACGCAAAATATGCAATCTTGGGCAGACCAGTATATTGCCAAGTCGCAGGGTGAATTTTCTACAATCTATCATGGTTATACAACAAAATCCGTAGCTACGGAAGCAACAAGTTTTGATGCGTCCAGCGGCAAGTCGGAAATTTTAGTAAAAACTCAGCGCCGTGAATCAAGCGGCACAATGGAAAATTCCTCAGTATTTTATCAAGATATTTTAATAACATTCAAGAAGGAAAGAAACGCTTGGAAAGTTGATAGCGCCGTGTGGCAGGAGAAAAAGTAATTTTTATAATATAGTATGATAAAATTTTTAGATAAAATAATCCATCGGGAAAAATTTCCCGCTAAATTATTTGTTGTTGCCTCAATAGCAAGTCTTTTTTTATTTGGCATTTTGTTTTTATTTTTGAAGGTTAATTATTTGGGCATAAAAGAAGATATGCAAATTTCCGCAAACAATGATTATGATATTACCGCAGAACAAACTGATCCTTTTATCACAAAAGTGCCTACCTTGAAAGACGCGATTAATAAGCCGATTATTAATAGCAAAGATCCAAGTATCGGTTCGCCAAATACTAAAATTAATATTATAATATTTTCCGATTATGAATGCGCGTATTGCCAAAAAGTAGAAAATATTTTAAAGTCTATGGCGGCAGATTATCAAGACAAGGTGCGTATTATTCGCAAAGATTATCCGGAAAATAAAATAACTTCATTTTCTTGGCGAGCAAGTTTAGCGGCGCGCTGTGCTGCAGAGCAGGGAAGGTTCTGGGATTATCACGATCAGCTTTTTGTTAATAATAGCAGTTTGGATCCAGATTTATTTTTAAATCTTGCCGACGAACTTAATTTGGATAAATCGGCTTTTGAAAAATGTTTGCAAGATAAAAATATCAGTCAACTTGTTAGCGATAATATTGTGGAGGCGCAAGCTCTGGATATTGTCGGCGTGCCATTTATTTATATTAATGATAGGGAAATAATGGGAGAAATAAATAGTAATGAGCTTAAGAAGATGATAGAATCAGAACTAGCAAAATAAATAGGATTATCAAGAACTTTAAGATTGTTAAGATATTTAAAATTTTAATAATCCTCTTAAAACATGTCTGGTGCCAAAAATATCTATATTTGTTCTAATTGCGACGCCCAGTTCCTTAAATGGAGCGGGCGTTGTTTGGAGTGCGGCGCGTGGGGAACTTTAAGTATGAAAACCGTAGATGAAAAAGAAGCTAAAAATAAAACCGTTGCGCCAGCGCCGGCGGAGGTGATAAATTTGGGGAAGATAAAAACGGAAAATTTGTCTCGCCTGAAAGTTAATATCAGCGAAGTAGATAGGGTGCTTGGCGGCGGTTTGGTTGCCGGATCATTAATTCTCCTTTCCGGGGAGCCGGGAATAGGAAAATCAACCATTGTCGCGCAGATTGCCTGCGCCTTGACTGGTGCAAAAAATGAGGTTATTTATGTCAGCGGTGAAGAGTCGGCCGGCCAGATCAAAGATCGTTTTTTGAGATTGGGTTGCGATTTGAACAAGATTAAATTTGTCAGCGAAACCAACACGGAAAAAATAATTTCAACTTTGAATAAGGAAAAGCCTGTTTTAGTTATTGTTGATTCAATCCAAACGGTTTATTCTTCGGAAATTCCCTCGGAAGCCGGAAGCGTGGCGCAAATTCGCGCCAGCGCGGTAAAATTTTTGGAAATTGCTAAGCGAGAAAATATCGTGATTATTTTAATCGGACACATCACCAAGGACGGGCAAGTGGCCGGACCAAAAACCTTAGAGCACGTGGTAGACACGGTAATCTATCTGGAGAGCGAAGCCGCGCATAATTATCGGATATTGCGCGCCACTAAAAATCGTTTTGGCTCAGTGAATGAACTGGGAATTTTTGAAATGACCGCTGGCGGTTTTAAAGAAATCCTCAATCCTTCTTTGGTCTTTATCGCTGACAGCGGACAAGAAATTTCCGGTTCGGTAATCAGCTGCGTGATGGAAGGAACGCGTCCGTTTTTGGTTGAATTGCAAGCATTGGTCACCAAAACCGTTTTTGGCTATCCGCAGAGAAAATCTTCGGGTTTTGACTTGAATCGCTTGCAGGTTTTGGCGGCGGTTTTAACTAAAAGAACCAAAATTAATCTAACCAATCAAGATATAATTTTAAATGTTGTTGGCGGACTTTCTGTCGGCGATCCCGGGCTGGATTTGGCTGTATCTTTGGCGATAATATCTTCGCTGTTAAATCAAAATATTGATAAAAAAATGATAGCTCTGGGAGAAATCGGTTTGGGCGGCGAGATAAGAAATGTGGCAAAACTGGAAGAACGTTTGCGCGAAGCGGAAAAACTTGGTTTTACTAAGGCGATGATTCCGGATTGCGCGGTCAAAGCAAGAAAGTTAGAATTGATTAAAGTAAAAAATTTGGAAGACGTGGTGAGTCACATAACATATAACACATAACAAAGAGCATGATTTTGCAAAAAAGTTTTTACAATCGACAAACATTGACTATCGCCCAAGACCTCTTGGGTTGTTTTTTAGTTCGAGATTTTAACCTCACCCCAACCCTCTCCTTTAAAAGTAGAGGGGGTAGAATAGTGAAATATAAAATTGTGGAAACCGAAGCGTATGATGGGCCGTTTGATTTAGCGAGCCACGCCTCGCGCGGCAAAACCGCGAGAAACGAGGTAATGTTTGGCGAGCCGGGAATAATTTATGTTTATTTTACCTACGGTATGCACTACATGTTAAATATTGTTACCGGCGCGAAGAATTATCCGGCAGCAATTTTGATTCGAGCGGTGGAAGAACCTCACCCCATCCCTCTCCTTAGCAAGGAGAGGGGAATACATCTTGAGAGGGGAATTTTAAAAACGAATGGGCCGGCGAAATTAACCAAGGCTTTGCAAATTGATAAGAAATTTAATTGTTTGCCGATTTATACAAAAAAATACGGCCTATGGATTGAAAGCCGTAAAGAAAATTTGTCGCCGGCGCAAATCAAAAAAGCCAAGCGCATCGGCGTAGATTACGCCGGAAAATATAAAGACAAGTTGTGGCGATTTTATATTAAAGATAGTAAATTTATTTCTAAAAAATAAAAAGAAGGGGGCCGACATGTTGTCAGCCCCCCTTCGGGAGTACTCTGGCGCGTGGGCAGGGAAGTGCGGAATGTTGGAAAATTGGAAGAGAGATTGAAAGAAATGGAGAAATTAGGATTTAAAAAAGCGGTTATTCCCGAATGCGGATTAAAAATGGGGAAAATGAATTTAGTAAAATCAAGAATTTAGAAGAAATAGTAAAACATGTAACTTATAGTGCATAATTTTTTAAATAAAAAAGCCATTAAAGAATGGCTTTGATGGCGGGCAATGGATTAGTGCTTTTTTCGCAAGGCTCTTTCTTGAGCCTTTTTTTGACAATCCGGATCGATGTGGCACGGATGTCCGTCTACTGGACTTCCATTACCAATCGAAGAAGCTATTATCCGGTTGCATCCATGGCACACTATCGGATTTTTTTTAGGTTTTTTTGCCGACGTAACCTTTTCGGGTTTTTTTACGTAAGCGCCATCCGGTCTTATTTCTACCGGAAGTCTTTCTTTAACCAGAACCCCGGCATCTGCCCTACACATATCTATACCCTCCCACTTTTTTTGAATTTTTTTATTACGTATTTTTTAGGTCTTTTAAAATTATATTAACACAGTAAAACGTTTTTTGGCAAATATTCCTAATATTACAGAATTATTCAAGATGAAAAAGGTTGTTAGTTTCGTTTATTTTTTCTTTTAAATTTGGCCAAGAATTTAAAGTTGAATCTTTTTCAATTAATTTTATAGCGTTTGCCTGCGCCTTTTTCATTAATTCATAATCAAAAAGTGAAGCGATTTTAAGCTCGGGAAAACCGGCTTGCGCCGTGCCGTAAACTTCTCCCGGACCGCGGAATTTTAAATCAATTTTTGCCAATTGAAAACCATCATAACAATTTGTCAGCGCTTGCAGGCGTTTCATGGTATTTTCCGCTCGATTATCGGTAAAGAGAAAGCAATAAGACTGGTGTTCGCTCCTGCCTACGCGGCCGCGAAATTGATGGAGTTGCGCCAGTCCAAATCGGTCGGCGCCTTCAATCATCATAATCGCGGCATTAGGGACATCCACTCCCACTTCCACCACGGAAGTGGAGACCAGAATTTTTATTTTATTTTCTCCGAATTCTTTCATTATTTCTTCTTTTTCCGCTGATTTCAATTTTCCATGCAGCATGCCCATTTTTATTTCCGGAAAAATCAGCTTATCCAATTTCTCAAATTCTTCCTTAACGGATTTGACGCCGAGTTTATCGGAAATATCAATGAGCGGGCAGATGACAAAAATTTGCCGGCCATTTTTAATTTGTTCGCGAATAAATTGATAAGCGGCTTCACGTTTATTTTCCGGAACAATCTGTGTGTGGATTTTTTTTCTTCCTGCTGGCATTTCATTGATAATTGAAACATCCAAATCGCCATATAGAGCCAAGGCCAGAGAACGGGGGATGGGAGTGGCGGTCATCGATAATAAGTGCGGCGAGGTAGGAACAGGGCAATGCCCTGTTCCTACGAGAAGGGTTTTTCTCTGCTCTACTCCAAATCTGTGTTGTTCGTCAATAATAGCTAACGATAGATTTTTAAATTTTATATTCTCCTGTATGAGAGCATGCGTGCCGATAATAATTTGTGAATTATTAATTATAAATTTTGAATTAATTTTTTCTTTTTCGTTTTGTATTGTGCGCTCCACATTGCGCGATAGACGTTTGTCGCTCGAAGTAATTAAGCCGATTTTAATATCAAACCGGCTGAACAAATTTTTTATACTCTCGTAATGTTGTTTGGCTAAAATTTCCGTTGGCGCCATCAACACGGCTTGATAACCATTTAGGGCGACATTCAGCATGGCGATCGCCGCGACTACAGTTTTGCCGCTACCGACATCGCCTTCCAGAAGCCGGGACATTGGCTTGTTTTTTTCCAAATCTTTGAGAATTTCCCAAGCCGCTTTTTTTTGCGCGTTCGTGAGTTTAAAAGGCAGATTGTCAACGAATTGTTTGGTTTCTTTTTCTTTAAATTTAATTGTGGTAGAGACGTATTGCAATACATTTCTACGAGTAATTTGCGAACGCAATTGCAGTAAAAACAATTCATCAAACGCCAAGCGCTCGCGCGCTTTCGCGATATCTTCTTGATCTTTGGGAAAATGAATTTTTGTAATAGCGTCGGGCAAGTCCAGCAAATTATTTTCTTTTTTTATTTCTTGGGGTAGCCAATCGATAATATTATTGGCAGTGCTGATCGTTTGCTTTATTAAATACCTAATCTGTTTATGCGTTAAATTACCCGTAAGGTGATAATTCGGCACGAGCCCTTGAGTATGAACTAGCGTGCCTCTCCTCGCCTCGTTTTCACTCGGCACCCCTCTCCTAATTAGGAGAGGGGGTGGGGGTGAGGTTTTTTCGTAATTTGGGGAAATCATTGAAAAACCGCTATAATCCTCTTCAATTTTTCCGGAAAGCGAAACGAAATCGCCGACTTTCAGCACTCTGGCGATGAAAGGTTGGTTAAACCAGACGATTTTTATCGTATCGCTTTCATCACGCACCAATGCTTCGGTAATATTCATTCTGCGGCGCGGACTGCGCTTGTTTTGGATTAATTCAATTTGTCCGACAATATTGGCGGTTATGCCGCTTTGCAATTCGGAGATTTTATAAATTTTTGAAAAATCATCATAGCGAAAGGGAAAATAAAAAAGCAGATCTTCAACGGTTAAAACCCCTAATTTTTTTAATTTTTTTCCGACGGCCGCGCCAATGCGGCCCAGTTTTGTTAGTTCGGTTTCAAGGGTGATCATGCTAATATTTTAGCATAAGTTATGAAATAAAATAAACTCCGTATTATTGGAGTTTATTTTTTTGTGCTCTCGTGAGCCCCGCCACTTCGCTTTGCTCATAGCGGGACGCCTCGCTCGCACGCTCGTGAGCCCCGCCACTTCGCTTTGCTCATCGCGGGACGCCTCGCTCGCACGCTCGGCGGAATCTCGCCATTTTTATTTGTGCTCTCGTGAGGAATCGAACCTCAATTACAAGATCCGCAATCTTGTGTCCTATCCGTTGAACGACGAGAGCGAGTAACGTGGGCGAAAAGAAAATTCTGCTCATATGCAGAATTTTCTTTTCGCCCACACAACATAGTTTATAGTTTGAATAATTTACCCAAAGCTTCGGAAACCGGCTGATCAGTACGTTCTAAATCTTCCGACAAATATTTTAGCAGATTTTCGCGAATTGGCAAGGGGTTCATGTTATTTAGCGGTATTGATAGACGATGTTTTAAAGGATTTTTAAATTCAAAGTAAAGATTTTTTATTTCCAGCCGGGGTTTATAAATAATAGAAAAATTTTTAATTTCATCGTAATCATAAAATTTTCTGCCAACTATTATTCCCTCGGTAGTCAATGATATATTAAGCAGTATTGATTCTTGACCGTCGGCGGTGACAATCACTATGGCTGCGAGAATTATAATTACCGCAAAAAGAAAGTTAGCTGTATAAAAACAATAAATAAGGAGCAGGGAAGCGACAATACTCATAAAAATATACCAATTGTTGCCCCTCTCATGTTTTTCGTTTTCATGAACTTCCCAGCTGATAATTTCTTTTCCATAATTAATTTGTTCAGTATTTTTAGCCATATTTTTGTTTGACAAAATTGAGTTAATTTTATATAGTTATTATAGCATAAAATTTGTTATTTAAACAAGAAAGCTATCCTGCGCATAAATTCTTTGCAGGTAAATCAAAATATAAAACTATTATTTGTTTTATTTTTTTGTTTTATAGCGGAGGGATGCCTGAGCGGTTGAAAGGGACAGTCTTGAAAACTGTTGAGCCTTCACGGGTTCCGTGGGTTCGAATCCCACTCCCTCCGCCGTGAAACAAAAATCAAAAATATGGAGAGGTGGCTGAGTGGCCGAAAGCGACACGGTGCTAACGTGCTGACCTTCAAAAGAGGTCCGTGGGTTCGAATCCCACCCTCTCCGCCAGATTTCCAACTTTGAACCTTAGAAATTGCAAGGCTTTTCGAGCCTTTTGACGGTTTCGGAGGTTCAATTTTGGAAGCTTGCAAATCCATCAAGACATCAAAGACTGGCGTCCATATCGGCGTCAGTTTTTGTTGTTGTACGATAAAGCCATCAAAGCATAGCTTCATCACTGTGCGTTTTTGATAGTTACCACTGCTCTGAAATACCTTGTCGGCATGATCCGTAAAGTCCAGCAACTCATTAAATTTTTGAACGAATTTGTCAGACTTACCTTCAAGCTCAGATAGCCGATCCTGATACATTTCCTTCTCCTTTAAAAGCTCGTCCTGAATCTTTATAAAGACCTCTGCATCAATAATGCGTTTTGAACGATCCACAACAATGTTGCGGATTTGTTGCTGGATTCTTACCAACTCCTGCTTCAAGCTTTTGCGTTCTTTCTCCTCCTGAGACATTCTCTCCTTAGCGAAGTGTTGGAAATAAGCATCCAAAACCTTTTTGAACTTATCTGGTAAATGAACCCTCGAAAGGTGTGTTGCGATTTGACCTTCTGCATCTTCCCATCGCATATATTTGCGTTGGGAACAATTTTTGTCTTTCCAATGACTGCAAGAATAATAAAGATGACCTTTTTGCGTTTGACCACAAAACATTGATCCGCATTCCGCACATCTCATAAAACCGGCCAATGTATAACCGTGTTTGCGTGAACGGTCTGCGTAATGATTATTGTGCTGGATCTTTTCCTGAACATCATCAAAAAGCTTTTTTGTGATCAATGATGGAAAGTTTGCCTGACATGTGGCAGATCTTGTTTTTATAAGACCGTAATAGAGAGAATTTGCCAGTATGTGTTCAAGAGTCTTTCTGCCCACCAATTTGCCTCCACGAGTCCTTAAACCCCGTTTATTGAGCTCGGCCGACAAAGACTCGTAAGAATACTTGCCGGTGGCGTATAGCTCAAAAGCCAGTTTTACATATGGGGCCCGAATATTATCAACTATGAGGGATTTGGTCTTTTTGTCGTTTAAATACCCTAAAGGAGCCACGCCTGGGAATCTGCCACGCTCTACGGCCTCTTTAAGACCTTTCCTGACCTCCCAGCTGATATTCTGAGAAGTCCACTGGGCAATTGATGCCATGATATTCTCAACGAGCTCGCCTGAAAACGACTCATCAAACTGCTCGACAACAGAAATCACTTTGCAGTCGTGCTTTTTAAGCATCATCTTAATGGCGGCGTAATCTGCCACATTACGGCACATACGATCCAGCTTGTGAACCAAGATCACATCAACCTTGTTGTCGGTCTTGGCACGATGAAGCATTTTCTGCAATTGTGGACGATCGGTTGTTCTTGCCGATTCGCCCTTTTCCTCATAAATGCCATCCGGGAGTAAATTCCAATGACGATCCATTCCGTATTTTTGGCACGCTTTGACTTGTGCCGGAATACTCAATTCTCGCTCGGCCTGACGAGAGGTAGAAACACGGCCGTAAATTAAATAATTTGTACTCATAGTATTTGATATAAAAAACAGCAGGGCTCTTGGCGAGCCCTGGGGTTAATATTTTTTTATGTGATAAATTAGTCGACCTATTATCTGTGTCTCTTTTGCGGGATAACTTTTTTTGAAATCTTTTTCGCTGGTGGCGATTTCAAGATAGTCGCCACGCTTCTTGTAGTAGGTTATTACCAATCCGTCCGGTGTCTTAAGAGCCACGATGTCTCCATCATTAATCTCCACATCCGCATCAAGCATGATCAGGTCGCCGGTGATGATGCCTGCTTCAGGAAAAGGAGTGTCGAAAACACGAATGCCGAAAATACGGTGGCCACGCACGATGCCGTTCCTTGGGAGGAATATAAACTCTTCGGCATGTTTAAGATGCAGATCAAGATCGTCAGTCGGAATCTTATTGAATAACGGCATTTTATAGTGAGCTACTTCATCGGCCGTGATTGTCTTTTTTAATTCCGCCAAACCTTCTTCCAAATTGTGTGCCATCTCCTCGACACGCTTACCGCCAGCCTCTTTGATATTAAATTTATAATTTGTGACGAAGCTCACTTTGTGAATCTTTGCTTCGGTCCACTCTTTCCTTAACTCATCTTCAGAGACTTCGTAGGCATTAGCCAAAACACCCAACTGCTTCTGAGAAGGGAGTCGAGCGTCATTCTCCAGCTGACTGACATAGCTGGCAGAAAAGCCAAGTCGATCTGCGATATCCTTGGCCGTCCATTGGTTTGTTTCTCTTTGTTGTTTTAGATATGAGCCAAATGACATATTTTTATTATTTGCTTAATTAATTGCCCTAAGTCTATCTTAGTCCAGTATAGCAAATATGTAAAGATTAAGCAAATATGCTTATCCACAAGAACCATAATTGACGAATTAAGCAAAATTGCTTAATATGACTATAGAGGTCTAAAATTAGAATGAATATGAAAAAAACGCCAACCAACATTCGACTGAGGGATCTTAGAATCGAGAAAGGGCTAACGCAATACAAACTAGCCCGTATTCTTGGCTTTAAGCATAACACAGCGATCAGTCGCTATGAGACCGGACGAAAACGGCCTAATTTGGAAACCGCCCAGAGAATTGCCCTAGCGTTGGGGGTAAAAGTAGAGGATATTTTTTTGCCTTAAAAGTTAAGCAAAAACGCTTAATGAGGCGTGTGAGGTCAATAAAAGTGTGAGGTCACTCTTATGAACCAAACCACATGTCCAAACCAACTAAAGACGAGGAAGCTCTTATTGAGCTTACCAAAAACGCCTTGTCCGAGGTGCTCGGCCGAGAGCCGAGCAAGCAAGAAGTTTGGCGTGTCCATGCCGGCTTCAAACGCATGGCGTTCATGCTGTTGGAGCATTTAGATCACATCAAAAAATATGAGAATCAAAATATTGATGACGAGGATCTTCCGCAGGATAGCCAAGAGATTGAATCAAAAACCTTTGACAAGGAAAGAACTCTTGGCGAGGAGGGAGAGCATTCTGAATAACTTCACGGTCGGCGAGCTTGAAAACCCAGTAACTATGCGAAGTGTTCGGGAAGCATTGGAAAACATCGACCGAGCTCTCGCTAAAGCAAAGTCATAGACCGCACATCCCTCTCCTCTGAATGGGTGGTGACATTGAGAGGAGTGATGAGGCGCGATCAAGGGTCTGGTCAACTCTCACGCCTTTGTTTTTATTGCTATGACGGACGAAAAATCAAAAGTCAGAGATTTAAGAAATGGCGACTGGTATTGGATCAGTAAAGTGATCCTTGATGAATACGGAAGTGTCATTCAACCGATCGGCATCGCTATCTATAACTGCCTGGCGGAATTCTCAAACCAGGAGGGTTTTTGTTTTCCGTCTCACAAAACTATTGCCGACAAAATCGGTGCGAGTGTTTCCAGTGTGCAAAGAGGCATCCGCCAACTGATCAAATTGGGAATCATCAGCAAGAAGCGAAAGCGATACCACAATGTGTATTACCTGTTGAAAATAGATAGGTCAGACAGACCGAACTCAAATCAGATCGGTCAGTCAGACCGTCAGTTCGGTCATACAGACCGGTCGGATCGGTCCGACAGACCAACTAACAAGAATAAAGAAAAAGAATTAAATAAAAAGAATTACGAGCAAATAAAAAATTTCAAAGAGCTTAGATCGATGTTAGCCGAAAAAATGTCTATCGGGGGAGCAAAAATAAAAAGCATAGACGGCAAGAAGCATATGTGGACAGGTCAACGGTGGGTGGCAATTGAGGATACATAATTGCTTTTAACGGTTCGGGAGGAGGTCGAACCCGGACTTTTAATTGGTAGTTTATTAACCATTAATAATCTGGGTTCTTGAAAATAGCACCCTTATAATTAAAACAGTATGGACAGAGATGAATCCAATGTCGGCAATTGTCCTCATTGCACAAAGATCATTTTTCGCGATGCGGTTTTCAATTCCGAAGCTGTATTTGTGACACGATGTCCTCACTGCCAGAAACCCGTAAAAGTTTGCATCAGGAAAAAGGTCGAAATTATTCTGCTTCCAATCGATGATCGCAAAAATAGCGACAATACAAAAATAAAGCCGAATGGAATTGTCTTCGTCCTATTCCTGCCGTCAGTTATGGATCTTTTATCAAACAGTATCGATATTTTGAACGGCTTGTTCTGACTCAGTGAGAATAAAAAGCAAAAGGAGCCCTTTTGAGCCCCTTTTTTGCCGTTTGTTTACCCTTGTGGCGAGCTTTCTAAATACCTTTGTTATCTATTAGCTAAAAATTCAACAACAACATAAACAACCCAAAAAAGTAAGAGCAAATACCCCTCATTTTTCGTAATCAACTTTCCTGTTTTCATGAACTTAAGCAGTATGAATGAGGATATGGCCATAAATACACCTGTAATATAAACAATTTTGACTGGAAAGAAAAACGGACTGATTGTAGCCAAAATACCAACCACGATAGTAGCATCTGCCAAAACTGATCCCATAATATCGCCAACTGCCAATCCGTCATCTTTTCTTTTGACGGCCTTTAAAGAGAAAAATAGTTCTGGCATGGTCGTACCTAAACTTACAACTAACATGCCGATTAAAATAGGTGTTATTTTTAGAGCATGAGCTAAGGCAGTAGCTGAAGTTACAGTAAAATGAGAGCCAATCAATAGTAGAACCATTGAGATAATTAAAAACAAGAAGCTTTTATATTTTCCATTACCATTTCGCAAATTAGCAGA